>JAUSIY010000020.1 GCA_030647735.1 bacterium
CTCGAGACTGCACCGGGCGGGCATATTTAATATCGGAACTTATGAAGAGGCGCAAGATGAAATTGCCAAGATAAGGCGGTTAGACTTAACATTAGACGAAGAAAAAATAATCACCCAGCTAGCCAAAGAGGGAGCGTTAGATGAACACCAGAAACTCTTGGCTAGAATAGATAAGAGAAGGTCCGCCATAGAGGAGCCGGCGATTGGCGATCTTAGTAGATTTGCGGAGTTAATGGAGACAATCCGACGAAGTTTAGGATTAGACTGGCAGAAAAAAGTAGAAGCCTACAGGAAAATAAATTTGATTGCCAGCTGTTCTCCCAAAGTGCTTGATGTCAAATTACAAACTTTTCTCGATCGAAACAATTTAGGTATCGACGCTTCAGCTATAGATATTTCCAAGAAAGGGACAGAATTGAGTCAAATGCTAAGCAAACTAATGGGCTCAACTAACTTTGCAGATATATGCAGAGATATAGGAGTAACTGACACCAGCTCACTCAAAGAGCTCTATGCTGCCTTGGACCACTTAAAAAACACAGTGAACATGATTAAGCTGACAACTTTATCTCCTGAAGCAATTGCGTTTGACAGACTGACCGTTGTTGGTGGAAATCCAGACGCAACGCCATCTTTGGCGGCCACTTTGGAATCTTGCCGAAAGTACTTTGAAGGGACGATCATTGAAGCAGAGATTGATGGTGTGAAAGACCTAATTGGGGGGACTAGTGAAGTAGCAAGAGAGAGAAACTTACTATTCATTTTTACTGATAATCCGTTAGTTGGGCTGACTATTGGTAGGTACCCAATTGGAGCTCAGTCTTGCCAAAAATATTGGAATGGGAGTGACACACTGGCGGCATATCCGGCAGACGCTATGACAAAAATTTGTATTTTGGTAGATAAAAGTAAACTCCCCGATGAGATTCTCTCCGAGTTCGACTCTGCCGGGAGCGAAGATGAAAGATTGAGAATATTTAACAGGTCGACTGATAGATTTCTGGAAGCAATTGTTGCTCGGCGGGTGACTAAGGTTGTGAGAAAGATCCTGCCAAAGCGAGAACCAGCTCTATTTTTAGAACCTATATACACACCATATGACAGAAGACAAATGACAAAATACATGAACATGGGAGCTGTGTCAGGATTGCTGAAAGAACTGGGGTTACCTCTAGTATGCGGAGGTTCCAGCTTTAAAGTAAAGGTTGCGGGTAGCCGAAATACTGAACAATACGAAGATGGTGAGTTTGGTGGCCCTGACAATGGGGGAATGGGTACAAAGACCGGTGAATACACTATGGCAGCCAGAGATTTGAGAGAAGATGATTACAAATGAGAAGAGGGGTTGCATGGTAAAATTCGCTCATGGAAATTGGTATAGTTGGTTTGCCAAACGTTGGTAAAAGCACTCTCTTTAATGCGCTTTTGAAAAAGCAAGCTGCTTTGGCGGCTAATTATCCGTTTGCTACCATCGAGCCCAACGTGGGGGTAGTCCCTGTTCCTGACGAGAGACTGGCTAAACTTTCCGCTGTTGTGGGCAACGCCCCTTTGGTTCCGGCTACAGTGAAGTTTGTCGATATTGCCGGACTGGTCAAAGGGGCCAGTTTAGGAGAAGGGCTGGGTAATAAATTCTTGGCCCATATCAGAGAAGTTGACGCTATTGCCATGGTTCTTCGGGATTTCAGCGATGAAAACATCATCCGGGCTGGTTCGACTGATCCAAACTCAGATTATGAAGTGCTGCTGGCCGAACTGATTTTGGCCGATATGCAAACTTTGGAGAAAATTAAAGACAACCGTAAGGATAAAGTCAGGGCCGATTTAGCATCCAGGATTTATCAAGAACTCGCCCAAGGCAAAACTGTTTTAGAACTTACTTTTACAGACGAAGAAAAGTTATTGGTAAAACAAATGGGCCTGTTGACTTCCAAGCCAATTTTAAAAGTCTTAAATGTTGATGAAGACAAACTACTGGGTGAGGGGATCCGCATCAGCGCCAAGATGGAGGCAGAGCTCGCCGGGTTATCAGACATAGAGCAAGAAGAATATTTAAGTTCTTTAGGATTAACCAATTCGGGGTTAGAAACTCTGGTGCAGCAGGCATATCAGATTTTAGGATTGCAAACATTTCTCACCGCCGGAGAAAAAGAAGTGCGGGCCTGGACTATTCATAAAGGGGATACCGCTCCGGTGGCAGCTGGAGTGATTCACACTGACTTTGAAAAACATTTCATCAAAGCCGACGTAATTAACTGGCAGGACTTCGTGGATTTAGATGGGTGGATTAAGGCTAGAGAACTGGGAAAGGTGCGCATTGAAGGTAGGGAATATGTAATGACTGAAGGAGATGTGGTGGAGTTTAAGGTAGGAATTTAGTACTTCTACCGGGATATGTTGACAATTCTTTTATCCTAGACTAAGATCCGGTTTAACGTTTTATGAAGAAGGATTTATTACATTCTCTGGGGGAAAATTATGGACTCAGATCTGTAATGGGAAAAGCCATTGAAAGTTTTGGTGCATTGTCTGGTGAAGAGCAGGTAGCAGTTACAGAATTTCTCTTGCGGGAGGTATGTTATCGGGATGCTCCTACGGCTTTTCCTGGGTTTGTTGAGCAGCTTGCAAAAATCCCGGCTGGGAGTGTTTTGGCTGCAGTAGGGTTGCCTTCCAGGGTGCGTTTATCTGATGAACAAGAACGGGCTTTGGCTACAGCCACATTGGTATACGGAATAGGTTTAGCTGTCGAAAGCTTAGAAGAAAGACAAATGCCCCTTGCAACCCCGGCTATATTTGGATTTTTGAAAGATGCTGTAGCTAAGGAGCATGCAGAAAAAGGCCCATTTGACCATATGGCTTCATTTAGACTGGCAGCTGTAAGCGCACTGACAAAGTTGACTGAAGTTAAAGAGGGCGATTAAGAAGATTAAATTTAAGGTTAGAGCTTAGCGGCCACTGTATTAGTTGGGTTAACAGCTTTCTCTAAGAACGTTTTTGCAGAAAGTAAGTCTTTAACGGCCCCTTCACAGTCCGCGGCTTGGGGACTTTGCTGATCTGGCATATTTGCCATAGCCATAGTTACTAAGGCCATAGCTTCAATAACTCTAGTCTTGGCTTCCAAGATCAATCGTTGAGGACTTCTTTCCATAGCAGGAAATTATACCCACTACAATTTAAAATGCAATAATAGTGCATTTTTGGTATACTTACGCTCATGCAAAAATACGATTTGACCGTGATCAGTCAAAAAATAGACGTTGGTGAGAAGGTTGAGAAAGTGATTACTGCGGTGGGTGGTAAGGCTGGTCGGATGATTGAAATGGGTAAAAAGCAGTTGGCCTACCCGATGCAGAAAATTTCCGAAGCCCAGTTCTTCTCTTGGGTGGTTGAGCTGCCGGCTCAAGCCGTGGTACAATTAACCAAGAAGTTAGATGTAGACAAGGATGTGGTCCGGCACCTACTAGTCAAGGTAACTAAATAATGGCAGCCCGCAGTTTAAACAAAGTCCAGTTGATCGGGAACATGACCCGGGATCCGGAGATGAGGTACACTCCTCAGGGGACAGCCGTATGTACTTTTGGTCTGGCCACTAACCGCACTTGGGTGACTGATCAGGGAGAAAAGAAAGAAGAAACTGAGTTCCACCGCATCGTGGCCTGGAACAAGTTGGCAGAATTATGTTCCCAGCTATTGTTTAAAGGTCGGCGCATTTATATTGAAGGCCGACTGCAGACCAGACAGTGGACCGGTCAGGATGGTCAATCTCGTCAGGCCACTGAAATTGTGATTGAAGACATGATTATTCTGGATTCTAAACGCCAAGGTGAAGAGCCGGCTCCATATGATGCCACTGGGGCTCCGGCGGTCGAAGCTCCCATGGAACCAGTCGCTCCCAAGGCCAAATCTAGAAAAGAAAAGGATGAAGTCGGGGAGAAAGAGAAAGAGAAAGAAGAAACCGCTCAGGAAGTTGCTGACGATATTCCCTTTTAATAAATTTACCTATGCCAATTCCTAAACGTAAACGCATCATTAAAGTTGCCAAAAACTGTCCTTTTTGCAAAGAAGATACTGAGCCTAGTTACAAAGATGTAGCCGTGCTGTCCCGCTATATTTCCGAACGGGCCAGAATTATCGGACGGGATCGTAGTGGTATTTGTGCTAAGCACCAACGCCGTTTGGCCCGGGAGATCAAAAGAGCCCGACATTTGGGTCTACTGCCTTTCGTTTCCGGGTTGTAAGATATACTGATGAGTTTAAGAAAAATCCGACTGCTAATCCTGATAGTTGCCATTGGAATTGGCTGTGGTTACGCCGGATACCTTTTGGGCCAAAAGCAGTTACAGCTGAGCTTTCGCAACTACCGTCCGGCGGTAGTGTTAAATAAATCTCCGCAGATGGTCCGGGAAGTGGACTTCAATCAGTTTTGGATAGTGTGGGATAAGCTGGCTGCTGAATACGTTGACAAATCCGCATTAGATCCCAAAAAAATGGTGGACGGGGCAATCTCCGGGATGGTGAACAGTTTGGGTGATCCCTACACCGTTTATCTGCCCAAAAAACAGAATGAAGAAGCCAAGCAGGACTTAAACGGTTCCTTTGAAGGAGTGGGAATTCAGTTAGGTTTTAAGGATAACCGCTTGGCGGTCATTTCTCCTTTGGCCGGTACCCCGGCAGATCTGGCCGGAGTTAAACCCGGGGATTTAATTTTGCATATTAAAGATGAAAAAAAGAAAATTGATCAAGATACCGACGGGCTGACCATTCCGGAAGCAGTTAACTTGATCAGAGGACCCAAGGGCCAGCCGGTAATTCTGACTTTATGGCGGACAAACCAGCCAAAGCCCTTTGATATCACCCTAGTACGGGACACCATTGTAGTCAAGAGTGCCAGTGTGGAATTCATTGCCGATGACACCATTGCCCATTTGAAGCTCAACCGCTTCGGGGACCGGACCCAGGAAGAATGGACAGAGGCAGTTAGTGCCATTCTGACCAAAATAAAATCCACCCCCGGTTTTCGCGGTATCATTTTAGACTTACGCAATAACCCCGGGGGGTATCTGGAAGGCTCGGTGTACTTGGCCGGGGAGTTCTTACAGGCCGGTAAACTGATCGTCTCCCAGCAATTCGGAGATGGCACCAAGGTAGATTTAAAAGTCAGTCGCAACGGGCAGCTATTGAAAACCAAACTGGTTGTGCTGGTTAACGAAGGCTCAGCGTCAGCTGCCGAAATCATGGCCGGCGCCTTACGGGACCACCGCCGGGCTCAGATAGTCGGAGCCAAGAGTTTCGGTAAGGGAAGTGTACAGCAACCGGATGATTTCAGTGACGGATCAGGGATTCATGTGACCATTGCCAAATGGCTGCGCCCCAACGGAGAATGGATTGATAAAGTAGGCATTCTTCCGGATATTGAAGTGGCCTCAGACACGGCCACTGACAGTGCCCAGATAGTCACGGATCCGCAGTTGGAGAAGGCGACTGAACTATTGAAGTAGGTTTTTGGTATAATTGAGCCTCGCATGAAAGCCAATACTCATCCTACGTGGTTTCCGGAGGCCCAAGTTATTTGTGCCTGTGGCAACACTTTTACCGTCGGCTCTACCAAGGCCAAAATTGAAGTGGAAATCTGTTCTAAATGTCACCCTTTCTTTACCGGAGAAATGCGCTTTGTCGATACTTTGGGTCGGGTCGAGAAATTCCAACAGAAACAGCAGGCTCACGGCGGAGTCAAACTTGTATCCAAGAAATTGAAAAAGGTGATGAAAAAGAAACAGGAAGATGAAGAAGAGGCCAAACGGCCCAAATCACTCAAAGAAATGCTGGATAGAGTCAGAACTCAAGAGTAGATCATGGATCAATCGCGCCACTATCTGGAGCAGGAATTAGCTCAGCTCCAAAATAAAATTGCTCAAACGCAGGAACTGTTGACGGACTCCACTATGGTTGAAGAAGCCCGGAAAGAACTTGTGGAACTGGAATCTCAAAAAGTCCAACTGGAGAAAGCTTTGACTGAACCGGCAGAAATAATCAGTCTTGACCAGGCCGAAGATTTCAACAGTGTGATTTTAGAAGCCCGGCCCGGGGTGGGTGGGGACGAAGCCA
>JAUSIY010000023.1 GCA_030647735.1 bacterium
CACATGCATACTGGCGCTTAAATCCACTACTGCAACTTTAATTTTGTCGTAATAATGAGTGACTTTTCCTACTTTAAAATCGGCCAGATGACTCACCTCCTTAATCTCTGCCCTCTTTATATCATATTTGTCTATCATCCGACGCTCATCTTCATTACTTGCTTTGGTTTACCGCGGGGGAAATATTTGAAAGAGAAACAATAAGTTATCAAGAGTTAATCAAACATTCAGTCATCATCGTACTCTTTGAATGATTTTATCTACTTCTTCGTCACTTAGTTTAGAAAAAAATGGGTTCGTGGCTCTCACCAAATCTCGATTATGTTGAAGTAGAACAGCTCCAATTTGTTCGGCCGTCTGGGAATAAACTCCTGCCATCCGTAAATTTGTTGCTCCATCAGAGTGTTCGGCCCCTATGGCTACCAATGCCTCAGGGTGTTTTTGAAAATAGGCCCTGGATTTAGCTGATAGGCGCTCTGCTTCGGATTGAATACCTGCTTGTACCTCGATCAGTGCTTTTATCGGGCTTGGTCCAAATTCAATTGACATTTAGTCGCCAATATACACCTGGTAGAATTTAAAATCAAATTTAAAAGTTAGCCAACACTCTCATTAGATCTGTAATTATTACCGAGGTGGTACTGGTAGTTTTCAGTCACTTTCCGGATCCAATTAAACCAGGTCTTGGAGGCGCTGGGTGATTTCGGCAAGTTCTTGAGGGTGAATCTCAAAAGCCAAGGCCGTACCTTTTCGGCTTTCAACTCTGAGTAAACCCATAGCGATGAAATCACCAGCCAAGCCTTCCCTGTCCAGCAGTAAAGTTAGCTGGTCCCTGGCCAGAGTGTGCACACCTTCACCCAGAACGGCCAGAGTTTTATATACCTGGTAGCAACCGAGGGGCATTTCTTCAGAAGAAATAAGGGAGAGCTCACCTAGCATAGGCTTAGTTAGCGGGTTTACAAACCGAAATGACAACTAAGTTTAACCCGTTGTTCATTCTGTCATACATTCTCGCCACCGCATTGGCAACTCTCAACTGGTCATAGCCATACCCCTCTTTGGCATAAACAACTTCAGCCTCAAAAGTTCCCGGGATGTAATAAAGTACAATAGTAGCCTCTTCGGCTACCGTTCTTGCTGCCAAACCCTGTTCCTTAATTGTCATGCCGTTTAGTTTAGTTTCAAGTACTGACTTAGAGCGACCAGTACAGTTGCCCCGGGATCGGAATCGTCCTGACAAACTTTCCAGGTCACACCATCCAATTCGACAATACCTGACTCAGCCAGAGGATGCAGAAACCTGAAGTCATCTGGGCTTTGCGGCATCCGCCGGGGTTCCGGATCGGGTCTAAACCCTTCAGTAGTAATTCCTTTAGCCATGTTTATTGGTTTTGGTGGGTAATCTGGGATACCTGACGCACAGATTTGTAGCGCACGTAATATAACTTTGACCGGCGCACCTGACCGGTCTTTTTGACTTCCACTTTGGAAATCCAGGGTGAATTAACTGCTAAGATTCTTTCTACGCCAATACCACCTACAGCTATTTTGCGTAAGGTGAACATTTTATTCTCTGCCCGGCCTTTAATAGATATGATCAAACCCTCAAATACCTGGATCCGTTCCTTTTCTCCTTCCACCACGCGTAAGTGCACCCGGATGATATCGCCCACGTGCACGGGGGTACCTTTAATAGTAATACCAATAGCCATATGGCAATTTTACCCTCAAATCAGCTTTTGAGCAAGGCTTGGATCTGTTGCTCCAGTTCTTCACTCCAATTTAAGCCGTACGGCAGAGGTAAAATCTTGGAGGTCCCGTTTTTAAGAAATTCCAGGTTGGCCGGAGTTTTACCTTTGTGTTCGGTCAGTAAGCCGTTTAAGCTGACCAGCTTGGCCGAGGGTAAACCGGCCGGTACCTCGATTGTAATTGCAGGCTGGAGTTTTATTGGCGGGGGCTCATGGAAATTACGGCCAACCGGTTGTGGTAGTTGAGTATCGGGACCGGTAAATTCTACCGCTGAATCTACAATAACGGTAATATCAGCCTCGCTTTTGTTTTCTTCCTCTTCCTGGGCCACTTCCCGCATTTCTACTTTGCCGGAAATAATAACTACCTTATCAACCTGCCAAATACTAGCTGAGGCAGCATACACTTTAGGGAAAACCACCGCTTCAATACTTTTACCGGAGTCGACAATTTTGGCAAAGCACATGGGCTGGTTACTGTTTTTGGTGGTCACGTTGCGCACCGTTTCTACAATCCCGCCCACAGTCACTTTCATCCCGGACAGGTTACCGGAAGGCAACTCGCTGATCCGATGCGTTACCAGCTGGCCCAATTGAGCCAGCTTATCTGCGTGGGGGTGTTCGGTCAGGTAAAAGCCTAGCAGTTCTTTCTCCATGACCAGTTTTTGCCCTTTTTCGAATTCGTCAATATCGGGCAGTTGGTCAGTGTGCTCACTTTCCTCCGGTGCAAACAGGGCCGTCTGACCCATGCTTTTTAATTTGCTCACTGAGGTGCCCAACTCCCGGATGCGGTCTAAAGCTGCTAACTGGGCTGAGCGTTTACCGAAGCCGTCCATGGCCCCGGATTTAATCAGACTTTCCAAGACTTTCTTGTTCACTTTCTGGGCATCCACCCGCAGACAAAAGTCGGTAAAGGATTTAAATTCGCTGTTTCGGGCTTTGAGTACGACTTCAATGGCTACTTCACCCACATTTTTGATGGCTGACAAGCCGAATCTGATGGCCCGGCTGTCTAAAGAAGAGTCATTCAACTCTACTGTAAAGCTGGACTGAGACTTGTTGATATCAGGGGCCAGGACTACAATTTTCATCCGCCGGCATTCCTCAATCGCTTCTACCACTTTTTCGGTATCGCCAGATTCGGCAGTCAAAAGAGCAGTCATGTATTCTACTGGATAATGGGCCTTAAGATATGCAGTCTGATAAGAAACAACTCCGTAGGAGGCAGCGTGGGCTTTATTAAAGCCGTAGCCTTGAAACGGTACGAACAGTTCCCAGAGTTGCTCGGCCTCTTCTTTAGACAGGTGGGAGTGCTCCTGACAGCCCTTGACGAAAATCTCATGTTGCTGGGCCATTTCTTTAGGTAACTTCTTGCCGATGGCTTTTCTAAGGGCGTCCACGGTTTTCCAGGAATAGCCAGCTATCTCTATGGCCGTAAACATGATATCTTCCTGATACACCAGGATGCCAAAAGATTTGTCCAGATACTTCTCCATTTTGGGGAACATGTATTTGACAGTGGATTTTTTGTTCTTGCGGGCAATATACTCGGGAATATTGGCCATAGGTCCGGGACGAAATAGAGCAATCATAATCATGATGTCCTCCAGTCGGGTGGGTTTGAGTTCTTTCAGCCACTTGGTCATTCCCGATCCGCCAAGCTGAAATACCCCCATAGTTTCCCCCCGGGCCAACATATTGAATGTTTTTTTGTCATCCAATGGTAATTTGGCCAAATTTATTTTCACTTCCCGGGCGGCTTCAACCAAATCCCGGGCCGCGCCTAAAATAGCCAGATTACGGATCCCTAAAATATCAAACTTAACTAGACCAATGTCTTCACAGGCGTGGAATTCGTACTGGGTTATTACCTTGTCCCCGTTAGGTTCGTTCTGCAGCGGAGCAAAATCAGTCATGGCGGTGGGTGAGACTACCACTCCGGCCGCATGCACCGAGATGTGCCGGGCATTGCCTTCAATTTCCTGGGCCAGATCCAACAAATGTTTGGCGGAAGGATCGGTGTCATACATAATTTTTAGCTCCGGAGATGCTCCTAAGGCTTTGGCAATACTCATGGGAAAACCCTGATTGCCTAACGGAATTAATTTGGCAATTTTGTCAGGGTATGAGTACGGGTGACCCAGCACCCGGCCGATGTCCCGCACTGAAGCTCTGGCTAGCATTCGTCCGAAAGTACAGATCTGGGCCACTTTATCCTGGCCGTATTTGGAAACAATGTACGCCAACAGGTCTTCCCGGCGGTCATCGGCAATATCTAAATCAATATCCGGAGGCAATGGCCTAAAGGGATTTAAGAACCTTTCAAAAGGCAATTCATATTTAATGGGATCTACCGTAGTGATACCGGTAACATATGAGACTAAGGAACCGGCAGCCGAACCCCGGGTATTGGTAATAATGCCCTGATCCGAGCACCAGTTAACCATATCGGCCATCATTAAAAAGTAGGGGGCGTAGCCTTTGGAAATAATAATGTCCAGTTCAAAATCCAGCCGGGTTTTGAGTTCATCGTTGACTTCGGCATACCTCTGGTTCAATTTAGTGTGAGCCATCTCCTGCAAGATTTCCCCGGCTGATTTACCCTCTGGCAGATCAATATGCGGAAAGTACCATTGGCCCAGTTCGATCTGCAAATCACATTTGGCGGCCACTTCGGCGGTATTGGTCAGGGCATCGGGGACATCGGCAAAAATCTGGCTCATTTCCTCCTCAGTGCGTAGATGAAAAGTGGGTGCGTCAATGTAGCGCAATCTCTCGATATCCGCCACGTTTTTTCCGGTAGAAATACACACCAAAGCGTCCTGGGCAGTGGCGTCGGTCTGATTTACGTAGTGGCTGTCATTAGTGGCTAGCAGTTTCACTCCCATATCCCGGCTGAGTTTGATAATCCCTTTCACCCACTCGTCTTCGGACAGTTGTAAATCTTTCAGTTTCTGAGTAACTTTGGCCTCTGTGGCAACAGCTAGGTAATCTTTAAATTGGTGTCTTTGAATCTCTAAATAATAGTCCTCACCAAAAATTTCCTGGTACCATTCGATCAGTTTTTTAGCCGCCTGGTCGTTGCCGTTTACGAGTAACTGACCCAATTCCCCTTTAGGACAAGCCGAAGTACAGATTAACCCCTCACTGTATTTGGCCAATAGCTCTTTACTGAACCGGGGCCGGTAGTAAAACCCATCCAAATGGGCCAGAGTGGCCAGTTTCATCAGGTTCTGGTATCCCTGATGGTTTTTGGCCAACAACAATTGATGAAAGTTTTCCGCCTTGCCTTCCTTTTTGAGGTGATCTTTCACCACGTACCCTTCCATACCTACCAGGGGTTTAATCTCAGCTTTTTTGCAACCCTTGTAGAACTCAATTGCTCCATACATCACCCCGTGGTCGGTTAAAGCCACCGCCGGCATACCCAATTCTTTGGCTCGGCTAATCAGCTTATCTGTTTTGGATAGTCCGTCTAACAAGGAATACTCACTATGTACATGGAGGTGAACAAATGGGTTGGCCATATATGTCCTTGCGTTTCAGGGGACTAGCCCCAGTTTCCAGATACCCCATCATCTCATTGATTAGTGGTTAGTTCAAGAAGTTATTCACCCATCAAGTGCCGCTTTTGAAATGATACGGGCAAGGCGTTAGCAAACATGACCTGACAGATGTGGCCCCGGAAAACATCTATCAATTTTACTCCGGCGGGGCTGACAAACTCTCCGATGGTAGCCAAGCAATTCCCACAGCAAAAAGCCATTTCTTCCAGTGTTACCGCCCCTGACTCTGGCACTGGTGGCCACGCCATAGATTCACTCTCTGATCCGCCGACAACAGCCACAGCTACAAGTTCAATCTCCGGCCCCAATTGCGCAACCAGATTGGCTATGGCATTTGTCTCAGCATGACCGGTTTGAGTGTAGGTATATACTTCGACATTACAGCCAGTGGCAGTTATTCCACTTTTTTCTCTTACAGCTGATCCCACCCTATAATGAGAGTAAGGTGCGTGAGCTTTGTCTCTGACTTCTTTGGCTTGATCCAGAAGATACTGATCTGCCCTGCTTAACTCATC
Source organism: bacterium (assembly GCA_030647735.1). Lineage (GTDB taxonomy): Bacteria > Patescibacteriota > Microgenomatia > CAZETR01 > Amesbacteraceae > JAUSIY01. Next base: position 5,830 of record JAUSIY010000023.1, read on the forward strand.
ATAAGTTCCCACTGCTACCTCAAGTTCTCCCCGCATTATGCGCATGTTTCGTATTTACTCTGCTGCCAATATTTTGTCAAGCACCGTGCGTACCAAATTCACGTCAGCATTATTCAGCTCTTTCTTTATCTGGCCAATTAAGAAAAACTGAGCTTGCGATTTGCCCGATTTATGATCTGCTACGGCCTTAGGCTGAGCAGCCACCACCCGTTGGGCCACCTCAGTAATCTTTTCCACATCTGTTTCAGTTGCCTCTTTGCCCATAACTAGGTCGTTTAACTGGGCTTCCGGGGCATTAATAATAGCTTTTACTGCCTGTAAGGGGTCCGTGTCTTTGACTAGCTGGTAGAATTTCTCCAGCCTGGCCGCTGAACTGACTAAGATGGTGGCCTGAGCGGGCGGCAAGTGGTACTTATCAATTAGTTGCTGGCGCAGTTGAGCCGGTAATTCTGGCAATTGCTCCTTCCACCGGGCAATTTGGTCCGGGGTAAATTCCAGGGGTGGAATATCGGGCTCTGGAAAGTACCGGTAATCATGGGCTGCTTCCTTACCCCGCTGGGCCACTGTTTCTCCTTTGGCTTCAGACCAACCCCGGGTTTCCTGTTTGGGTTTTTCCCCCGCATCGAGAATTTTTGCCTGACGGATAATTTCAAAATCGATGGCTTTTTTAACAAAGCGGAACGAATTAACGTTTTTAATTTCAGTTTTGTAATCCGGCAGTTCAGTTGTTTCTTCCGGCCGCAGAGAAATGTTAGCTTCCAGGCGCATAGAACCTTTTTCCATATCGGCAGAAGAAATCCCTAAAGTGCGCACAATAGCCTGAATTTCCTTGAGAAACTCATCAGATTCAGAGGAGTCAGCAAAATCAGGTTCAGTGACAATTTCCACCAAGGGCACTCCGGAGCGGTTAAAATCTATCCAGGTTTGGTTACCCTGATGCTGCAATTTACCGGTATCTTCTTCCAGATGCACACGGGTGATGCCGATTTTTTTGCCCGAGGCCAATTCTAAATACCCGTCGTGGCAAAACGGCTGGTCGTACTGGGATATCTGATATCCTTTAGGTAAATCTGGGTAAAAATAGT
>JAUSIY010000024.1 GCA_030647735.1 bacterium
TTTCTGACTCATATCGGAGGAATCCTGAAAGAATCGAACACTTCCAGGACAACACCGAGGGAAGTCGTCCCATAACTTGGGATTGACCCCGTATCGACTTGTGGTTTCAAGACCACGGACTTCGACATTTGTTGAGGTAAGACGTCAGCCCCCAAATAATTTGGGGTGAAGGTATAGTCAGCGCTTCAGGTAACTGAAGTATTAAGACAGCGATGTCGGCTCACCGCATCCTGGAGGGGCAGTACCTTCCAAGGGTCCGTCTGTTCGCCGGTTAAAGCGGTACGCGAGCTGGGTTCAGAGCGTCGTAAGACAGCTCGGTCTCTATCCAGTAGGGGCGCGGGGTTTTTGAGGGGGACTGATTCTAGTACGAGAGGACCGAATTGGAGCAACCTCTGGTGTGCCGGTTGTAGCGTCAGCTGCAACGCCGGGTAGCTATGTTGCTAGAGGATAACCGCTGAAAGCATCTAAGTGGGAAGCCCTACCCAAGATAAGAAACCCATGTTTGATAGCAATATCAGACGAGAGACTCCCTGCAGAATACAGGGTTGATAGGCCAGCAGTGTAAGTGCGGTAACGCATTTAGCTTACTGGTACTAATAAGTCGATTGATAAAATACGCACCTCTTTTTCCTTTCTCTTCATTTTTCAGAGCGCAATCAAAGAGCGCAGTGTTCTCGGTCATCAGAGCGGCGTGGAACTACTCCTTTCCATTCCGAACAGGACCGTAAAACGCGCCAGCGCCGACAATAGCTGAGCCGCAAGGTTCCGTGAAGATAGGTCATGGCCGAGAATACTGCGCTTTTTTGGTGAGTATAATGGGAGTATGAAGTGGTGGTGGGTCCTAGTATTTTTTTTGGTCGCAGTTTTATCTGCCGCTGGGGTTTGGTTACTGGCAGGTCAGCATAAAACCAGTGAGGTCGCTTCACTGATATCGGGCTCTACTCCTAAGCCATTGGAAAAATACACTACTAATAACCTCAGTCTTCGCGAATATAAGTCACAAGTATTTTTAGACGACCTAATAGCTACCGAATCGGCCTACACTGTATTTAATTTCCACTTTGATAGTGACGGCAAAAAAATAACCGGTTTAGCTCATGTTCCCAACGAATGTTTGGAAGATAAATGCCCAGTGATTGTTCAATTTCGGGGCTATGTAGATATTGAAATTTATAAGCCGGGAGTTGGTACTAGCAAAAGTGCGGAAGTATTTGCCCGGAATGGATATATTTCCTTGGCCCCGGACTTTTTAGGCTATGGAGGGTCCGATAATCCTGCCATAGATATTTTTGAAGCTAGATTTGAAACCTATGTCACAGCGTTAAACTTACTATCTGCTATTAGAAATTGGTCACTAAGCAATGGGCAGGCAGGAATTTGGGGTCATAGTAATGGCGGACAGATTGCACTAACTGTTTTAGAAGTCTCCGGTCAACCTATTCCGACAGTCTTGTGGGCGCCGGTGTCAAAACCATTTCCATATTCCATTTTGTATTACACAGATGAAGCAGATGATAAAGGGAAAGCCATTCGTAAACGATTAGCCGAATTTGAAAAAGATTATGATGTGTTTAACTATGATCTGACCAGATATTTGGATTTAATTGTATCTCCAATGCAATTGCATCAGGGAACTGTGGATGACGCTGTTCCACAAAAGTGGAGTGATGAACTGGTAGAGCAACTTAAAAAGCAGGACAAGGATATTGATTACTTTGTTTATCCCGGAGCGGATCATAATTTAAAAGGATCGTGGGACACTGTAGTTGCCAGAAACGTGCAATTTTTTGCCCAACATGTGCCAAATTCTGTGGTACAATGAGTTAGGGTAAATGAAGATACTTAATCGAAAGTTTTATGCACAAGATACGGTAGATGTAGCCCGGAATTTATTAGGAAAAGTACTGGTTTTCGGTGACAAGCAGGGAACAATTACTGAAGTAGAGGCTTACTTGGGCGATGATGATCCGGCTTGTCATGCTTTTGGCCGACTAACTGAGCGCAAAAAGATTTTTTTTGGACCTCCGGGTATTGCTTATGTTTTTTTGGCTTACGGCATGCATTGGTGTTTCAATGTTATTACTGAACCCGTTGGCAAAGCAGGGTGTGTGTTAATTCAGGGTATTAATGATACCTTTGGTCCGGGAAGAATCTCTAAATTGTTTGGGTTCAACGGCGAGCACAATGGGCTGGATATAACTTCTGGCCCGATTACTATTTGTGAAGGATCGCATGACTTTGATATTGAAATAACTCCTCGCATAGGCCTGTCACAGGCGGTTGACTGGCCTCTCAGATTTGTGGCTAAACAGGCGAACATGATTTAGGATCGTTATAGTGATATAATTTGCACATCTAATCAGAAAGGCGGAAATGAAAATTGGCCAAATCAGCAAAAACTTTAGTCTACAAAACCCACAGTAAGAGTGGGTCTCCCTCCACCATGGAGGAGCTTCTGGCCCAATCTGCAAATGCCATTAAAACTTTTCGGCGGGGAAATACGGTCACTGGTAGGGTCACTGAAATGACGGGCAGATCTGTGTATGTCGATGTGGGTGGTAAGGCCGAAGGGATTGTTGCTGATCGGGAATATGAAGCTGCGAGGGATTTTGTCAAAACCTTGAAAGTGGGAGATGAGATAACTGCATATGTTACCAGCCCCGAAAATGACTCCGGTCAGGTAATTCTATCTCTTAAAAGAGCAGCCGCCGACAGTCGGTGGAAAGTTTTTGAAGATGCGTTTTCCCAAAATTCCACTTTGACTGTGCGGGGCAAGGAAGTTAATAAGGGGGGGCTGGTTGCTGAGGTAGAAGGGGTATATGGATTTATTCCCGCTTCACAGTTATCCAAAGAAGTAGTTGGTCAGCCCGAGACCTTAGTTAATAAACCTGTTCAGGTCAAGGTAATTGAAGTTGATCGGGAGCAAAATCGCCTCGTGTTGTCTGAAAAAGCCGTATCTGAAGCAGAGGACATGGCTAGTCGGAAAAAACTATTGGAGAAAGTAGAACAGGGAGCAATCTACTCCGGCAAGGTTGTCGGCATAGTGCCTTTTGGGGCTTTCATAGAGGTTCAGGTAGGTAAGGGTAAAACAGCTGAGACATTGGAAGGCCTAGTCCATATTTCTGAGATCTCTTGGGAAAAAATAGAAGACGTAAGCAAGGTGCTAAAAGAAGGCAATGAAGTCCAGGTGAAAGTTATTGGTACTGATGAGGATAGCGGTAAGTTGGCCCTATCTATCAAACAGTTAACTGATGATCCTTGGTTGGAAATGAGCAAAAAATATACTGTGGACAGCAAACACCATGGTCAGGTAGTTAAAGTTATGCCTTATGGAGTAATTGTTCATATGGAGAAAGGCATTGAAGGATTAATTCATGCCTCTAAGATGCCTCCGGAAATGAATTTTGCAGAAGGCCAAGAAGTAGAAGTGTTTGTGGAGTCAGTAGATATGGACAAACGCAGATTATCGCTAGGGATGGTCTTGACAGAGAAACCGGTAGGATATAAGTAGTAAGTGTGGCCAGAGCCAGAAGTCAGTTTGTTTGTCAGCAGTGCGGGTATAGTCAGAGTCAGTGGGCTGGCAAATGTCCCAGTTGTGGGACATGGAATAGTTTGGTGGAAACAACTTTGGGGATGGAAGCAACTAGGTCTACTCAAGTGCGACCTGGGAAAGTCTATAAGTTATCTGAAGTTAAAGCGGATCAGAAACACAGACTCAAAACTGGAGAAACAGAGTTAGATAATGTATTAGGTGGGGGATTAGTCCCCGGCATGGTAGTTCTAGTTGCCGGCGAACCCGGCATTGGTAAATCAACTCTCTTAACTCAGGTAGCCCTAAAGACTTCAGGGCAAATCTTATATGTATGTGGAGAAGAATCAGCAAGTCAGGTAGCCTTGCGAGTAGGTCGGTTAGAAGGTAAAGTGCGAGACGCGTTCTTATTATTAGAGTCAACCGACGCAGATGATATTGTGGCCAAAATTGAAGAGGTAAAGCCAGTCATGGTCATCGTTGACTCTATTCAGACTTTACAAACTTCAGATTTAACCGGCACGGCTGCATCTGTCGGTCAAGTAAGAGAGTGTGCCCAACGGATAGTGCGTTGTGCAAAGAGTCTGGGAATACCTGTATTTATGGTGGGACATGTGACCAAGGAGGGATCAATTGCCGGCCCAGCCGTACTAATGCATGTAGTTGATACTGTTCTGTGGTTTGAGGGGGAGCGCAGCTCCACCCTGCGGTTAATCCGGGCGGTTAAAAATAGATTTGGACCAACGGATGAAATGGGAGTGTTTGAAATGAAAGGCGAAGGGTTAGTGGGGGTAGGTAACCCCTCTCAGATCCTTTTAGCCCAGAGAGTAAAGAATGTACCCGGAAGTGTGGTCTCGGTAATCATGGAAGGTACCCGCCCCTTTTTAGTGGAGATCCAAGCTTTGGTCAGTCCTAGTCAACTGGCTATTCCCAGAAGGATAGCTACCGGTATCGATTACGCCCGGATCCAAATGCTGGTTGCCGTGCTGTCCCAGAGAGCTGGACTAGCACTATCTGACCAGGATGTGTATATCAATGTCACTGGGGGAGTGAAGCTAGCCGACAGAGGGGCTGATTTAGCCGTCTGTCTGGCAATTGCTTCTTCATTTCTGAATAAGAGCCTGGACTCGGAAGTAGCAGCGGTGGGGGAAGTAGGCCTATTGGGTGAAGTGCGCAAGGTGTCGGGATTGGATAAACGGGTAAAGGAAGCTAAAAAACTAGGATATAAAGTGGCTTCGGCCGAGTCAGGTAAGTCTGTTTCAGCTGCAATTAAGAAACTTCTGGGTTAGTCACAACTTATCCACAACATACTATATAAAGGATATTTTATGGCTGTTTTAAGTTCAAACAGCTTGCTATAAGCCTAGCACTATTTTACACAGGGTTGACTATAGGGTTGCATGTCTTGACAAGAGATGATATAAACAAATGGAGGACCCAAGTAGCAATGAAACAACTGCTCCAAAGAATTAGCCAAAACAAGCCTGCCCGCCGAGGCCGAGTGACTGCCCCGGGAGGCACAGAGTGGATGAAGAGACAGCTTCTGAGAATGACTGAATTGAACCAGGGGTTAGTTCAGATGAGTGGGGGAAAGTAAAATTCCCTAAGCAATAAAAAAAGAGCATCGCCATCGCTGGATTGAGGACCACGAGTAGCAATGCTCCTTTTACCGCTTATTGACCCGGACAGAAAGGGTCAACTCACTTACTAGTGTGATAGCACTTTAAAACTCATCTTGTCAATCAAAAAAATTGACTTATAAGAGCCATTATTGGCTAAGTTCAGGATCAAAAAACCAGTTGTCGTTTACAATGGGGAACGGTGCGTAGGGCAGGCTCACCGTTTCCCGTTATAGATGAGAACTTAGTCCTAAATCTGACTTGGTTGACATACAAACTAGGTACGATATAATGAGCTTCTGCCACCTGCCAAGGTGGTTTTTTATGAGTGTTGATATTTATAGATTAGTAGACCATTACGTTCATCCTTCCCTTAGGTTGCTGTTCGTCACCACAATTTTAGCGGCCTGTGGAGGATTTGATAAAAATGGGACCAGAACACCTAATGAAACCCCGGGTGTGGTTGCCGGATCCGAATTAATTGGTAATGGGCAAGATTTTTCACCCGAATCCTTGGCTGAACTGGTGAAAAATATTCTGCCAACCTCATGGGATGCGGACAAGAGCCTTCCCGGTCCTGAAGCCTTGTCTAGGCAAACAATGGCCGACTGGTACGCAGAATTAAACCTCTTAAGTGAATCCGGTCAGGCTGCTCCGGAAGATATCAGAACTTAGACTTACCTTGACGAGGTCCTTTTAGGGGAAACTAAATCGTGGACCACTTCATCTTTGACTGAAGCAATTGCTGACGGCAGAGGTGGTTGGGTGGGCATGACTAAAGCTAAAGATCTGGCCCAGCTATTATGGGATCAGGCTGGCGATATTAGTGCTAATTTGACTAACTATTCACAACCTCAAGTTTATGATCAATTGCGGAGGCTAGTAGGATTAAATGGATACAGAGACTCAGAAGTTTTGGCAACCAGGAATACCTTTCCTGAAGGAAATTCCACCCGCAGATCGCAGGATGAAACCGTGATTTGTTCCCGCTATGAACCAGGGATTAATAGGAGCAAGGAATTCCGGGATGCGGCAGGAATTTTACATCTGTCCAACGAGGCTGAATTGGCTGTAGTCTTCAGGATTTCTGAGGACCAGTTGAATTTCAGCGATCTTGATGTGCCGGTTCTAGAAGTGAAATTGGGTGACAAATACCTTTACATGAGGATTGCTGATTTATGGTCTCAGCCTGGGGTGCTGGGAGCGGTTCCGGTTGGCATTGATATTTTTGGTCCGGGTTGGGGATCAATAGTGGGTCCCTTCTGTGATCTCTCTCAATCTGAGCAGGAACAAGCAGAAGCTGAACAAGGTGGAGGACAGGTTTTCCAGAGCCCTCCCGAAGCCCCTCAAAGTACTCCTGAATTTTTTGAGACACCTGATATTCCTGAAGAGACGCCCATACCAACTCCAAGCAAAGGTAATCCAGCTGAACATCAGTTAGATGAAAACGGCCAGCCCAAACCAGCAATAGAAGCTCCTCCTGAAGGGGGAGAGAATAGTGAGGAGTCTAATGAAGAAATGGACGATAAGTTAACTGACTATTAAATATGCCTAAAATTTTCACCAAATTATTTTCTATATTAACCATCGGAGCTTTGGTCAGCTCCAGTCTATTGCTGTCCTTTGGTCTGTGGCACCAACCCCAGTCAGCTCAGGCTGCAGCCACGGGGCAGGTGCACTTTGTTATTGGGGTTAAAAACGTCAACGATAGTAACTACGGACCTTCAGTTAATCTGGGTGTAGGGGACAAAGCCAGAATCAGAATTGCTGTAGATAATCCGGCTGCAGGCAGCGTAATCGACGACATGTATTGGTATGCTTCATATTCTAAACAAGGAATAATTGCTTGGGTTCAGGCTGACAGTCAGCCCAAAATTGGGGAACAGGTGACTTACTCTTTACCCGGTGGCTACTCGGTTAGATATATCTCCGGTTCTACCAAATTTGCCAAAACAGGAGGAACGCCTCAGGATGTGAGCGATAACTCTCACAACGAGAGCCCCCTGTTTGAAGGTCTACACACTCAGGATAACCCTACCTCGGCCAACGATGCCCGAGCTTATTACTTTGACGTGGAAGTTGTGCCTCAACCAGCTCCTAAGTTCAATGACCACGCTCAGGACAAACCTACCTTCATGGTGCGCAAGCTTAGTGGCAGTTTTGTGAACAGTATTTCCGGTGTAGTTCCGGGAGAAGAAATTGAGTTTCGGATTTACGTGCATAACACTGTGCGGGGGTCAGTGGCGCAAAACGTCAAAGTGGGAGTAGAGAATTGGTCAACCAGTCAGGCGACCAATTTTCCTCTCACCGGCTTTGCCGATGCTGACAATGCTGATCGGGTGACCGGCGGAGTGAATGTAGGTTTGACCCAGGCTTCAAAACTGGAATATGTTCCGGGTTCAACCAAACTCAGTGGTTTTCCTCACTTTGGCGGTCCGGCTTTCAATAACAGTACTTTACCTGATGGAGTAACCGGCTCAATAGGAATTCAAATTGGCGATCAGGGAATAGTTGATGGCTGTTGGGACTTTATTGAGGAAGTAATTTTCAGAGCCAGAGTCCAAGGTGTAGCTACGCCCACACCAACACCTACTGCTACTCCTACTCCCACCCCGACGCCATATCCGACACCCACACCTACACCTACACCTTACCCGACCCCAACCCCCCAGGTCTTAGCAGCTGTCACTCCTGTAGCTCCTAAAACCGGAGCCCCGCTATGGCTAATGGGAATGGGTCTGGCTGGAATCGGCACCACTGGTTGGAGAATGCGCAGAGCAGCCAGGAAGTTTTGGAGTTAAGATTAAAGAGTGAGATCAGGGGTCTTATACCAAAAAGGTAAATCTAAAAGCGGGGAATTGAACGTCAGTGGGTTGGTGAAGAAACTAAAAGCTGTGGCCTGGTCCTTGCGCAATTTCGGATTAATTCTCATGCTGCTGGCTTTTGGCGGGGGAGGATATATGTTTGGTCCGCTGATTGTGCAGGAAGCCGGCTATTACTTGAATCCCGTTCCGGCTCAACCCAGCAGTAAATTAGGCCCCAGTTTGAAAGATG
>JAUSIY010000025.1 GCA_030647735.1 bacterium
AACATCTTTTTAGCTTCTCCTCCTCTTAAACCAAAGTATTGGTATTGTTCTGGATCAACCTGAGGGTAATACTGATCAGCAAACGGGCTGGGGGACCCGTCCGGGGAGATAAATTCTTCCAGTAACCAATCTTGGTTTAGATGAGTTAGTGCTAAGGCGCATGATTGCAGGTTCGACAATTCAGCAATTTCTGTTTCAGAATACCCATATGGACCGAGTATGTGCTGATATATTTGGGCCCGATCATCAACTGACGATCTTTGCAAATAAGCTAGTCGTTCGTGAGCCTCTCTTCTTAACCCGGCCCGTCTTTTGGTCTCGTCGACAGGTGTCTCTTGGGGAATACCCCATTCGCCGCTACCTGAGGACAACTCCAATCGCCGCGTCTGAGGCCCTTTGGAAATTTCGGCGAAGAACTCCAACTGAGTAGCCATGTGGGGGGATTATAACAAATTCACGCTCAAACCAGCTTTTGAGGGTATAATTGGACTGTCTTGGAGGATATGCCGAGCGGCTAAGGCAATGGTTTGCTAAACCATGACGGAGAAATTCGTCGGTGGGTTCGACTCCCACATCCTCCGCCAAGAAAACATGTAATTCAGATTTGTCCTACCTGCACCTGCCTAAACAAGCTACGTTGTAAGTAATGTTCTTCGTAATGGCAGTTTGGGCAGATCAGCTCTAGGTTTTCAAGGTTATTGTTCGATCTGTCTCTGTCTTTATGGTGAACTTGTAAAATTTCGACTTTGGTATAGCCACACTTCTCACACTTATTGCCCTTTGTTTCAATCAATTTCTTTTTCAATGCTATATAGGTGCTAACTTTGCTTCTAGGGCTGCCCAGTTTATACTTGATTCCGGCTCGATGCATGTTGGCACATCTTCTAGAGCACGTCTTTTTGTTAAAGTGAGCCATGATTGGCCGATGGCATACCACACAAGGGGACTCTTTCCTATTCGAGACTGAATAACACTTAATACTGCAGAAAACGTGGCCGTTATTCATTTTTACTACAGAGGGCCTTCTGTAGATACCTACTCCACAAATCTTACACGCGCAATTTGGATTTCTCGGATACCCCTCGGACACTATGAATAGCGTACGCCTTTCGGGTTTTATTTGCAAGGGATCTCCTGGAAAGTTATGAATAACAGCCAGCAGGGAGCGGAGTAGCTAATGTATAATTCAAAGCTAGTTGGAGGAATTGAGCAATGGTGGCTCACCAGTCTTGAAAACTGGGGTCCGCAAGGACATGTGGGTTCGAATCCCTCTTCCTCCGCAAAAATGATATATTGGATGCATGGACGACCAGCCCGATGTTTCTGTTGCTTCCAGCCCTACCTTGGCCGAACAAACTCTGCTGAAATGGATGGCCCCGGCCCGACCATTTAAAGTGCGGGACCGGCAATTCTTTACTACCATCATTGTCATTGCCGTCTTGGTGAGCATTCTCATGGCCTTTGCCCGGGAGTGGATGTTAATTGCCGTGATCGCCTCACTGATTTTTGCCTATTACATCTGGTCTACGGTGCCCCCCGAGGAAGTCGAATACAGCATTACTAGCCGCGGAGTCCGGGTCCACAGCCAGCTGTTTCGCTGGGAGGATTTAAATCAGTGGTGGATGGAAGACAAATGGGGCCAGAAAATTCTGACCATAGCGACCCCTTTATCGGTCACCCGAAGATTGCATTTATTATTGGGAAATACTGACGAGCAGCAGGTAGGGCAAGTGTTAGAAAAATACCTGGTTATGGAAAAACCAGCCGAGACGGCCATTGATCGGGCAGGCCGGTGGGTGGCTGAGAAATTCCCTTTGGAAGCTAGCCGATAGGGTGTGGGTGGTAAAATTGACAGTATTGCGCCCATAGTTCAACGGATAGAACGGGAGATTGCGGATCTTCTGATGTAGGTTCAATTCCTACTGGGCGCACTCGGGAGAGGTGCGAGAGCGGTTTACCTGATACAATTGAAGTGTGGACCGAGTTTATTTGGAAAATGAAGTTGCTGCCCAGTACTTTAAAAAGTTTGAAAGTATTCTGGGGTTAACATCGGTTGAAGCTGCAGATGTTCTTGGAATACACAGGAGAACCTTTTCAGATTGGAAAAGAGGAAAATACGGATTTCCAGACTTGGCAGCAAAACTTATTTTTGATAAATCTAGTCTTGAGCTCCCTCGGACGGCCAAGACCGTTTCAGTATATAAAGTTAAATCTGAAGCTGGGAGAAAGGGGGGGATTATTAGAAACAGTTTATATGGCAGACCAGGTACAAGCAAAGGGAGAAGAAGGGGCGGAATTAATTCATTAGAGACTCACAGTAGGCTCAACTCTGGATTTAAGCTGAAGAAACCTTTCGCAGAACCAATTCAGTCTGAGGACCTCGCTGAGCTGTTTGGAATTTTAATTGGGGACGGGGGAATGTCAAAATATCAAGTTAAAGTAACCCTTGGGTCAGCTAGCGACTCAAAATACTCAGTCCACGTGAGAAGTCTGATGGAAAGAGTTCTTGGTTTTAGAATAAGCGTAAAACATTTTCATCCAAGTACAATTGATATTTACCTTTCTTCCCGGTCTGTTGTTGAATATCTGGCGAGAATGGGTATACCAGTCGGTAATAAAGTTAAACAATCACACAGGATTCCTGACTGGATACGAGGAAACAATGACTATTTGCTTTCTTGCTTAAGAGGGTTTTTTGATACTGATGGATGCATCTTTTTAGATAAGCATTCATATAAAGGGAGAAAGTACGCAAGTTTGGGACTGGCCCTTACAACATATTCTGAAAAACTAAGAATGGATATTAGATCTGGCTTAGTGAGACTGGGGTTGCCATCAACACTAAGTACTAATAATAATGTGATGATTCGGAGAACCGACAAAGTGAAGTTATTTTTTGAGATAATAAAACCAGTAAACGAGAAGCATCTTAAAAGATACCGTTTATTTATGGAGGAGTGCAGGGAATTGGTAACCGGACGCTCTCGAAAAGCGTTGTCCTAACGGACTTGTGGGTTCGAGCCCCACCTCCTCCGCCAGGCCCTCATAGTTCAACGGATAGAACGAAGGATTCCGGATCCTTTGATGCAGGTTCGATTCCTGCTGAGGGCACCAGCTATGAACAGAGAATTCAGTGCCGGCGGGTTAGTGTTTCAAAAGAAAGATGATCAGGTTCTGTGGTTGATTCGCAGGCCAACCGGTAATGCTGGATACAGAGGAAATTTAGGCTGGAGCTTCCCTAAGGGCTGGCTGGATGACATAAACGAAGGCAAGGACCCGGGACCAATATCTAGTGGGCAAGTAAAAGCCGGTCCAGACCAATTACAACAGGCTGCTCTGAGAGAAGTAGCTGAAGAAGGAGGAGTAGAGGCCAAGATTATAACCAAACTTCCTACCTTAAAAATATTTTTCACTAATTCTCAGAAAGAGAAAGTGATGAAATTCATCACCTACTTTGTGATGGAGTATGTCAAGGATGTCCCCGGAGGGTACGGTTGGGAAACGGCTGAAACCAAATGGGTAACTCCAAGTGAGGCCCAACAACTACTGACTCTCAAAAACGACCGTCAGTTGCTAACTCAAGCTGCGGCGATGATAGAATAGCCGCCATGGAAGTTGAAAATTTTATGTTTGATTGGGATGAGACGTTAGGCCAAACTCAACAAGTGTTTAACGACTGTCATCAAGAAGCCCAAAGACTGATTGCCGATCACTTGGAACTTGATCCGGCTGAAGTAGAACAGAAGTTCAGGAATTTCTGGAGGGAAGCTTATGGAGCATATCACGTTAATCCGCACGGATTAATTGGTCTGACCTGTCAAAAACTCACTGAGACTTATGGATTAAACAAAAAATTAGCACAAGATGTCGAGATTGCCTTGTGGCGGACATATATCCAGCCCATTGCCTTGTACCCGGACGCTGTCACGACCTTGGATAATTTCAGAAAACAGGGGATTAAGATGGGGGTGGTCACCAATGCTTTCGAAAAATGGGACAGGAAAAAAAGACATTGGACTCGGTTTGATCAATACATGGTTTATCACCAGTCAGTGGTAGTCCCCCCTAACGAAGCCAAAGATGAATACTGGTGGACTAAAGCAGCTCACTATTATGGTTTTCGCAAAGACAGGACAGCCGTTGTAGGTGACAGTTGGGAATCAGATGTAGAGCCGGCAATCGGGGCTGAATTTGCCAAGATATATCACGTCGTCAGGCAGGTGGGTCACTGGTTTGTGAAGGACGGAGAAGACCATCCTCAAGTAGTGACCATTAACTCCCTTTTAGAAATGCAGGAGTTACGGCCAGAAGGGTGATAAAATGAGCCAGTTGGAGAGGTCGCATAGCGGACTAGTGCGCATCATTGGAGATGATGTGTGGGGGCAACCTCACCGCGGGTTCGAATCCCGCCCTCTCCGCCAAAAATATTGTATGCGGAAAAAATAATATGGGAAAGCTTCGGTCGGATAGAGCCTTACTTCTTGCGGTGACACAATGTACTCAAAGGAGTGGTAATGCTTCCTAGGCTTGCTCTTATTCTCGTTGGGTTTGTTTTGATTTATTTTACTTATATAGGCCTAACTACTCTTCCGTGGGAAGGGGATAGTCTAGCCTATCATTTACCGATTTCCGAGCTAATAATTCGGGGAAAAATCTTTGGTCCGCAGTTATTTTCACCGTCATATTTTTATTATCCAGCAACTGCTGAAACGCTTTTAGCGGGAATGCTAAAAGTAGGACTACCTGCAAATTTGTTTAATATGGTGGGGTGGATAATCTTATTCTTACTGTGTCGTAAACTGGGCGGAACAGTGTTTGCGGCCGCAATTGTTCTACTGCCCTCAGTGGTGAGATTAATCTCTACTCAAACAGTGGATATTTGGCTGGCGGTATTTTGGTTGGGCAGTTGGCTGGCTCTGGTTAAAAGGCATCCGGCCGTTGGACTCTTATTGGGTCTGTTATCAGGGACAAAATATTCGGGGTTATTGTATGCAGCTGTTTTGTGGCTGTTTTATAGCCGGGAAATTAGTTTAAATTTAATTTTGGGCTGGTTAGTGGGGGGAGGGTTTTGGTATGTGCGCAACTGGATGTGGATGGGAAATCCGGTATATCCAGCAACTGTCGGTATTTGGCCTGGGGACCCGCAGTTTAAACTACTGAACTGGCCCGCTTGGATGACGGTAGTCAGACAGCCGGTCCATTTCTTAGTTTCTCTGATATCCGAGTTCTTAATCTGGCCAATAGCGATTCTGGCCACTATCAAACCCCAAGTCAGTCGATTGATGTGGCTTGCGGCCGCTAATTTCGGAGTGTATTTGATTCTGCCCTCTTGGCCGGAAAATACCCTGTCAGATTTGCGGTATGTCTACCCGGCAGTTATTCCGGCCATTTTGGCTGTCTTTCGGGTATGGCCCAGGTGGGCAGAGATAGCGACTTTTGTAAGCGGTCTGGCAGTGCTGACCCAGCTGAACTATCATCCCAAACTGTTTGTGGTGTATATACTTTTAGTGAGCATATGGAGTTTAAGAAAGAGTTGATCCCGCTAGCTGTGGTTCTGGGGATTGGTCTGTACAGCGTTTGGCCGATGGTAACAGACTCTAATCTGGTCCCCGCTGTCAGTAGTGACAGCGGGTTAATTGCCTGGATTATGCACCAGCCTATCTGGTCGTTTGCCGGCAACAATTTTTACCCTTATAAAAATGTTTTAGCGTATTCAGACATGCACAAACTGTCGGCCCTTGTTTCTGGAGGACAGTTCGCCACCTCGTTAGTCTACGGCCAGCTGGCGACGATGCTGGTAGTGTATTTGTGGTGGAAAAAATGGTTTAAAAACAATTGGGCCGCAGCTGTGGCTGCCATCGCTCTGGGCTTGGCGCAGTTCAGGTGGGAATATAAGGTGCATTTACAGATGTGGAACATGCAGTACTGGCTACTGGCAAGCTGGTTGATCATTTCTGGACTAGGGGGGAAATGGCGCAGGTTGTATTTGGGGGCGGTGCTTTTAGGTTTGCAGTTTTACGAGAGTCCGTTGCCGGTGTATTTCGCCGCAGCGGCCCTTTGTCTCTGGATTCTGGTTTTTCGACCCAAGTTTTCCCGCCACTGGGTGCTAGCTGCTCTCCTGGCGGCGGCAGTATGGTGGCCTGCGGCGGGGGCCTACCTGGGCGTCTCGCGGGAATTTAACTTTGTGCGCGATATTCGTGAAGCCGCCCACATTTCGCTGAGTCTGGACGAGCTATCAGGTAGGTTTTTCAGCCCCGGGTTGTTTGTGCTGTTGATATTGGCTTTGTTCAAGTTGGACTGGTCCAGCCGGAGGGTAAAATTTCTGGCACTGACGGGGGTTTTGGGTTTGGTTATGGCTCTGGGACCGGTGTTTAAATGGCAGGACCGAACAGTTAGGGTTTTTGGCCGGCCAATACCCCTGCCATACGCAGTGGCGTATTACGTGGTGCCGGGATGGAAAGCTTTTCGAGTGCCGTCGCGCTGGTTGTGGGTATCAATCTGGGCCGCTTCCGGATTGATTGCGGCTGGGCTGGCTGGGCGGAAGCAATCTGACTCTAACTGGTACCGGTGGGGGTTAGCGATGGCAGCGGTAGTGGCGGTGGCGGGGGGGACCCGGCTGTCCTATACTCGCCCATTACCGCTACAGATTCCTGCTGTTTATCTTTGGTTGAAAGATCAACCTGGCCGGGTAGTCTTAGAGTTGCCGGTATTTAATATTCCCCACGAAGCCTTTGAAGTAGAAAGAATGTACTTCAGTCTGTACCACGGTAAAATGTTGGTCAACGGTTACTCCGGCTTTATCCCACCACTGGTTGACAAATTAGTTAGCGATCCGTTACCCAATATCCCCGCCGGTACAGACTATGTTATCGATCACAACAGTTCCGTTTCCGTTCCAGGAAAAGTAGTTTACCACGACCGAAACAGTACAGTTTACAAATTGGACAACTGATTATAGACTGGAGTCAGTGGCCACAAAATCAAATTCAGGTTCGTCTCTGGATACCAAGACCTTAATTGTGATATTAACTTTGGTTTTTGTTTACCCTTTGGGCTTAATTTTTATGTTCATCTGGATGGCCTGGCCCAAATGGGTGAAGGCATTATTATCGCTGCCCCTATTGTTAGCTATATTGGGAATAATTGCTTCGGCGGTACTGGTAGCGGTTAATCCAATGGCTCAAATAAATAAAGCAAATTGTGTCAAAAGCTGCGGAAGTAGCCAAGGCCAGTGTTACCAGCAGTGCCTAAAATTGGGAACAAAGGCCTACTAGGTCCGTAGCGGATATAATTGGGGAATGAAAAAATTGCTACTGGGTATTGGGGTAATTATTTTCGTAATGGTCGGGACGGTGGGCAGTTGCGCCTGGGGAGCATTTCAATTTGGCCAAAAATTTCTGGCCAACACCCTAAATCTTCAAAGCAGAGATATGCAGATTGTGAAGTGGTGTGGTAACGGATTGCCTTTTGTAGATCAACTTGAGAGGTTGTTGGATCACCAAACTTATTTGGTAGTGTTGCAAAATAATCGGGAAATCCGTCCCAGCGGGGGATTTATGGGCAGTTATGCCAAAATTAAATTAGCTCCCTCTGGCCTAGCTGAGTTTTCAGTTCAGGATATTTATGTTCCAGATGGACAGATTGTGGGACACGTAGACCCGCCGGCGCCTATTCAGCAAGCTTTTGGTCAGGGGTGGTGGAAACTGCGCGACTCTAATTGGGATCCTGATTTTACGGTGGCGGCTCCTCAAATGGCTTGGTTTTTTGACCAAGGTAAAGAACCGGCAGATGGGATAATAGCGGTCAACTTATCGTTGGTTAATTCACTATTAGGAGTGTTAGGAGAAATAGATCCGGTAGACTACTCTGAGAAAGTGTCGGCCAAAACCTTTTACGACCTGGCTCAAAAGTATGCCGAGGTAGGTTTTTTCCCCGGATCAACCCAAAAACGGGATTTTTTAGGAGCAGTGGGCAACGCCTTAATGCGACGTATCATCATTAGCTCTGCTCAGGAAAAATTGGGCATGGCTAAAGTTATCTGGCAGCAGCTTAAAGGGGGTGAAATTATTATGTGGTTTAAGGAGCCTGCTTTACAGCAAGTAGTCGGTGGTCGGCATTGGGACGGAGGATTGGGAAATCCAACTGCTGATTATCTCTACGTCGTAGAGACTAACCTTGGGGCCAACAAGGCCAATTGTTGTATCAGTCGCCAAGTAACCCAAGAGATAACCGACTTCCAAACCAAGCTCACTCTTAATTTTCGCAACGAAAATCCTTTCACTAATCCTAAACCACCGTTGTTCTGGGGAGGCAACTACCTCGACTATTTAAGGATTATTATTCCAGCCCCGGCCCAAATTCAGTCAGTCAAAGTGGGGGACCAACTTTTAGCGGAGAAGACATTAGACAATCAGGTTGGTGTACAGGAAGATAGGTTTCAAACTGAAAACCGCCCACCATTTAAAATAATTGGTTTCTGGGTCCCGGTTCCGGCTGGTGGTCAGTTGACAGTTGAGGTGCAATACTCATATGGACGACGACTAGGGGAAAGATTAATAGTTAGAAAGCAGCCCGGCATAGAAAGTTTCCCATATAAGTTAGTGGTAAATGGTAAGGAAGTTACGTCTGATACAATTGACCGCGACAAGGAGTATGTGTGGACCAAGTAGAAGAAATTAAAAACAAAATTGATATTGTGGAGCTGATTAAAGAGTACGTTCCCCTGAAGCGGGCCGGCAGAAACTTCAAAGGCTTGTGTCCTTTCCACGGAGAAAAGACGCCCTCCTTTATGGTTAATCCGGAACTCCAAATATATAAGTGTTTCGGTTGTGGCCAAGGGGGGGACACCTATGCTTTTTTACAGGCTATTGAGGGTATGGAATTCGGTGAGGCTTTGCAAAACCTGGCCAAGCGGGCGGGAATCACTTTAGTTAGTTATCGCCCCAGCCAAACAGAGGAATTAAAGGAAAAACAAATTCAATTAAACACTATGGCCGGAGATGTCTACCACTTCGTGTTAACCAAGCACCGCTTAGGCAAACCGGCCCTGGCCTACATTAAAGGCCGGGGTGTAACTGATGAAACTTTGGCCAAATTTAAACTGGGTTACGCTCCGGCTAAATGGGATGTGTTGACAAAGTTTCTGACGGGTAAGAAAAAGTTTTCCACCTCGGATGTGGAAAGAGCCGGACTGGCGATTCCCGGTAAAGGATATGATCGGTTTCGGGACCGGTTAATGTTTCCCATTATTAACCACCGTAGCCAGGTCGTCGGTTTCACTGGCCGGCAACTGCCCTGGTCTAAAGAAATGGGAGGGAAATATGTCAATTCCCCCGATGGTGAAATATTCCACAAGAGTGAAATACTTTATGGACTGGACAAAGCCAGAAGCGAGATTAAGTCAGCCGGATTTGCGGTTCTGGTTGAAGGTCAAATGGACGTTTTACCCAGTTGGCAGGCAGGAGTTAAAAACATAGTAGCCGCCAGCGGGACAGCCCTGACTAGTCGTCAAGTAGAGCTGTTGCGGCGGATTACCGATACGGTGGTGATGGCTTTAGACACTGACTTTGCCGGAGATGCCGCTGCCCGGCGGGGAATAGAAATTGCCGAAACTGCGGGTCTAATTATTAAAGTGGTCGCCTCCTCTGAGAAATACAAAGATCCGGGAGAGTGGGCCGCGGCTGATGCTGAAGGCTGGCAAAAAGCTGTGGCGGAAGCAATGCCTATTTACGATTTTTATTTACAATCGGCCGTGAAGCGATTTGGTATTGATGTGGTAGGCAAGAAAAAAATAACCCGGGAACTACTTCCCATTTGGGCCAAGATTGACGATGAAATTGTCAAAGCCCACTATATTTTAAAACTGGCCCAAACTTTGGGAGTGGGGGAAGCTGATGTTCGGGCCCAACTGGCCAAGCTATCTCAACCAGCCGTTTCCCAATCAGTCCAGCCACCCGTGGCTGAGCCGGAATCCCGGCGGGAATTAATCGAAGGATACTTGGTAGAACTGGCTCTTAAAGGTGAGCGGGTGGGGGATCTGGTTAAAGTGACTCTGGCGACTCCTTTTTGGCAAAAAGTGGTGGAGGTATTAGTCAAGGAGCCGGACGTCAAGAAGTTACCGGCTGAAATGAAAGAGCGGGTCCAGGCTCTGTTTCTGACTGAAAACGAATACGGTGAACGGGAATGGCAAAAGACCCTGGACCGGCTGGAGCTGGTTGATATATCGGAAAAATTGACTCTTGCTCCCGATCCGGCCGAATCTGTCAAACTAGGCCGGCGCAAGGCCGAGTTGACGAAGAGCCTGTAATCGGGTAATATTGGTCATAGTATAGGACCATGACGCTTCTCAAGACACCAATTTCTTGAGGGGTTGACACAGGCCTTTTTTGTATGGCAAAGACAACTAAACTCACTCCCGACGCCAAAAAACTCTTAGATAAGGGTAAACATCAGGGGTTTTTGACTTTAGATGAAATACTGGAGGTTTTCTCAGACGCGGAAGACAGAATAATCGAAGTAGATGAATTGTACTTAAGTTTGCTGGAGAACAATGTCGATGTTTTTGAGACCATCAACGAGGAAGATATTAAAGGGGACGAAAAATCGGTAGCCGATTTAGATAAGGAAATTGAGGCTTTAACTACTCTGGAAGCTGGAGTAACCACTGATCCGGTGCGGATGTATCTGCGGGAGATAGGTCGGATTCCCTTGTTAAAGTCAGTCGAAGAAATTGAAATTGCCCAGAAAATTGAAAAGGGTGATCGGCGAGCTAAAAAGAAATTAATTGAAAGTAACCTCCGGTTGGTAGTATCCATTGCCAAAAAATATGTCATGCGCGGCCTGTCGCTTTTAGATCTAATTCAGGAAGGAAACCAGGGATTAATCCGGGCAGTGGAGAAATATGAGTGGCGTAAAGGCTACAAGTTTTCCACTTACGCCACTTGGTGGATCAGGCAGGCCATTACCCGGGCTATTGCTGATCAGGCCCGCACAATTCGCATTCCGGTGCATATGGTGGAAACTATAAACAAGTTAATCCGGACTCAGAGACGGCTAATGCAGGAGTTGGGTCGGGAGCCGACTGCCGAAGAAGTAGCCGCGGCGATGGAAGAAATGACGCCCACCCGGGTGCGGGAAATCTTAAAAATTGCCCAGGATACCACCAGTTTAGAAGCCCCGGTGGGTGACGAAGACGATTCTATGCTGGGGGACTTTATTCAGGACACCAGCCAACCCAGTCCCATTGAAGCAGCCTCCAGGGAACTGTTAAAGGAAAATATTGAAGAGGTCCTGTCCAGTCTGGCTGACCGGGAAGCTAAAGTACTCAAAATGCGCTTCGGTCTGGATGGTAAGCGGCCGATGACTTTGGAAGAAGTGGGGCGGGAGTTTGGAGTCACCCGGGAACGGATTCGTCAAATTGAAGCTAAGGCTCTGCGCAAACTGAAACATCCCAGTCGGCGCAAAAAGTTACAGGATTATTTAGACTAAGATGGCTAATCCGGGAGGCTGGGTTTTTCCAGCCGAAATTCTTTATGAACCAATGTCCCCTGAGCAGATTGCTGAATGGGACACCAGAATGGCTGCTCTGAACCTAGGCATGATGGCGTATCGCACGGGCGACGAAGAGCCGTTAGTAATTGCCTTGGGTCTATGGAATAACCTTGCTCCTGAGAGAGAAAAATATCGTAAGCTGACCCCCGAGTCAGCCAGACTCTGGATAGAAGTAGAAGGTCTGGAATTAGAGTAAGATTTAACTATGGAGACAGCGACTTTGGCCGGCGGATGTTTTTGGTGCACCCAGGCCATTTTTCAAAAACTTAAAGGAGTGGATACAGTAGTTTCTGGATACGCCGGAGGAGAACTGGTAGACCCCAGTTACGATCAAGTCAGCTCTGGGAGTACAGGGCATGCGGAGGCAATCCAGGTGACCTTCGATTCTCAAGTAATTTCATATGAGCTGCTGTTGGAAGTTTTCTTTAAGCTACATGACCCGACTACCGTTGATAGGCAGGGAAGCGACATGGGCAATCAATACCGGTCAATTGTTTTTTACCATAACCAGAAGCAGCGGGCGGTAGCCGAAGAAACTAAACAAACTGTTCAGGCTGATCGTTCCAAAACGGTGGTGACTGAAGTTGTGCCTTATACCAACTTTTACCCCGCCGAAAAACACCACCAAAACTACTATCAAAATAATCACGACAAAACATATTGCCAACTAGTCATCGACCCCAAAATTCAAAAACTGTACAAAGAGTTCGGGCTGTTGCTCAAATGACTATTTGCGCATGTAGTCCAAAACTACAGCTACCACAACCACTACTACTCCGACCATAACTGAGTTGAGCATTGGTACAAAGTTAACTAACAGTATCCCTACGCCTACTCCCAATAAGTTGTGCATTAGAGCATGTGGTGTAAAACACTCTTTCATCTTTTTATCCATTTAATCCTCACCTCCTTAATTAATTGTAACAGGTAAATCGGAAGAAGATGCGGGGGGACAGCAGAACTTATTCAGCCCAAATGACGAAGGTGAACAAGCGTTGGTTTTGGCCAAAGATTCTTTCAAAAACAGCCGTTTTGCCTTGAGTCTTAACTAAGCGTCCCCAGTCCATTGGCCGGTCAAATTCAGCCAGAAAACCGTTTTTGCCAGGTGTAAACAGAGAGCCCGTGGAGAGGCTATCCAAGTGGGAGTAGATAATGTCCAGTTCCTCGTAGTCATGAACGTTGGGATGCTGATTGGTGCTGGGATCAGAGGCGTAATCCATACAGGTATCTAAGTTAGCGTTGTTAAAGTTTTCGTCTTGGTGATCCAGACCTAAGGTATGGCCGACTTCCTGACACATAACCAGATTTCTCCAGGCGGGGCTGTTGTAAGTCGAAGTATTAAAGTATGTGTCGTTGACCTTAGTAGTAGCCTGGACGATATGGTCGCCACTAACCCAGATTTGGGCAATTCCCAGCCAGCCATTGCGTCCATATTTGTAATTACACACTTCCACTTGGCCGGAGGTGGGTCTACAGCGGCGGGAAGTAGTCTGCCCGGGTGTAATTGTGGTATCCAAAACCGAAGAGGTACTCCAGTCAGTTGAGGTAGTATTCAAGATTGGATCCCAGGTCGAAGATAGGTTATCGCCCAACTTTAAAGTAAAAGGGTTAGCTGTTCTGGCCCAGTGATAATTACCCCAGGAGTGATTGGCTTGGGCATTGGGGACAAAGACTAATAGAGCCAAAACTGCAAGTGTCCATTTGCGCATGTCTGACTACTTTAACAGATTAAAAACGATTTGGTCAAATTGTATGCGTCCTGTACAATTAGTTGGTACATGCCCCCCGAAATTATTCCTGGTAAAGAAGGATACGCCTCCCAGTTCGGTTTCCATGAAGAAGAGAATCTGGCTTTCAAAAGCCGCAAAGGATTAAATCGTAAAATTGTAGAGGAGATCTCTGGGTTAAAAGACGAGCCTCAGTGGATGAGAGACATGCGTCTCAGATCCCTGCAGATTTTTGATCATAAACCGGTACCCACTTGGGGAGCTGATTTAAGCGGTATTAATTTTGACGATATTTATTACTACCTCAAACCGAAAAAGGAGAGCCAAACCTCCTGGGATGAGGTGTCTCCGGAAGTGAAAAACACCTTCGACAAACTGGGGATCCCGGAAGCGGAGCAGAAATTTTTAGCCGGAGTAGGGGCCCAATATGAGTCTGAGATGGTCTACCATTCCATTCGCCGGGATCTGGCCGACAAGGGCGTGCTGTTTCTGTCCATGGATGATGGCCTGCGGCAGCATCCAGATATTGTCAAAGAATATTTCGGCAAGATTATTCCCCCTGGGGACAACAAGTTTGCCGCCTTAAATACGGCCGTCTGGTCAGGCGGCTCATTTGTATATGTTCCTCCCGGTGTACATGTAGAGATGCCTTTACAGGCCTACTTTCGTATCAACGCCGAAAATATGGGTCAATTTGAACGGACTATGATTGTAGTCGACGAAGGAGCGTCAGTGCATTATGTGGAAGGCTGCACGGCTCCCATTTATAGTTCAGACTCATTACACAGTGCAGTGGTGGAGATTGTGGTTAAAAAGGGAGCCAGATGTCGCTACACCACTATCCAGAACTGGTCGACTAATGTGTACAACCTGGTCACCAAGCGGGCTACTGCGTATGAAGATGCGACTATGGAGTGGATCGACGGTAATCTGGGTTCTAAGGTAACCATGAAATACCCTTCGGTGTATTTGATGGAGCCAGGGGCTCATGGAGAAATCTTGTCTATCGCCTTTGCCGGACAAGGCCAGCAATTAGATGCCGGGGGGAAAGTGGTTCACGTGGCTCCCAATACATCATCGATTATTACTTCTAAATCAATTGCCAAAGATGACGGCCGCTCATCATATCGGGGTTTGGTTAAAGTAGTCGAGGGGGCGCACGGTTCCCGCTCCCGGGTTGTTTGTGACGCCCTTATTCTGGGCGACAAAGCCCGATCAGATACATACCCGACTATGGAAATTGACGAAAATGACGTGGTGATTGGCCATGAAGCCTCAGTCTCTAAAGTAGGGGAGGATCAACTCTTTTATCTGACCAGTCGGGGAGTGACGGTGGAGCAAGCGGCAGCTCTGGTGGTGGCTGGTTTTATTGAGCCCCTGGTCAAAGAATTACCCATGGAATACGCCATTGAATTAAACCGTCTCATTCATTTGCAGATGGAAGGGTCGGTTGGCTAACTTGGGGAGGAAGTTAGGCTGGCCAGCCTAACTATCGGAGGCAAATCTTTTAGGCAGAAATAGTAGCTTTGTTCCAGTGGGTTTCTCCAAGGCACAAACATAGTTGGTCCGTCACCGTTTAAGACATCCAGCATTTCTATATCAGTTCCTGTACCTATCTCAACCTCTGTTCCGGCCTCAACCAGCCCAACATAGTGCACCAAATTCGGACTCTGGGCATATTTGCGAAAAATCACCGCATCTCGTTGTAAAGTAAATTCTAACTCAGCCATAGCTGCATTTTAGCAAACCACTTTCTTTAAGAAATAAGATATAATTATCTCCCATGAAGTACATCTTTACTTCTGGGGGAGTAATTAGCGGTTTAGGTAAGGGAATTACCTCGGCTTCCATAGGCACTGTTTTAGAAAGCAAAGGCGTCAAGGTGACTGTAGTTAAAGTGGATATGTATTTGAATATTGATGCCGGCACCATCCGGCCTCAGGAACACGGTGAAGTCTTTGTCACTCAAGACGGCTTGGAAACAGATCAAGACTTAGGTAACTACGAACGTTTCTTGTCGGTTTCTCTACGCCGGGAAAATTACATGACCACGGGGCAAGTATATAAAGCAGTGATAGATCGCGAGCGGGCTATGGGTTACGGCGGTGAAGACGTAGAGGCCATCCCGCACGTGACTGACGAAATAATTGCCAGATGGATAAAAGCCGGAGAGGTGAATAAAGCTCAAGTGGTAATTATTGAACTGGGAGGAACAGTGGGCGAGTATCAAAATAGTCTCTTTTTTGAAGCCAGCCGGATTCTCCGGCTGAGGCAGCCTAAAGATGTGATTCAGGTACATGTCACCTACTTACCTTTCTTAAAAAGCATTGGCGAATTAAAAAGCAAGCCGGCTCAGCAATCGGTCAAACTGCTTAATGCCATGGGTATCCAACCAGACTTCATAATTGCCAGAAGCGAACTCCCCATTGATGCTAAAAGGAGAGAAAAACTAGCCGTGTTTTGCAACATGTCGGATCAGGATATTATTGCTGCTCCGGATGTGGACAGTATTTACCGGATTCCTCTGGTTCTTGAGGAACAAAAACTAGGAGAGAAACTAATGACTAAACTGGGACTTAAGAAAAAGCCAGCAACCCCCATTATGGCCAAATGGAAAAAGTTTGAATTGGCTCACCAACAGGCCGCTCTGGTTGTCAAAATCGCCATGGTTGGTAAATATTTCGCCACCGGCGATTACAAACTAGCCGACTCATATGTGTCAGTGATTGAGGCTCTGCGCCAGTCAGCCTGGCCGCTGGGGGTTTCCCCCCAGCTGGAATGGATTGATAGCCAAGAATTTGCCAAGGGCAAAATTAGTTTGAAAAGATTTGACGCCATTGTTGTGCCTCAAGGTTGGGGCAGCCGGGGGGTTGAAGGAAAAATTCAGGCTATTAAATATGCCCGGGAAAACAAGGTGCCATATTTAGGTTTATGTTTCGGGATGCAGATGGCCATCATCGAGTTTGCCCGCCATGTGCTGAAGTTAAAGTCGGCCAATTCCACCGAGGTCGATCTGGCCACTAAATACCCGGTGGTGCATATCATGCCCCAGCAAGCTGAGTATCTGGCCCACAAACAATATGGCGGGACTATCCGCTTAGGGGCCTGGCCCTGCCAAATTAAACCGGGAACCAAATTGGATAAAACTTACCGGGATTATGGTGAAGGAGACTCCCCCTGGCGGCATGACAACGGTTTGAATATGGCTCCAGCGGGTACGCCGAACGTCGTCTATGAGCGACATCGCCACCGGTATGAATTCAATAACGATTTCCGGGACCAATTTGAAAAATCAGGAATGGTAGTTTCCGGCACCTCGCCGGACGGCCAGTTAGTTGAGGCCGTAGAGTTGGCAGACCATCCTTTCTTTATTGGTACTCAATTCCACCCCGAATATATTGCTAGGCCGTTGACTCCCCACCCTATCTTTACCGCCTTTATTCAGGCGGCTGTGAGTCACCATAAGTCTCGATAAACGTGTAGTTTTGGTTTTTTAGCCGACTAACTAATCAGAAAGGTAATTATGGTTAAACGCTGGACTGAAGACGTGGGGGTAGTGGCTTGGGGGTCATATATTCCCAAGATATTTCGGGGAGATATTGACGAAGACACCAACAGTTTTTGTTTGAATGTGGTAGCCGAAATGAAAAAAGGTTGGCCCGGCCTGGACTTAAAAAAAGTGGGGGCAGTTTACGTCGGATCAGAAAGTTTCCCCTACGCGGTCAAGCCGGTAGTTAGTATTGTGAGTCAACAACTGGGAAACGAGGAAATAGCCGGAGCCAACTTAGAATTTGCCTGCAAAGCCGGCACAGCTGCCATGCGAGCGGCAATATTGGAGGTAGCCAGTGGTGCCTGCAAATATGCCCTGGCCATGGGGGCAGATATTTCCCAAGCTCGTCCGAATGATGTACTGGCCAAAACGGTAGGAGCCGGTGCGGGCGGAGTGATCATGGGGACAAATAAGCAGGAAATATTGGCCAGAGTCTTGTGGATGGGAGCAGTGGCATCAGATACGCCTGACTTTTGGCGACGGTCAGGCCAAGTATTCCCCGAGCACACCGATCGGTTCACTGGTGCTCCCAGCTATTTAAGAACCGTGAATGCAATGGTTGAAAAATTGTTGACTGCATCTAGATTGAAACCTGAAGAATTTGACTTTGTAATTTTGCACTCTCCTAATATCAAATTCCCCGACCTAGTGGCCAAGAAATTTAGATTTAGGGACCAGGCGTTGGTCCATCGAGAGTTATTCCCGCAAGTAAAAAACGCTTACGCCGGGTCTGCCCCGCTGGGTTTATGCTGGGCTCTAACCAAGGCTAAAACAGGTGATCGGATTTTAGTGGTCTCGTACGGGTCGGGAGCCGGCAGTGACGGCTTTATTTTTGAGGTGAGCAAATGATGACCACGCCGTTAGCCTACATCTTAGCCGCAGAGCAAACCCCCTTCGGGGAACTATATGAGTATTCGTTAAAGGATTTAGCTACCCAGGCAAGCAAGCAGGCCTTACAGGCAAGCAAGTTGCCTAGTTTTGCAGAGATAGATTTGGCGGTAGTAAGTTCCATGAGCGCCCAGTCTCTCCAGCGTCAGGGTCACTTATCTTCCTGGTTAACCCAAGTCTTAAATTTGCACTGTCCGGTAATTAGCGTTGACGCTGGTTGTGCTGGTGGGGGGAGCGCTTTAAATGTAGCACTAGCTTACCTGCAAGCTGAAAGGAGTCTGAAGCGGGTATTGGTATTGGGATTGGAGAAATTGACTGATCATACTCGTGAGGAAGTAGCGGAAGCCATGATGCAGGCAGCAGACTGGGAAGAGGAAGGAATGGCAGGACTGACTTTCCCGGCGCTTAACGCTTTGATAACCGCCAGATATTTTTACGAACATCCGGAGATAGCCCCAGATGTATTAATGCAGTTGGCGATCAACAGCCGGGCTAACGGAGCTACAAATAAGTGGGCTCACCTGCACAAAAAATTAACTACCCAAGAGTATTTATCTGCAGACTGGGTAAGTGAACCCTTGCGGCTGCCTGATTGCGCCCCCGTCTCAGACGGAGCAGCCGCCTTAATTCTGGGGCGGGAAAAAAGTGACCGGGTTATTTGGGGGTGTGTACAGAAGCAGGATGTAATCTCTCTACACCATCGTCCCAGTCTGACTACCTTTGCGGCAAATCAAACAGCGATGCAAAAATTACTGCAGATAACTGGGGTAAGCAGAAAAGACATCTCCTTGCTGGAAATTCATGACGCTTTTACCATCTTGGAACTGATTATTCTGCAAGACTTAGGTTTTTTGGGTACCCGAGTGAAAGTTAACCTTTCTGGTGGTTTGAAATCTTGTGGCCATCCGGTGGCTGCCACCGGTCTGCGCCAGATTAGAGATTTGTGTTTGCGGCTTAAGCCCAAACAGTTGGGACTGGCCCAAAACATGGGTGGAGTTGGTGGGACAGTCACCTTAACTTTAGTGGGAACTTGGGGAGGTAAACATGGGAGTTAAAAGCGAGGCCATCGCCGATTGGAGGCGGAAAAACAAATACTTGTTGAAAGTTGAGGCGGGAGTTTTGGTTTCGGTAACGCGGGTGCATAAGCCGCCCAGATTGTTTGCTAAATATGCCCCCTATTGGATGGGCATAATAGATTTAAAGAGAGGCAGAAAAATTATGGGTCGGGGAGTGGGACAAGTAGTCACGGTTGAGGGACAGAAACCAAAGATAGGGGACAGAGTAACAGCCACTCGTAGAATCTTGTATGCCGACGGAGACAATGGAGTGATTCACTACGGCATTAAGTGGGTAGTCCAAAAGTAATCTATCCTGTTAAGATCGGCTTGCCGAACACTTCATGATGCTGCTTACATCTGGCCGTATACAATTCATCGGCTCCGACAACTTTTACCGGATCGCTCCATTTGGCCGGCTGCCCGTCGACTAAACGCTGGGTCATGGTGGCGTTATTTTCACCACAGACATGACAAACAGCTACATGCACATTTACTTTTTCGGCCCGGGAGAGGACGTCGGCCATGGTGGGAAAGGGTTCCCCCCTGAAATCCAGATTTAACCCAGCTACAGTAATTTCTAAGTTCTTGCCCATGAGCCTCCATAAGGTATCAATTGCGGTTAACACTCTTCCCAACTTACCATCGAAGAACTGGCCTTCGTCTACAATCAAGCTTCTGACATTTTTTAACTCAGGCTTAATCAGTCCTGGGTGTAGATCAGGCATATTTTCCGGCAAATTCAGCAAAAAACTCATGATTCCCAAAGAGGTAGTTCTGGGAATGGCCACCACCCTCTCATGATTGTGTGAGGCAATAATACCTTCTCCGTAGCGGTTGTCAGATTGGTGACTAAACACGACAAAATCTTTTCCGGCAATTTGACCGCCAATTAACCTCCGTTTAACTACCTCTACTACTGCTCCCGATTTTCCCGAAAACATCGGCCCGGTCTCTACAAAAATTGGCATCGAGGGGATTATAACAGCTCAACTGCATCCACCTGAAGTATTCTCATCAGAACCACCGGTGCGAAAAGAATGCCCACAACCACAAGAGGCGACAGCCTTGGGATTATCAATTTTGAACCCTCCGCCCATCAGATTATCTACATAGTCAACGGTTGAGCCAGCCAGATGCATGAGCGAAGTGGGGTCAACAAAAACTCTGACTCCGCCGGCCTCAAAAACGTTATCCATGGGTCCTGGCTGAGCCTCAAAAGCCATGCGGTATTGCAGACCGGAACAACCTCCACCGGCTACAAAAACTCGCAAGCCGTGTTCGGGGAGCTGGCGTTCGGTTAGGAGAGAAGTAATTTTATCCACGGCTCCGGGACGAAGAGTAATCCCTTCGCTTACTCCTAATGATGCTTCTGATTCGGGCATGTATATATAGTATACACGACGACTCAACTTTTTTAATCCGTTATGCTAGACTGCCTTTAATTGTTGAGAGCGGTCGGTAACCCGACCCGACAACCAGTCCTGACGGGAAGGGCGTCTTCCGGACTTCTACAACCAACCAGAAAGACAAGGACGGTAAGTGGTGGCACACTCCGTACTTCGCCGGACCAGCATTAAGAAGTAAATCGACTTAATTTGGATTTGCCAGGCCATCAGTCACTCGCTGCACATCAAATAACCTAATGCCCTTTTCCTGACCTGTCTGATGGACAAATACCGTAAATGGTTTATCAACTCTGAAGTTACGTTTAGCCCATTCCTCACAGACAGATCTAGTGGTAGGAATGAAATCTTGTTCCAACAATTTATCAGTGCTCACCCAATACAAGGTTCCGTCAGCCGAAGTGGGGAGGGGGGAGCGATTCAATATGCCCCAGAAGTAGTACAAAGTTAAGCCGTTGTCATATATGCATCGAGCAAACTCAGATAATTGAATGTCGTTTTTAGTTATTGCCGCTTCTTCCTCAAGTTCCCGATAGGCGCTGTCGAGCGAATTTTCTCCGGGTTCTAACTTCCCGCCAATTCCAGTGCACAAGTTAGGGGCATAACTTTTATCAGCAGCCCGCCGGAGGACTACTACTTTATGAACAGATGGACTGTCAACTAAAAAAGTCACATTCCACTTCCGCTGTTCCACCATGGCCAGATTATATGACTTATCAAAGATCAAAACTCTGGTTCAACTTAGGCAAAACAATATCACCGAGTCCCAATTTTGCCGTAATCTCCTTGGCAAGTGTAGCCCGTGATCCGTCCTCTCCATGAGTCAGAAATACCCGTTTGACATTTTTGATATGTGCCAGCCAACTCATTAGTTGTTGTTGGTCGGCGTGAGAACTCATGGCCTGAGTATCTTTAATAGTTGCTGCAACTGAAATACTTTTACCGTTAACTACAACCTGTCTTTTCCCAGCCAAGAGCTCTCGCCCCAGGGTTCCTTCGCCTTGGTAACCGACAATAAGCAGTCTTGTTGTTGCCAAGGGTAAATTTTTTAGAGCGTGTTCTAAAATTCTGCCTCCCGTCATCATGCCGCTGCCGGCAATAATGACCCTGACTCCAGGGTGATCAGTATTTTCATAACTTATGCCGGGAAATTCAAATGCTTTTCCGACCCTCACCTCACTTTGGGTGTGAGTGTTGAATAATTCTGGATAATTCATATATATGTCTGTTGCTTTTCCGGCCATGGGACTATCCATAATGACTGGTGTTTGGGGTAATATCTTGCCCGCCTCTTTTAAATGCTTAATTATATGTAGCAGCTCCTGCGTTCTTTCCAGTGAAAAGGCGGGAATGAGTAAGGTCCCCCCGGATTTTTCAACAGTGTTTATTTCCGACTGCACAATTTCTTTGGGATCTTCTTGGGGATGAAGGCTATCGCCATAAGTTGACTCCATAATGACCACATCAGCACTATCAATAAGTTCTGTTTCGCAAACCAAATCTTCAGGGGAATTACCCAAATCTCCACTGAACACGATCTTCTTGGTTTCAGAATTGGGTTTTGTATCAATAACTTCAAGACTGGCTGAACCCAGTATGTGTCCGGCGTCCACCATTGTTACCATAAAATCACCGATAGGGACTGGGGTATGATAGTCCATCCTTTTAAAGTGTCTAATTGTTTTGGTGGCTAGATTTTTGTCGAAAAGTGCATGTTTCTGGTGGTGCTTGCTTAAGCTAGCACTGTCTAGAAGCGACAGCTCAGTTAAATCCCTAGTTGGGGCGGTCATCCAAATATCCTGCTTAAAGCCTTTGGGTAAAAGTATGGGTAACCTGCCACAGTGATCTAGGTGAGCGTGGGTCAAAACCACTCCAGTTAAACGGCTGCAGTCGTAATCAAATGGCTCATAATTTAGTCGGTCAATGTCTGCCACCCCCTGAAACATACCCAGATCAATTAGAATTGATTGCCCTGAACCAGAGGTCAGAGCATAGCTTGACCCAGTCACTGTACCTGCGGCCCCCAGAAACTTAATCTTCACGCCTTTAAATATACAGTATTCGACACATCGCTGTTTTGGGCAAAAATATCCTCACTCCCATCAGGAATCCTTGATTAAACTCCAGGTGGCGTATTCTTCTGGTGACAGGCCAAGTTTTCTGTTTGCCGACCGTTCATACGAGTAAGCGAAATGGGGGACTAAAACACCTTGCTCGTAAGAGCTGATAATGAGCGGATGGATGTAATAGGTGCGGCATACCTTTTTGGTGTTACCCAGGTGCTTGGCCACCTCGCCAACCACGCTGGAAGTATTCTTTTTCATTTCTTGAGCCGTATCAGATTTTCCGATTTTATAAAATGAAGCTCCAGCCAATACGCTCCCTCCCCAGGTTCTGAAGTCTTTTGCCGAGAAGTCAGAACCGGCATAAGTTTGTAAATAGCTGTTCACATCTTCCGAGTCAATAATTTGACGATTACTATCTGGGTCTAAGTACTGAAATAGTTCATAACCCGGAAGATCAATACAGGCCTTAATAGTCTTTGCTACTCGAGGATGAGTCACGTCAAGCTCATGAAATATCCCGCTTTTCCCCATAAAACTAAAAGTGATCGTATCTCCTTCTATCTCCACGTGTTTATTGCGCATAGTAGTTAAGCCATACGATTGGTTTTGGTCCGCGTATACTTTGTTGCCCACCCGGATGAAAGTGTGTTCCAAAAGCCAAACTACAGCGGCCAGTACCCGATTACGGCTTAATGAATGTTCTCGCATATGCTCCTTGACCACTTCGCGTAGAGCAGGGAGACGTTCGCCAAAAGTTAACATCTGGTCAAACTTTTGTTTTTGGTTGTGTTTTACTAGCTCCGGATGATATATGTATTGCCTACGTCCGCGGGTATCATTGCCAACGGCTTGAATATGCGAAAGAGGGTCAGGAGAAACTGCCACCTCTGACCAGGCTGGGGGAATGCTGAGACTTAGGAAGCGATTGCGGTGCTTTTTGTCGACTGTATTTCCGACCTCATTAACAAAAGTGAACCCATTGCCCCTTTTTTGTCTGTGCCAAGGGAAATCAGTATCCTTGCGGTAATGAAGTTTCACTACAAATTATTGTACCGTTTTACGTAGGCCATTTCTGGGGGAACAGTGGCTTCGGTTACTCTGACTCTTCCGTCATCTTGCAGATCAGTTGTCTCATGGCGATAGTCCTGACCGGGAACAGCAATAATTTCTCCGACCCCGCGGGCGACTAAAGCTACTGCTTCAGCGAAGGGCAATAATGCTGCCGTATCCATCTCTCCAATCGGAATTTCAGGTGGGCTTGATATAGCTGCAGAGATTATTCTAGAGCCACCCCATTCTAGAGGTTTTCCTTCTCTCTCGGCCTTCTTGACTGATTCCACTAGTCTTTCAGCAGCTTGTGTGGGCATTTCCAGAACGAGCTGAGTGGGACCACTACCTGCTTCGTGAGTCATGCCTGCAATTTTAGTCAATTCGAAGGGAAAGTCAAATGTATGGTTTAAGGATTATTCGACTTTTTATCTAGAGATAGTAAACAGTTACATACAAATTCACTTCGTCGCTCTTTCGGCTTCATTCATTTTTGCTTTTGCTTTTAGAATTTGTTTTATCTCTGCAGCCGGCACTTTTTGGTTGAACCTGATTTGTATAGTCTTTTTCCCCGTTATGTAGCCATTTTCTTCAAGCACTTTTCGGTCTTTATTTTCAAGCACGAATGCCAAGCCAAAGTCAACGTGATTCTTGAATGAGGCAAATCCAGCAAGAATACCGTGATATTTGTAGAATGGCACCCCCCAGCTTATTCCCTCTTCTGCTTTTGGCACAGCAGATTTTATTGCTGCTCTTATTTCTCTTAGTTTAGACTGGGCTTCTTTTGGGGTCTTTGCAATGTATTCATCAACACTTTCTGCTTTATAGTTTCTCATTTTTCGCCTCTTTGAATTCTATCATTTTTTCTTTTGGCCCATCGTCAATCTTGGCTCCCCCTAATGGACACATTCCTAAACAATGAAATCATGAATAACCTCACAACCCTCCTCTCCCTAAGGACAAGAGAGGAGGGTTGTAATCTCTTCGTATAAGGGTTAACGCATGAGAAGCCTGCCAATAAAGAGCACGAGTAGAGAACCACCGATTGCTACCACAAAGGAGGTTACGTTGAATCCAGTAACCCCGGCACCAAAAAATCTTTGGCCCAGGTAGCCTCCCACAATAGCTCCAATAATTCCCAAAACAATTGACCCGACAATACCCCCTTGAGAGCTAGGCGCAATGAAGTTGGCAATGCTTCCAGCAATTAGCCCAAATACAATCCAATAAATTATCTCCATTATTATTCACCTCCCTTTCATACTTTAAGCAAACACAGCTAAATGATTAATCACTTGGCTGTTGTTCACCAGAAAGTATTTGTACTAATTTAACTATACCCCAAGCCAAGATAGCATACACAATAATTGCTACCAGGGTTGATGGTTCTAGAACTGATGTGGTTTCTACGCCTTGAGCAAACCCCCTGCGGAATATTCCCTCAAAAGGTAAGATAAAAATCCCGCTTAAGTTGTAGACCAGGCCTACAAAAGCGCTTGAAACACTCGCTCCCATTAATTTCAGAACCAGGCGGAAAGCCAAGAGTATTTCCAGCACTGCAAACAAGAAATAGATTAAATATTCAACAGTCTGATGGCTGGAGGCCTTACTGTTAACTGGGGTCGTCGGAACTGCGTTTGTTTGTGTAGTTATAGTTTCTTTTACAATTTCTGCCATTTTATTCACCTACTTTCTGATTTCAACTTTCTTAATAACTGCTTCCTTGGGTAAGTACATCATTTAGCAAGAGTCCTTGTCAATGGCGCTGCTTCAAGGCTTCATCAACTAAAAACACCTGATTTTTCCGAAGAAGAGGAAGTTTATCTTGGGCAAAGAAACCGTATTCAGAGACTTCATGGGTTGGTGTGAAGTCACCGCCAATTAAGACGCCAACATAGCACATATCCAAACGGGCAGTGTCACGATCGGTGCGGGTTTTGAGAGATTCGTCCGCACTTACTACTAGGCCAGACTCCTCTTTTATTTCTCTTTCAAGGGCCTCGCGGGGATGCTCACCGGATTTTAAATAGCCACCAGGCAAACTCCAGGCATGTGATCGATAAGTATGTTTGAAAAGAAGAATTTCGTTTTGGTCATTAAAAATAATCCCGGTGACACCAACCAGAAATTGATCTTGAAAAAAACGCATGACTAATAGTTGTAAACCTTTAGGGAGATGCAAGGCTTTGTAGAATTTGGAGAGCAATGATTTCACAAGGCGTTTTTATCTTCAGGCCCAATACTGGGGCTGTGTTTTAGCCTTTCGTTTTCTAGTTCCAATTGATGGACACGTTTGGTTAACTCCAGTACCTCATCCTTATTTTTTTTGATTTTGTTATCTTTACCCCGAAGTGCAAAATAAGTAGAAATCGACTTGACTAGAAAAACTAAATAGAAAAGAACAAAGCCGGTTAGTAATGAACCAGCAATGACGTAAAAGAGGGGAATGTCGGAAATAACATATACTCCTAAATTAACTGAAACCGGCAGGAAATTAAATTTTGAAATATAGACAAGGATTGAGCCAACAACTATAAACAGTATTAAAATCAGCATATATTTTATTATACGCTTATTTATCACTTGTCGGAGTGCACACTGAAAATTTTATTGTCCCCGCTAATAGACGCATTCAGGAACAGGGAGATTCAGACTGACATCCTTAATTTTGGCCATTTTTTGAGCCACTCTTTTCCTTTAACCCGTTTATAAAATACTTCTTTATCCCCATCTAGAAGCGTTGGTCTAAGAACAAGGTTCACTAAGTCTTCGATTCCCCATGGCGTAGATAAAACAATATTATTTTCACTATCTAATTTAACTCCTATACAGGTTGCTGTTTCTACCCACTGGCCCAGTCCCTCTTCCGAAGAGATATAAGGACTATCATTATGGAATAGGTGCATACGCGCTTGGTTGGTTACAGACCAATTGATACCCGGCAGTAACTTGTTTAGTTGTTTTTCATGTGCTATTTCAGCCTTTGTCGTTTCTTTGTCTGCTTCCTGATCTGAGAAGTCGGTTTTATCAAGATAAATGACATCAACATCAGGAAGGGGTGTTCTTTGGGAATAATTGTGAAGAGTATCCCAAACCTTTCCTCTGATAAAACCAGCTCCAATATACCAGTCGGGGAGATTTAATGTTCTTACAGCTCCTAGAAGCTGCATCATCCACCCGTCGTTTTTTATAAGCTTGATGATATCCTCCCTATTCATAATGAAATTATATCAGCGGAAATAAAAATGAATGTTTAATTCCAGCAAAAGATTTCAACTTTGCTCTCCTTGGTAGATGCATTTAGGAAACGAGAGGTTCAGTTTGACGACAATTTGGTTAGCGTCATAAGCAAAGATGGGGTCCACTTGAAATTTGAGTAATCATACAAATCAAGCTAGAATGCGCAGATTATGGATACAACTGGAAAAGAAATACCGCGTCGCTTTCCGCTAGCTGTCGAAATAAAGACTAGGGTGGGAATTGGTCTTGAGCAAACGCTGGAAGCAGTGGCCCAAATTTTACAAGAAAGATCTACCCAGGGTCTAGAAGTACTTTCTCCAGAAGAGGCAGCGGCAATGATATTTGCAGAAATGAGCTAGCTTTATGGTAATGGAAACCTGACTGCGTTTCTTCGTCAGTTACTTCATCAAGGATAACAATACTCGTCTTTAAAATTCACTTCCCCTTTTGTAGACATGTTCAGGAACACAAAAAACCTTGCATGAAGCAAGGCTTTTTGTATCGCTTTATCAACTTTATTACGCGAGTTTTACATTTTTTGCACTTTGACCTTTTT
>JAUSIY010000027.1 GCA_030647735.1 bacterium
TTGGCGAGAAAGTCCAAGATGTTTCTGATACCGCTGGTATCGCAATTATGAAATTTGGATCTCAATTTGTGACCGAGCCAACCGAAATATCAAATGTGATAGCAGTGGCAATTTCTCCAACTTCGGTTAAAGTGTCTTGGACTACTAACCATCCAGCAAATGGCAAGGTCAACTGGGGGTATGAAGACGGAGTCTATACATTTGAGGATCAGACGGACAAGAGAACCACCCAACATGAGTTTGTTCTAACCAACCTAAAACC
The DNA here is from genome assembly GCA_030647735.1 of bacterium. Taxonomy (GTDB): domain Bacteria; phylum Patescibacteriota; class Microgenomatia; order CAZETR01; family Amesbacteraceae; genus JAUSIY01. The sequence goes on from JAUSIY010000027.1 coordinate 263, forward strand.
CAACTCAGAATATCACTACGAAGTCATGAGCCACAACAAAAACTATGTATATGATGCTAACCGGAAATTTACGACACCCGCAGAATAATCTTTCTGGATGACTTCATTTTCTTATTAATGAGGATGCTGTAAAATACTGTTGCGGGTTTAAAACTTAGTTCGTGCTTATCGGTTCTCCGTCCCTGTGCGACTGCTGTCGCACAATGCGCGCGCAAAAAATGGGCGGAGGCGAGGCGGCAGCCGAGCCGCAAATCAGCGAGCGCAGCGAGCTGCAGCATCACGGGTTGGCTTGAAAATCAGTGCGAACTTTTTTGAAAACTAGCTCCAGAAAAGAGAGAAAGAAAGTAGCGACCATGACCTCTAAAACTTTGAGGGATAAGGAAAAAATCCACAAGACCCACTTCCCAGTCCCGGATATTAAGTTGCACGATAAGGGTCGTGACAGCGGTTTCAAATGGGTCCGTTCGGGCGATGGGCACTGGAAACTTGTTCCAAAGACAGCCGAGAATGACGGTGTGGCTACTTAAGGTTTGAGGTGTTTGAAGAATTCAACCTGACGCAATCGGTGGATAGCCTCATCTCTTGTCTTATAAGGACCGCCCAAGTTTCGCCGGGCTATCTCCGAAAGCACAAAGTAGCCTGCTTTACGTTTGACTATCATCGGGCTGGGGCAAACTCTGAGTCTGGGATAATTTCTGACCCAACAGGCCAAAACTGGAAGAAACGTTACTCATTTGATTGTGGGCATTAGTAATATGCCGGCCAAGGACACTCATATTTTCTTCCACCTTGGTATAGTCTTTCTGAATAGCCCGCAGCAGCTGAAACACTTGCTTGGATTTAGCCTCTAAGTCTTTACCTTGAAAAGAAGTGAGAATTATCTGTAGGTGGGCGTAAAAGGTACTGGGCGAAACCGGATAAATCCGGGTCGACCGGGAAAAGCTCATTATCTCCGGGGTGTTGACTACCTCGTAGTACACCGACTCCGAGGGAATATACATCAGGGCAAAATCAGTCGTCCCTTCGTCAGGGAGAATGTATTTTTTGGCAATGTCGGAAATGTGTTTTTTGACGTCGGCTATAAAGTCTTTTTTGGCCCCGCTGTCTCCTTTGACCAAACGGGAGAAGTTTTCCATGGGAAACTTGGAGTCGATACATAACAAGCCGGAATCGGTCTTTAATACTGCATCTACCTTTACCCCGGATTTAAAGGTGTACTGCAGATGGAACGAGTTTTTGGGAATAGTCTGGCCGATCATCTGGCCTAATATTTCTTCGCCTAAGCCTCCCCGGAGTTTAGGGCTTTGCAAAAATTCCTGCAGGGACTTTATGCCCCGACCTACTTCGCTCATTTCTCCCAGATTTTTCTGCACGGCTGAGATAACTTTGGCGGCATTGTCCAGCCGGTCATTCAGCTGGCGGGTATTTTCCTGCAACACTTTTGCCATGTCAGCAGAAGTCCCCCGCATAGCCTCGTTAAGAGTTTTATTAGTGGTTTCAACTGAAGCCTGCATCGACTTCAGCCATTCAGTTAAGGCCGCGTCCGTTTTAGGCTGTTGCACCAGCCATCTGCGCACCAGCATCAAAGTTAGACCAAAACCCGCTACAATAAGGGCTAGTATTAAATACATGTTGGGATCCATATGACACGTGCCAAGCGGCCAATATTGGCTCTTATCATATCATTTTTATCTTTCATCTCGGCCGGAGTAATTATCGGTTTGGTTTCCCCTTCACACTGGTTAATTGAACTGGGGGTTCTGGTGTTGGTAGCCATAGGTATCTGGCTGGGCAGTAGTTGGCTAATTGGTAAACGCAAGTGGGCGGCCATATTGGTAATTTTTCTGATGGTAAGCTTTCTATTGAGCCGGTGGGGAATTCTGAATTGGATCACATTTGGGCTCTGGGTGGCCATAATTGGATTGATCAGTTTAATTAATTAAAGTATAATTTAGCCATGCAGGTATCCAAACAGAAAATAAATACTCTTCTGGAAAGACAGTTGTACCAAATGTTGTTTCAGCTGGTAGCTGATCTAAAAACTCCCCAAGAGGCTGAAGTAGTCTTACGGGGAACTTTATCCGACACAGAGCTGATCACCCTAACTAAAAGACTGGCTGTCGCTTACTGGCTGACTAAGGGGCGCAGTTATACTAATATTAAAGATAATATCAAGGTTTCCAGTGCTTCCATCTCAGATATTCAGCATATGTTAAACAGGCCCGGCTGGAAAATGGCCATTAGCAAAGTCACGGCAGATGAATGGGCAACTCAGTGGGAAAAGAAGATTAAGAATTTGATCGGCCAGAAGTAACCGTTTATAATGATTGCCATGAACCACAAATTAGTAATGATGTCCCCCTTAGCCGTCTAAGCGGAGGTGGATTTAGTGGTAGCCTCCGCAAGGAGGTTTTTTTAGTTTAAAATACAGATATGACCAAAAAGTTTTACATTACAGCAGCAATCCCTTATGTTAATGCCAAGCCTCACATTGGCCATGCTTTGGAGCTTGTCCAAACAGATGCCATTACCAGATATCACCGTTTGTTAGGAGAAGATGTCATCTCCCTCTCTGGTGGCGACGAAAACGCTTTAAAAAATGTCCAAGCTGCAGAAAAAGCCGGTGAACCTATTCAAGAGTTTGTCGAC
>JAUSIY010000030.1 GCA_030647735.1 bacterium
TTTCTTGCTGTGGCAGAAGCTGCGGGAGGATTATGAACCTGAACAGCTGTTCACCCTGTGGCTGTGGCTGGTAGTTGTGGCCTGGCTGGGGAGTGGAGTGTGGGTATGGTGGACTAATAATCTGCGGCAAACCTGGGGCGCTTTGATTTTGCCTTTGCTGTTTTTGTTGTACTGGAGCCGCAAGTACAAATGGGATTTTTGGCAAGTCTTGGATGTCTTTGGCCCACTGACTTTGGCGGTGATCACTTTAGCCGCCCTCGGTTGGGGACCAAATTTATGGCAGATAGCCCTAGCTGGCACCGGGGGAATAGTAGCCACCTCGATAGTGCGCCATTTTTACCGCAGGTGGCACTGGTATCGAAGTGGCCGATCCGGTTTAGTCGGGTTAGTGGCGGTTCTGGTCTGGGGAATAATTAATCTAGTAGTTGCAAATTTTCATCTGTGGGCGGTATACTCCATGATGTGGATGAGTATTGTCATCGGAGTGGCGATTTACATTAGATCTGGGCGACAAATTAGTCATTTATGGCCAAGCAAAAACAAAAAAGTAGCAAAAGCATAACTTATCCGCCAGAAGTGCTTAAGCCAGTGGAAGAACATCTGCTGCAGAGATTGGGTGGATTGCTCAAGCGCAAAAAAGAATTAACCAAAGCTGACCCCTTTTCTGATCGTACCCGGTTAAGCGACAATGGGGCCATTGATGCCGATGCGGCCGAACAATTTGGCCACATGCGGGCCAATGCCCTGAGAGGAATGGTGGACAGAACTATTATCCAAACCCGCAAAGCCATGACCAGAATCAAGCTGGGCAAATACGGAGTTTGTGAACGCTGCGGTAAATTCATTGACACCGACCGGCTGATGATTTTGCCGGAAACCACTCTGTGTATTGACTGTGAGAAGAAGAAGGAAAAGTAAGCCCTCAGGGTATAATTAGGGTGTGGATAAACTACCCGTCATTTTTGAAGACACAGACCTAGTGGTAGTGGATAAACCGTCAGGGCTCGTGGTTGATACAGTAGAAAGTCAAACAGGAACAACCCTGGTACACCGGCTTGACAAAGACACCAGCGGAGTCATGATCCTGGCCAAAACTCCTGGGGCAGTTGAGAACCTGCGGAAGCAGTTCGAAGAAAGACAGATCCAGAAAAAATATCTGGCTCTGGTTTACGGTGCTCCCAAGACCGATCAAGGCTTAATTACTACTCCGTTGCGCCGCTGGCCCAAAGATCCCCTACGCTCGGCCATTACCGAGTGGAAAATAATTCAGAAATATTCTCGTGACGGTCAAGCTTTTACTCTTTTGGAATTGGCTCCCCATACCGGCCGGACCCACCAACTGCGCCAGCATCTGAAATCAATTGGATTTCCGATTGTGGCTGACCCGCTGTATGGATACAGAAAGAAAGTGAAAACTGACCTCACCTGGTGCCCCAGGTTATTTCTACATGCCCAAGAAATTACCTTTACCCATCCCGGCACGGGGGAGAGAACAACTTTGACCAGCCCCTTACCGGCTGATCTGCAAACAGTCCTAGATCAGAATTTGGTACACTAGATCTGATGGATATATTTACCAGTTTGGCAGTAGTAGTTGGGGTGGCCGCCGTCGGGGGAATCATCGCCCGTAGTCTAAAGCAGCCGGCAATGCTCGGCTACATAGTGGCCGGTCTGGGATTGGCAGCTGTAGGCTGGGGGTTTGATCGGGAGGCTGTGGGGTTACTGGGCCAATTCGGGGTGACTTTACTGCTGTTTTTGGTAGGTTTGGAGTTACCCATTTCCGAGCTGAAAAAATCCGGTCAGGTAGCTCTTATTGTGGGTGTAGGCCAGATTGTGGTCACGGCGATTTTGGGGTTTGGCCTTTCCCGACTGTTAGGCTTTTCTGCTGCAGCTGCCGTGTACTTGGGCATAGCTTTGACTTTCAGTAGCACGGTGCTGGTAGTCAACCTGCTAGCCGGCAAACGGGACTTGCACAGCCTGTACGGGCGGATTGTCATGGGATATTTATTAGTGCAGGACTTTGTGGCTATTGGTATTCTGGCCGCCCTCTCTGGTCTGACTTTGGGAGGAAGTTGGAATTGGCTGAACCTGGGTTGGATAGCTATCAAGGGAATTGCCATAGTAGCCACAGCTCTGTATTTGGCTGAAAATATTATTCCCTCGCTTACCCGGCGGCTGGCCAGTTCCACTGAAGTGTTATTTGTGGCGGCTTTAGGCTGGTGTCTGGTTATTGCGGCTCTGATGGCTTCCCGATGGGTAGGTTTTACGGTGGAAATAGGCGGGTTTATAGCCGGATTAACTTTAGCTAACGCGGCTCAGTCCTGGCAAATTACCGCCCGCATCCGGCCGTTGCGGGATTTCTTTATGACCTTATTTTTTGTAGGCCTGGGAGCAAAGATCACTATGGCAGATGTAGGTCATCTGGGTTGGGCGGCCGTGGCCATGTCAGTATTTGTCCTTCTAGGTAAACCATTAGTGGTTATGGTGGTATTAGCCTTGCTGGGATATGGCCGTCGGGTAGCTTTCTTAGCTTCACTGGCCGTAGGCCAGGTTTCAGAGTTCTCACTGATCATTCTGGCCTTGGCGTTGAGAGTAGGCCAGGTTGATAGTGAAGTATTGACCCTCGTTGGTATGGTAGCGGTTGTGACCATGACGGCTTCCACATATCTAATTGCTCACGCCAACCGCATCTATCACCGGGTGGGTAAGTATTTGGTATGGATAAGCCTGACCGGACGGCATCATACGGATTTAGCTCAAGCGGCTAACTGGCAACAGCACGTCATTCTCTTTGGTCACAACCGCACCGGCAGCGCCTTAAAACCGGCCCTGTTGGCCTTGAATAAACCTCTGGTAGTCGTAGATTTTGATCCCCAGGTAGTCGAACAGCTCAACAAGCAAAAATTAGAGGGTGATCAGACTATCTTGTACGGAGATATGGGGGATTTTGATCTTTACGATGAGATCGCACTAAAAAAAGCCAGTCTGGTTGTCTCAACAGTAGAAGATATCAACGATAACTTGCAGTTGCTGGAGTACTTGCATTCCGGGAACAAGAAACGGTCAGTAGTGGTGACTGCAGCAGACGGGGAAGAGGCCCAACGGTTATATAAAGCTGGAGCTGACTACGTATTAGTTCCCAATAGCGTCGGGGGGGAGTACTTAGCTAATTTAATCTCCAGTCACTCAACCAAGTCAAACTCTATTCACAAGCTGGGAAGAAAACACTGGGACTACTTGCGGGAGTCATGAAGCGTAATGAGCATCTTCTCGATATCCTGATGAATGGTTTTGGTGGTCACGTACTCTTCTTCAGCTCGCATGCGGGCGTGGCGGTTTTGGATATTTTGACCCACCATAATCAGCGGCAATAACAACAATTGCAAGATGTTGGAAATAAAGATCATGAATACAAACGGGAAGGGGTCAATGGGGTTTTGAGCCTTAGCCTGCCACAACATCCAGCCTAAGACGAAAACGCTTAAAAAGTAAACCGTGTACATAGACCCGACAGCAGCGGTGATCATAACTGCGATCCGATCTTGCAGTTTCAGTGACCCACGGTGTTTACTGTTGATGTTTTGGGGCTCGTGTCTGGTGGTAAGATATTCATCAAGGCTATTAGGCATCAATTTTTAGTATACTACAAAGTAGTGAAAAAATTCATGCTGATCGGGACGATACTCCTGGTGGGATTAATCGTCAGTTCTCTGGTGTGGGGATATAGGTGGCACTTAAGTAACTGGGACGGCCGCAGTCGGTTTACGGTGGTTCAGGCTGGCAAATCGGTGGTAACAGTTAAAAGTTTTGATCCGGTCACGGGCAGAGGAGTGGAGATAACTTTGCCTAAGGATTTGGAAATTGAGACTATCTCCGGCCGGGGCAGATACCTGGTCCAGTCTCTGACACAGGCAGGGTCAGCCGACTGGGTAGCCCAATCAGTCGGCCACTACCTGGGCATATTTGTACTGGGAGAAATCAGTCACATGTCGGTGGTGGACCAGGTTCGGTTTTGGTGGGCTGCCTCCAAAATGCAGTGGCAAAAACTGGATCTAGTCAAGGCGGGGCTGGTGGAATACGACCAGACTGCGGATAACTTAACTGTCGGCCACCTATCGGCTAAATGGAACTTGGCCTCGCGGGAACTGTTCACCAGTTTAGTGGTCGCCCAGGAAGAACTGGCAGTTAAAGTAGTCAATACCACTTCAGTCGCCGGTTTGGCGGCCGAGGCCGCCCGGGCTATTGAATCTGCGGGTATTAGCGTGGTGGAAGTGACCGCTGATCCTATCTTAATTGATAAATGTCTTCTGACAGGCCAAGCTCAGCTGGAAAAGAAAGTCGGGGTGCAGATTCTCAAACGCCAGTTTGATTGTCAGTGGCAGGCCGGTAGTGAGTTAAGGCTTAATCTGGGTAGTAACTACCGTAAATCTATCACCGGAGATTAGTCCTGGGCTTCTTCTGGTTCGCCTTCTTTATTGGCCCCTATTTCTTCTTCCTGGTATTCAGTAGTGGAGACGTCCGGTTTTTCTTCATGCACCAGCTCCGGGGGAGTAAAAGCAGCATAGGTCAGCTTCTCGGTTAAGGGAAAAGAAGGCACTTGCTGATATTTTTTGCTGCGGGTGACTTCCCTAATAAATACCCGCAGTTCATGGGTGTCTACTGAGCGCAACCAGGCTTCGTATGAGTTGCCGGCAGCCATAAAAGTGCGCAGCCTCATGGCCAAATCATCCGAAATCCGGCCCAGGTACTGGCCCGAGCCGGTGACAATGGCTACGTTGTGCTGGCGCGAGACCAGTTTGACTAAATCTCCCGGTCGCTGACGACTGATAGTTTTGGGATCACCCAGCCGGACTAAAGTCACAGTTTTAGTCACTCCCGGTTCTTCCAAAAACATGGGAATAATCGTACCTGAGGACGGTTTTTTGTCGCTGCGGTCAATTCTTAAAGTTTTTAACAGCAGTAAGTTTTTGTGGGCAATATTGTTGTACTTATCCAGTTTCAGTACTTGGTTGTACACCTTGTCCGCCTTAGTTTTCTGGCCGGTTTCTAAGTAAGCCCGCCCCAGTCGGTTTAAGGTCTCAATGTTTTTAGATTCGGTCTTGAGTAGGATGAGGTTAGTTTTAATGGCTTCCTTCCAAAGACCTGATAAAGCTTGGTTAATTGCCGTCTGCATTAAATCTGAATCCATATCGCAAAAAGTATACGGGATTGCGTGATAAAATCAAGGTTGATTATGTCAGGACATAGTAAATGGGCGACTATTCACCGCTCCAAGGAAGTGAAAGACGTCAAACGGGGAGCGGCATTTACCAAACTAGGTCGGGCGATAACCGTTGCAGTTAAAGAGGGGGGAGGAGTGAGTGATCCGGAACAAAACTTCAAATTGAGATTGGCCGTGGATAAAGCCAGGCAAGTGAACATGCCCAAAGAAAATATTACCCGGGCAATTGAAAAAGCAGCGGGAGGAGGAGGAGATCAACTAACTGAGTCTCTGTTTGAAGGTTTTTTACCCGGGGGAGCAGCCGTTTTAGTGCAGGTGCTGTCTGACAATCGCCTACGCACCGCCCAGGAAGTGCGGGGAATATTGGATAAGGGGGGAGGCACTTTAGGGGGTAGCGGTTCAGTCAGTTACCAGTTTAGGCAAATGGGGGAGGTAATTGTGACTGCCAAATCCGGCAAAACCATTGAAGAACAGGAACTGGAATTAATTGACGCCGGAGCAGAGGACATCGATCAGGTCGAGAATAAAATCGTGATTCATTGCCAGCCTAAAAGCACCTTTGAAGTCAAGGAGGCAGTTGAGAAATTAGGTTACCAGGTGGAATCTGCCGAACTGACGATGCACCCGACTTCCCTGGTGTCTGTAGATGAGCTTACCCAGGCCAGAATTGAAACATTGCTGGAGAAGATTGAAGATCTGGACGACGTACAGAAGGTGTACACCAATTATGCGTAAACGCCAAAAATTTGTCCTTACCGCCATTCTGTTGGCTCTGGGCATTGCTGCCATCCAAATAGCCCCCTTAGGCTGGCGCTACGGTCTGGTTGCATTCCTGGCCGCCTTGAGTTGGGTTCTAGCCGGCTGGTCCTTAAAGGAAGGTTTAAGCGGAGTGGAATGGCTGACTGTGCCTTTACCCATGGCGTTATACACAGCCGGCATGGGTTTTTTCTTCATTCTTCTGCCCAGCCAGTGGTGGTGGAGCGTAATGGTGTTAGTTCTGTTTGGAGTGGGCCAATACGCCCTGCTGCTAACAGCCAATATCTTTTCGGTTGCGGCTATTCGCACTATTGCCTTGTTTAGAGCCGCCTCAGCCGTCGGCTTTGTCATGACTTTAGCGACGGGATTTTTACTGTACAACAGTCTGCTGTCTTTCCGACTTGCCTCTTGGGCCAATGGGGTAGGAGTAGCCCTTATTAGTCTTTGTCTGCTTGTGCCTGCCCTATGGTCGTCCGAACTGGCCGAGTCAGTCACTCGCCGGGTGTGGTTTTTCGGGGTGTGGCTGGCAATTCTCATCGGTTTATTGGCCGTGGGAGTTTCTTTTTGGCCAGTCAGTTTAGCCGTCGGATCTTTGTTTTTAACTACTGCCCTGTATGTATATTTGGGCATTTCCCAACATCATTTTTCCAGTCGATTATCAACTCGGACGATGTGGGAATATGTCACGGTAGGCCTGGTAGTATTAGTTACTATGTTGGTTACTGCCGGATAATGTCTACTGAAACTTCTGCCGGAGAAGGGAAGAGGAAAAAAAGAAAAGTCACATTTTTTACCGCAACCACCGGGGAGCGGGTGAGACAACTGGACCAGAGGAGTGACCAATCTGGCCCCTCGGATAATTTTGAAGGTGGGGATATTGACGAAGACACCGGATTGTTTATTCCAATTGGGGGGAAAGCAATTGTTAACTCTCCCGCCCCAACTAAAGAGGGTAGAAGAGACAGAGAAAGAAAAAGTGGACGACAGCCGGCCGAAGATTTTGTTGACTAGGAGTTTTCACTAGGGAAGAGGAGCGTCTTTTCACGAAACTACAGGATATATGAGGCCAAGAGTTACTCATTAGGCCTAATTATAGGCAATATTCCGCATTTTTAGCCTCAGATGATACAGTATGATAGAGTAGGGGTTTTCACGCCTCTCTGTTTTTGTGGATAAGGTTGCTCCCGCGCTCTGGGGGGTGGTCCGCTAAAGAGAGAACAATAAACCGTTAAATGAATTCGTTTGTGAAATTATTAATTTCACTTACTTTTAAAGAGGGAGGGGCCCTCCTCTCTAGGGACTCTTGACAATAACTGCTGTGGTAGTTATAACTGAGTATAATATCCCAAACACTCGGTAATTTATGTATAGAGAAGTGACACTAAATATAAAACCCTTTTTCTTTTTATCTCTCCCCTATAAACACTTAATAAGGAGTTTGGAGTTCAGCAATTCCTCTATTCTGGAATTAACAGCTACTTTATTTATTCCCAAATCTTTACCGAATGGTTGCCCAACTTTCTGAAACTGACAAAGCTTGGCTTGCTGGTTTTATTGACGGCGAAGGTTATATCGGTATCGTCAGAATAAAAAAGAAAGTTACTCGCCAGTCATCCGACACTTGGCGGTATTATCCCTGGGTCATTGTTACCAATACGGACACTAAAGTCCTCGCAGACATACAATTGGCCGTCTCAACTGAAAAACAGGCGTCCTTGAGCCGTACAGAAGGTCATAAGCCTGCATTTCAAGTAAAAATATCTAAGTTTGATGACGTAGCCCAGTTTCTGGAAGCCGTTTTACCTTACTTAAGACTAAAACAAAAGCAAGCCCAGTTATTAATTGATTTTTGTAAACACAGAAAATCAGCAAAAATAATTACTGGACGCGGCCATCGTGGTATGACATCATTCGGTGAAATTGAAGAAAAAATTTATTTGAAATTGAGAGAACTTAATAAACGTGGCGCTTAATACTGAAAACAAAATTCGCTTACCAGAAGTAGATAGTTTTCTGCTTTTTCTGAAAACTCAAAATTACAGTTTGGAAACGGTCTATAACTACGAAAGAGATTTAAAGCAGCTTGAGATGTTTCTTAACGAAGAAAATGTTTCGTTTGAGAAGTTTAATAAACAACAAGTTTTGCAGTACAAGGCGTATTTAATCAGCCGAGACCGAAAACTGCCGATTAAGGGCACCACAGCAATTCAAAAACTTGACCCGGCCAGTATAAACAGAAACCTTTCTTCTATTAGAAACTACCTCAAATATCTCATTGAAATGGACCAATTGATTCCAGTTCAACCCGAGTCTATTAAGTTAGTTAAAACAGATAAAAAACACGGCCAGGTTGCCGAACTGGATGAACTAATTAAATTAATTGAATCGCCACAGAAATTAGAAACTGATGAATTAATCGGATTACGTAACCGGTGCATGCTGGAAGTTTTATTTAGTACCGGAATGCGGATCTCAGAACTGATGAGTTTGAATAAAAGCCAACTGGATAATACCGGCCGATTATTCATCCGTGGTAAAGGCAAAAAGGAGCGATTTGTGTATCTCACCCCACGGGCTAGCCACTGGTTGAACCTGTATCTGGCCAAGCGGGACGATACCGCGCCAGCCATGTTTGTGCCTCTACGAGGCGCAAACGCTGGCAAATCTATCAGGAGAATTTCTACTAACTACTTACAGGCAAAAATTAAGGAATATAGGGAAAAATTGCACATTAATGTACCTACATCAGCTCACAGTTTGCGCCACGGGTTCGCTACATATTTAGCTGAGAATGGGGCTAATCCGGCGGCCATCCAGGTCCTTTTAGGCCACGAGTCCTTAGATACGACTACCCGCTACGTGCACGCTTCTGACAAGTTTGCCGAAGAAACTCACCACAAATATCATCCAGTCAAATAGGCTTTATTGCCTTGTTTGCCGCATCAGCTACCATTACATCAAACAGGTCAACTTCTTCGTCAGATGTGAATCCCCAGCGCCTAGTCCACTTTACTTTTCCGGGTGTTTCAGCGCAGACTAGCTTGGCTGGAGAACATACGGTACGTATCCCCTCATTAAACACATTTGAAGCAGGAGGAAGAATAACGAAAAGAGCCAGAACCTCATCTTCAACCACAGTGCGAACTGATTGATATATTTTGCCTGGGCCAGTAAATCTTTTTTGCATTTCTGCAGCAATGGCTGCAATTTCGTTTAATTCTAATAGTCTCTCGGTCATGGTCCAAAGGCTAATCCCTGCCTGGCGATCTGTCAAGACTCCCCTCCCCTGTTTCACAATTTCCGCGTGAAAATTATTAAATTGTTTGTTTGTGCTAGAATCAGCCCGCAGCAAATTTGTATGGCCACCGAAATACATATCCGATCCATGCCCGACCAACGCACTCTGGCCAGATATTTGGCTAACGGACCAGCCAAGGTCGTCTTCAACCTAGAAACCGGGTCCTTCACTGATTTAGGGATAGATCCACTTGAAGCAGGAGTCCATATTTTCCAAATGCCCGACCAACAAGTATTAGAAACATTTTTACTGGGTACCCATCAGGAACCAACCGTTGTCTTTAATGTAGTGACCGGAGTTTTTGAAAAAATTTAAACTGGTCTTCTTTTAACCACGAAGTGAACCGCGTCTGCCCACACTAAATCTCCCCGAGCTAAATCTCTGATGACTTTATTTCTGGCATCGAGTGGATCAGTGTGCGTTGCTTGGGCAACTGTCTTAAAGAGGTCACTTAAGTGAATTGGCTCTGCGGAGTAGGCGTATTTAATTTCTGACTTTAGGACTGTCATATCTTTAATTTATATCACAAAGATCTTATACACGGACGTGTTTTAATTTCTCAGTCATCCACCGTCGAATAGCAAGGCTTGGTGGAAGCTGTTTTTTTTGGCAGTATTTTTGCAACTTTTTAGACAGTTTTTTGGAAACTCTTAAAGTGATGACTTTTTCTAAATTTGCATGCTTCATTATCTACATTGTAATACATTGTATTACAATGAACAAATTGATGAAAAAATATAGTTTTTCGACCACAAAACAGACATAAATATCCGATACATGGACTAAAAAAAATTTGACATAGTTTCATGGGTTTCGTCACACTTTGATGGTAATGAAAAAAACATTGAGAAAAATCACTGTGATATATAACCTACCTATTGGAGCAAGCCCCGATGACTTGGATACCCAAAAGTCTGCTCTAGGGGTAGCCCAGGGACTAGGTGAAGCGGGTTATGAAGTAGATACTTTGGGTCTGACTGCCGAGACTATTTCAGCTGTTAAGAAAATAAAAGCCGACTTAGTGTTTAATTTAGTGGAGTGGGCTGGACAAGACTGCCGATTAGGGGTCAAAACCATAAAATATTTAGAACTGGCTGGTGTGCCTTACACCGGATCTAACGGTTGGGGTTACCAACTATCTTGTGACAAGAAACTAATGAAACAGGCTTTACAAAAACATCATCTGCCAACTCCCAAGTGGCAGGTATTTGATTCTGGAGATGAATTGATCTCCCCCTTTAAGTACCCGGTAATTGTTAAACCTACTCTGGAACACAGCGCCATTGGTATCAGCCAGAAAAGTGTAGTTACTAACTCTACTGACCTAAAGGAACAGGTTAACCATCTGCTAGAACAATTCCGTCAGCCGGTACTAGCTGAGGAGTTCATTGCCGGCGACGAGGCTCAGGTAACTATCTTGGAAAAACTCGGCCACCCTTGGGTATTACCTCCGGCTGTGTTCCGCTACCGCCAGCAAGAGGGTTACTGGCCGATTAATACTTACGAGGCCAAATGGGGGGAAGGTTGGGAAGCCGGGATGTCCGATTGGGTGGAACTAACTGATGCTGGACTGCTCAAGAGGCTAGAGGACTTATCCCGGCAGTGTTATATCTATTTGGGTGGCCGCAGTTACCCCCGGGTAGATTTAAGAATTGCTCCGGATGGTCAAGTATACATATTGGAAGTGAATAACAATCCCGGCATAGATTTTGATTCCGAGAGCGGTATTACTGTTTCAGCCAAAGCTGTAGACCTAACCTGGCAGACGTTACTTAAAAACATTGTCGAAGAAGCCTTCGCTATGGGTACCAACACACATGACGCCGCTGTCCTTTGATTACCCCATTTCAGTAGCTATCTTGTATTACGGAGGGTCTGCCGCCGATCTGCAGGACACTTTGGAATGCGTCAAAAGTTTAACTGAAGCTTTAGAAAATCGCGGCCACCTGGTCCGCTCTGCCGAAGTGACTAAAAAGAATTGGCGCAAGATGGTCAGACTGCCGGGGGAGGTGGTCTTCAACCTGGTGGAAGACCCCCTGTGGGTACTATATATAAAGGTTGGCACCCAGCTGGAAAGACTGGGCCGGGCCCAAGTAGGCTACGATATGAAAGCTTTTGCCTATGTAGTCAGAAAAGCTGCCGTTAAGCGGCGGATGCAAAAAATGGGGGTGTCGACTCCCCCTTTCAGAATCTTTAACCGCCGAAGTCACATTAATCAGGTCCGGTATTTGGAATATCCTTTAATTGTTAAGCCCTCCGGAGAGCATGCGGCCATCGGCATCAGTCAGGACTCTGTCGTCATTGACCAGGCTGAACTGGAAGAGCGGGTCAAATATTTGTTTAAACATTT
>JAUSIY010000031.1 GCA_030647735.1 bacterium
CGGGCGGACCTTCATCAGAAGTCTTTTTTGAATTTACTGATGTTAAACATGACTCAAGATTTGGGCCAACTTGTCACCCTAATTGCGATTGTGGGAGGTTTATGGAGATAGGGAACAATGTGTTTATGACCTATAAGAAAACTGCTCAGGGTTTTGCCCCTTTGGAAAAGAAAAACATTGACTTTGGCGGAGGATTGGAAAGATTGGCTGCTGTCGTAAATCGGCACCCGGACGTGTTTACCACTAGCCTCTTTTCGCAAATAATAAACTCAATTGAGGAATTTTCCGGAAAGAAATATACAGAGAGTGAGAATCAAGTGGCTATGAGAATAATAGCTGACCATTTGAAGGGAGCCACTTTCCTCATTGTGGACGGAGTTAAGCCTGCAAATAAAGCTCAAGGATATTTTCTGCGCCGAATTTTGCGGAGAGCGGCTGTCAAGATGCACCAGCTTAAAGGTGGCATGGCCCCGATCCCCGGCTTTCAGGCTATTTGCAGAAGCGTGATGGAAACATATGCGGACACACCTTACTTTGATTTAAGCAAAGACACGGCCCTAGTAGATGAAGTAATTGCCGACGAGATGGGTAAATTTGCCAAAACTTTGGATAAGGGACTTAGGGAAATTGAGAAGATGTCCCCCTTCGATTTGTTGCAATCTTACGGTTTTCCGGTAGAAATTACCGAAGAATTGTTGGCTCAAAAAGGGAAGAAACTAAATTGGGCTGAGTTTGAAAGACACAAACAACAGCATCAAGAATTATCCCGGACTGCTTCAGTAGGAATGTTTAAAGGCGGATTGCAGGATCAATCTGAAACCACTACTAAGTACCATACTGCCACTCATTTAATTCATGCCGCTCTACGGCAAGTATTGGGCAGGCATGTGCAACAGAAAGGCAGCAATATAACTAGTGCCAGACTCAGATTTGATTTTTCCCACCCCACCAAACTCACTCCTGATCAATTGGCCGAAGTAGAAAAAATTGTCAATGAACAGATCGCCCTGGACATTTCCGTAGAAAGATTAGAAATGGATAAAGATCAGGCTTTAGGCATGGGGGCTTTGGCTTTTTTTCCGGAAAAGTATCCATCCAAGACCTCAGTCTATAAAATCGGAGATGTCTCTTTAGAATTGTGTGGCGGACCGCATGTGCAATCTACGTCTGAAATTGGTAGGATAAAGCTAACCCGCCAGGAGCAGATTGGTGCGGGTGTAGCGCGGCTGTATGCTCAATTAGAATAAACTATGGACCTGCCATTTTTTAAAACTACCCAAACTCCCGAAACCCGCAAATATCTGTTTGCCTTGGAAATCAGCCCCCAAACTATAAAAAGTGCGGTGTGGAGTGTAATTAATGATAAAACCCAGGTTCTGGGAGTAGGGGCGGCAGTGAACTGGGATGATCACAATGAAGAAGACCTAGTTACGGCCTGTGACCAGACCTTAACGGCTGCCGCATCGCATTTGGATCCTTCCGGTAAAACCATTGTTAACGAAGTGATTTTAGGCTTGCCGGCAGACTGGGTTGAAGCTGATAAAATTCGCCCGGCCAAGCTGAGTCTATTGAAACAACTGGCGGCCAAACTGGAACTTAAGCCGGTGGGATTCGTGGTGACAACAGAGGCTATAGTCAAATACTTACACCACAGCGAAAATGTTCCGCCTACGGCTATCCTATTAGGATTTTGGCCCCAGGTAGTGGATGTTACCCTGGTGCGGATGGGTAAAATCGACGGGACTGAAACGGTCAAGCGCAGTTCTCATCTGGCCGATGATGTAGTAGAAGGATTATCCAGATTTCCGGATGTAGATGTGCTGCCCTCCCGGATGTTATTGTACGACTCAGGAATTGATTTAGAGGAAGTGAAGCAAAACTTGTTACAGCATCACTGGCAAGCTCCCCAGGAAAAATTGCCTTTCCTACATTTTCCCAAAGTAGAAGTGTTGCCTTCAGATTACAGCGTCCGGGCAATAGCTTTGGCCGGCGGGACCGAAGTGGCCCAGGCCATCGGCATGATTTCCGCCCCCGAACCCACTCTACCGGTTGAGGAAGAGGCTAGCTCGGACTTAGGTTTTGTAGCAGATGCGGACATTCGGACTATGACCCCCCAGGAATTAGAAACACCCCAGATATCTGAAACTGCCGAGCCGGAGAGAGAGGCAAAACCTCCTCTGGCTAAACCAAAGTTAACTCTGAAATTACCTCGGATTCCCTGGCCACAATTTAAAACTCCCCACCCCAAATTTTCTTTGGCTGCCCTCATTGCTGTCGCGATAGTGTTGCTGACTTTAGGGGGAGCGGCTTACTGGTATATTCCTAAAGCTGATGTGGTCATTTATGTCCAGCCGAAAAATTTTGAAGCTAAGTTTGACCTGGTAGCCGATACCGGTTTGGAAACCATGAGCCAGCAGGATAAGGCCATTCCGGCCAAATCCTTGACGGTGGAGGTGACGGCCTCAAAGTCCGCCCCGGCTACCGGATCGCTGTTAGTAGGAGATAAGGCTACGGGATCAGTTACCATTCAGAACAACCTAGATTCCTCCCGGCAGCTGGCGGCCGGAACAGTGCTCACCTCTCCCTCGGGTTTGAAGTTTGTATTAGATGAAGCAGTCACGGTCGCTTCGGCGTCAGGAGACGTGTTTAATCCCAGTCCGGGCAAGGCTACGGCAAAGGTAACAGCTGCCAATATCGGCAGCGACTCAAACCTTTCAGCCGGAACTGTGTTTCGGGTGGGTAGTTTAGCGGTGACTCAGGTAGCCGCCAAAAATGAAACCGCTCTTTCGGGGGGATCCAGTCGCCAGGCCAAAGCGATAGCTAAAGAAGACATCAGCAGTTTACGATCTGCTTTAACCGGGGATCTGAAGGAACAAGCCCGGCAAAAATTGACCGAGCAGATTGCGGATGATCAGATGTTAATTGCTGAATCAATTACAGTTGAGACTGTATCTGAAGACTTTAATCACAAATTAGGGGAAGAAGCAGACGAAGTGACTTTGGATCTGACTGTCAAAGCCGTCGGAATTGTGGTGGCTAAGGCTGACCTACAGATATTAATCGATGCCCAAATAAAGCCCCAGGTTCCTCAGGGATACGGGTCGGTTTCCCAGCTTAATCAGTCATTTAAAGTCACAGATTCTGACGAAAATAAAATCACCTTTACTGTAGAGGTCACGGCTCAACTATTGCCTCAGATTGATCAAAACGAAGTGTTAGGTAATATTCGGGGCAAATCGTTTGACCGGGCCAGACAATATCTGGAAAGCTTGCCATCAGTCAGTACAATTGATATCTTAGTTGCACCGAGACCAGTCAG
Organism: bacterium; assembly: GCA_030647735.1. Classification (GTDB taxonomy): domain Bacteria; phylum Patescibacteriota; class Microgenomatia; order CAZETR01; family Amesbacteraceae; genus JAUSIY01. The sequence continues at coordinate 3,320 of JAUSIY010000031.1, forward strand.
CTATCTCAGGGCTTTGCCCAGGGTGGCTAAAAATATTACTTTGTCAGTTCGTCCGGCCCAATGATCAATGCGCAAAACAATTTCCATATGCTTGATAGCATTAGGGGTAATAATTGTAGCTAGCGTGGTCGGCCCCATCGGCTGGCATCAACTGCGCTACAACCTGAAACCGAAACTGATTGATCCGACCGAAGTATCCGGAAACCCGGCAGTATTGGCCGCCGGAATTCTAGATTCCCAATATGATGACTTCACTGATTCGTCTACCTGGTTTCCTACTGCCCCGACCAGATCGGGAGTAGCCAGCAAGGTCAGATACTACAATTTGTCTATTCCTGCTTTAAATGTCAATAATGTCTCTGTTGAGATAAATGGCACAGATTTGAAAAAGAACCCCATTCAATATGCGGGCACGGCTACCCCAGGAGATTATGGCAACACTGTGATTTTCGGCCATTCGACTTTGCCTCAGTTATATAAACCCGGTGATCCGGTATCTATATTTAATCCTTTGCTTAAGATCAAAAAAGGAGACGAAATAGTAATCAACTATGATGGGATTACTTTCCGCTATGTGGTTCGGGAGACGACCGAAGTTCATCCTGATCAAATTGAAGTTCTGGCTCAGCGGTATGATAAACACGAACTGACTCTGATTACCTGCGTGCCTTTAGGAACATATCTGCGTCGCTTCGTAGCTCGGGCAGAGCTAGTCAACTAAGCTATAATTAGCCCATGCATTATTTAGGCTTGGACTATGGTGAGTCTCACGTTGGCGTGGCTCTGGCTGAGGGAAATTTAGCTGAACCTTTAGACACAATTAGTCGTAAGTCAGCCCTTCAATTAATTAAACAACTAGTCGTGAAGCACCAGATTGAAGAGTTAGTAGTGGGTGAGTGTCCGGACCAGTTTTTAAATGATCTGGCCGGGTTGGGATTGCCCGTGCATACTGTTGATGAAACATTGTCCAGCCAGGATGCGATCCAGATGCTTTTACATACCACGAAAATCCGGCGCAAAAACTTACAACACGCCGCCGCCGCGACTGTAATTTTGCAGAACTGGCTTGATTTTCAAGACACTTCCAGTTAAAGTCACATTAGTGTTTAAAAATGTAATCGCCCCAGTCCAGGCATGGCTATTATCCCAAGGCAGGTGTGTGGGGTGTGGTACAGAACTTTCCAGCGGAAAGATGACTAAGCATGGTGCCAACCAAAAAATAGTTTGTTCTAAGTGTGGCAGGATATTTATCAAGGAATCAGGCACAGAGAAATATCGCCGGGCTCTATTTGAGGAAGTTTAGCCGTGAAGGGAATTTTAATCGGATTAATCTTGGTTGTGGTGGCAGCCTTAGGTGGTTTTTGGTGGTGGAGTCAACAAATTCTCCCCGTAGATGCAGCCAGCCAGGCTAAATTAGCTTTTGTAGTGTCCCGAGACCAGACAGCCAGCCAAATTATTCAGTCCCTGTCCGGTGCCGGTCTCATCAGATCACCTCTGGTGGCCAGAATATATTTAAAGATTTCTGGACAAGAACGCAAACTGCAAGCCGGCAGCTTCGTTCTTTCTCCTGACATGACCTTGGCTCAGGTGTACCAGGTTCTGACGGGCCCTCCGGCAGATGTGTGGGTAACTATTCCTGAAGGCTGGCGCAGAGAGCAAATTGCAGCCCGCCTGCAGGCTACCTTTGGTCAAACCAATCAGGATTTTGTGGCTACTGATTTTCTCAAGGCTACGGCTACCTTGGAAGGCCAACTTTTCCCAGACACCTACCTCATCCCCATTTCAGCAACAGCCGAAAGAGTGATTCAGATAATGACGGCCAACTTTGCTGCCAAGGCTAAATTATCATTGCCGGCCGACAGTCAAACTTTAATTGTAGCCTCTCTTGTAGAACGGGAAGCTTTGTCAGATACAGACCGGCCAGTGATTGCCGGAATACTGTGGAAAAGACTTCAGGCTGGCTGGCCGTTACAGGTGGATGCAGCGGTTCAGTATGGCCGCGACAGTGCAATCTGTAAGGCGGCACTATTGGATTGTGACTACTGGAAGCCTTTAACTGATACAAAATTTGCTTCTCCCTTCAATACTTATCTGCACTCCGGTTTGCCTCCGGCTCCCATTGCTAATCCCGGCTTGTCTGCTATTTCGGCAGCCGCAAGTCCTCAGACATCGCCGTACTGGTTTTATATTCATACTCCCGAAGGAGCCGTTTATTACGGCCGGACTGTCGAAGAACACAATGCTAATATTGACAAGTATTTGTTGCCGTGATATAACAAAATAAGTCTAGATGCTTTAGCGAATGCGGTTCGCTAAGGTCTTTCTGCGCTTACGGGCGCTGTTTTTTGATTTATAAACCATTCCTAATGAGTTCAAAATCACGCCTCTACTGGGGTAAAAAATATTCTCACCTGCCGCCCCTGAACTTGACCCAAATTCAGACCTCTTCTTGGGAGTGGTTTTTGAAAGAAGGTATTGCCGAGGCTCTGGTCGAAATTTCCCCTATTGAAGACTTTACCGGCAAAAACTGGCTGTTGGAATTGGGTGAACACACCGTTGAACGGCCCACCTTGACTGCCGGCCAAGCCGCTTATAAGGGCCTGACTTATTCTTCCGCCTTACGGGCTACCGCTAAACTCACCAACAAACAAACCGGCAAAATTACAGCCGGCGAAGTTTTTTTGGGGGAGATTCCCCAGATGACCGACCGGGGCACTTTTGTCATCAATGGAGTAGAGCGGATAGTTATCAATCAAATTGTGCGTTCTCCTGGAGTGTATTTCGGTCAGGAATTGGACCCGGCCAGCGGCAAAATGTTGGCCCGGGCCGAACTTAGGCCGATCCGGGGTACTTGGCTGGAGTTTGAAATCAATCGCTCGGACGTAGTGTATGTGCGGATTGACCGGCGCAGAAAATTTGTGGTGACCACTTTGCTGCGGGCCATGGGAATGACCCCGGAACAATTGAAGTTTGATCCCTTTTTAGAGGCCAGTCTGGCTAAAGACGGGACTGAAACTGTAGAACAGGCGCTCATGGAAATTTATAAGAAGTTGCGACCAGGAGAACCTCAGGTAATCGAAAACGGCCAGAAACTGATTTACGATCTGTTTTTCAATCCCCGCCGTTACGATTTGGGCCGGGTGGGTAGATACAAAATTAATAAACGCCTGGGCGGCAAGACTGATTCACGGGTTTTGACCCGGGAAGACTTAGTGGCCTTGGTGAAATATCTGATTTTGGTACAAAAAGGCGAAGGGAAAACCGATGATATTGACCACTTGGCCAACCGTCGGGTGCGGCGGGTGGGTGAGCTGGTAACTCAAACCGCTTTCCGTGAAGGACTGTTGCGTTTGGAAAGAGCCATTAAGGAGAAAATGAGCCTGGTTTCAACTGAAGAGCTGGTGGCTCCTACAGTTTTGGTAAACGCTAGGCCCGTAATTTCAGCCATTAACCAATTTTTCAGAAGCAGCCAATTGTCTCAGATTATTGATCAAACAAATCCTCTGGCTGAAATTGATCACATTCGCCGCCTGTCGGTGTTTGGTCCCGGAGGCCTGACGCGGGAAAGGGCCTCTTTTAGTATCCGGGACATCAATTCTAGCCAGTACAGCCGGATAGACCCGGTCAGGTCACCTGAAGGACCAAATATCGGTTTAGTCACCTACTTAGCTCTTTACCCCAAGATTAATGATTACGGCTTTTTAGAAGCCCCCTACCGCAAAATTGTCCACGAGAAAGGGCGGGCCAGATTGACTGATGAAATTGTCTATCTGGATGCCGAAGACGAAGAGCAATATCATATTTCTACTAGCGATATCAAAGTCGACGACAAAGGATATATCCTGGATAAATGGGTGCCTTACCGTTACCAGGGAACCTTTATTGAGGGATCCGTAGAAGGACTGGATTTCGTTGACGTAGTTCCCCGGCAGGTAGTAGGTACTTCCGCTTCTTTGATTCCCTTTTTACAGAATGACGCAGCTAATCGGGCCCTGATGGGGACTAACATGCAGGTCCAGGCAGTACCCCTGATTAAGGCTGCCAGCCCGGTAGTGGGAACAGGTATGGAAGCAGATGTAGCTGAGGCTATGGGTTGGACGATTCGTGCCCGTCACAGTGGTGTGGCGAGTTATGTTGATGCCAACAAAATTGTAGTTAAGTTGGATAAGAAGCCCGTGGCTGCACCAGCGTCAGAATTAATCACCATCAAAGGTGACTTAGAGACGTATTTCCTGACTAAGTTCCGCAGAACCACACATAATACCTGCTTTAACCAACAGGCCGTAGTTCAGCCTGGCCAGAAAATCGCTGCCGGGGACTTGTTAATTGACGGCCCGGCTTGTGATCAGGGAGAGTTAGCCTTAGGTCAAAACATGGTCATTGCCTACCACGCGTTTGATGGACTAGGCTTTGAAGATGCCATCGTTATTTCCGAGCGGCTGGTAACTGAGGATCTACTGACCTCCATTCATATTGAAGAATACGAGGCAGATATTGTGGATACCAAACTGGGTCCGGAAGAATTAACCCGGGACATTCCCAATGTGGGAGAAATATATTTGGCTAATCTGGATGAAGGTGGGGTAGTTACTGTCGGTAGTGAAGTATCCCCCAACGATATTTTAGTCGGTAAAATTGCCCCCAAGGGGGAGACAGAACTATCAGCTGAAGAAAGACTGTTGCGGGCCATTTTTGGAGAAAAAGCCCGGGATGTGCGGGATACATCTCTGCGCATGCCTCACGGTGAACGGGGAATTGTGGTGGATGTTCAGATTTTAGACCGGGAACGCGGCGACGAATTACCCCCAGGGTGTAATCAGCGGGTGATTGTGCGGGTAGCTCAGGTGAGAAAGATTACCGTGGGGGACAAATTGGCCGGTCGGCACGGAAACAAAGGAGTCATCAGCAAGATTGTGCCGACTGCCGACATGCCCTATCTTCCCGACGGGACTCCGGTGGATATCATGATTTCCCCCTTGTCAGTCATGGCCCGGATGAATCTGGGTCAGCTGTTGGAAGCCCGTTTGGGTTGGGCCATGCAGCGGAAAGGCGCCAAAGTGGCCATTCCGGTATTTGAACAAGTAGCCGAGGAAGAGATGGCCCAGGCTATGAAGCAAGCCGATTTGCCAGTTACCAGCAAAGTCCGGCTGATTGATGGCCGGACCGGTTTGCCTTACGAAGAAGAAACTATGGTGGGTATCGGTTACATCTTGAAGCTGCACCACATGGTGGAGGACAAGACTCATGCCCGCTCTACCGGACCTTACTCCCTGATTACTCAGCAGCCTTTGGGAGGCAAAGCTCAGATGGGTGGACAGCGTTTGGGAGAAATGGAAGTCTGGGCTTTGGAAGCGCATAAAGCGGCTCACACTTTACAGGAAATGTTGACAATCAAGTCTGACGACGTGGTAGGCCGGGCTAAAGCCTTTGAAGCCATTGTCAAAGGCACTGAAATTCCCAGCGCCTCAGTGCCGGAGTCATTCAACGTTTTGGTGAAGGAATTACAGAGTTTAGGTTTGCAAATTACTCCTCAGGGAGTGCAAATGAAACAACCCGCTGCAGACGACACCTCAACCACTACTAATGCGACGGTCTCAATCAGAGATAACCAGACCCAGTTAGTTGACCAGAAAAACGCAAATGGCGAACTCTAAACCCGCAGACCACCTAGATCCTTTCAAGAATATTTTGGACTTTAAGAGCCTGCAAATTAAGCTGGCCAGCCCAGATGTGATTAAAGCCTGGTCATACGGGGAAATCACTAAGCCGGAAACCATCAATTACCGGACTCTAAAACCTGAAAAGGACGGTTTGTTCGACGAACGCATTTTCGGTCCGGTTAAGGATTGGGAATGTTACTGTGGCAAATACAAACGGATTCGCTACAAAGGGATTATTTGTGACAAGTGTGGCGTGGAAGTGACTCAGTCCCGGGTGCGGCGGGAACGCATGGGTCACATTACCCTGGCTGCTCCTGTGGCCCACGTATGGTACTTCAAAGGAGCCCCCTCAAAACTTTCTCTGCTTCTAGATGTCTCTCCCAAGGCCTTGGAATCAGTGGTCTATTTTGCTCAGTTTATCGTGACTGACCTAGATCCCAAGGGCCAAACTGAAGCGGTCAACAGGTTGCAAAAAGAAGCTGAAACAGCCAAGAACGAGATCAGAAAAAACACTCAAAACCGAATTGCCGAAATGGAAAAGGGGATCGAAAAAGAGGCTAAGCAACTCCGCTCAGCCACTAATCTTAACGATGACTCTCGGGCTCTGGCTTTGGATCAGCTGCAATTAAAGACCAAGCAGCAAACCCAGGCTTTACGGGAAGCAGAAATCCCCGAGAGCCAGAAGATTGACCTGCTGTATCAGCGGCTGACTGATATTGTCAAAACTATCCGTCCAGCAGCCATTATTTCCGAAGACGAATACAACCGATTGGCAGAACATGGCGTAGTGGACTTTATTGATGTAGGTATGGGAGCCGAAAGTATTTTGCAGGTAATTTCTAAAATTGACGTCAATAGTTTGGTAGCCCAACTGCGTGAGGAAGTAGTCACCAGTTCAGGTCAGCGGCATATCAAAGCCACCAAGCGCCTGCGGGTAGCTGACGGATTGCGTCGGGCCGGTATTGATCCCGCCTGGATGATTTTGAAAGTTTTGCCGGTGATTCCGCCTGACTTGCGACCCATGGTGCAGTTATCCGGAGGCCGATTTGCCACCTCCGACTTGAACGACCTGTACCGCAGAGTGATTAATCGTAACCACCGGTTGCGCCATTTGATTGATTTGGGAGCTCCGGAAATAATCTTAAGAAACGAAAAGCGGATGTTACAGGAAGCCGTGGATTCGCTGATTGATTCTACCCAACACGCTGCCCGCACCCGCCGGGCTGCAGCCACCCGACCCCGGTCTCTGTCCGATATGTTGCGGGGTAAGCAGGGCAGATTTAGACAGAACTTATTGGGTAAGCGGGTCGATTATTCTGGCCGGTCAGTCATTGTAGTCGGACCGGAGCTGAGACTAAATCAGTGTGGTCTGCCTAAAGAGATGGCCCTGGAGATGTTCAAGCCGTTTGTGTTGCGGCAAATGATCGTGCAAGGGTTGGCTCCTAACGTCAAATCAGCCAAGAACTTACTGGAAACCCGTCCTCCGGAAGTGTTTGACATTCTGGAAGAAATTACCAAAAACCACCCAGTACTGCTTAACCGGGCGCCCACCCTGCACAAATTGTCCATTCAGGCCTTTTACCCGGTTCTAATCGAAGGGTCAGCCATCCGGATCCATCCTTGTATCTGTGCTGGTTTCAATGCCGACTTTGACGGAGACCAAATGGCCGTGCACGTACCAATTTCCGCCCCGGCTCTGGAAGAAGCCAGAACTTTGATGACTCCCGAGCAGAATCTAAGAAAGCCGGCTGATGGAGCCCCGATTACCATTCCCTCCACCAAAGAAATGGCTTTGGGTAACTACTACCTGACCTCTATTGATGCAGCCCTGGAAGCCCGGGCATCTATATTTGCTACTCCGGCTGAGGCGGTTTTAGCCTATCACTTAGGTCAAATAAAGGCCCGCCAAGCTATCAAAGTCAATTTAGGGGCTGAAATAGTTGACACAAGTGTCGGCAGAATCCTGTTTAATGAGATACTTCCTGAAGGTTTGCGCTTTGTTAACGAGCCGGTGCGCCGGTCAACCGTGGTGGCTTTGTTTAACAAAGCTTTCAAACTGTGTTCCACTGAAGAAATTTCCAAGTTAGTCGATGCCATCAAAAATATCGGTTTCTGGTCAGGAACTATTTCCGGACTGTCAGTCAGTATTACAGATAGCGTTTTAGTTAAAGAAAAAGACGAGATCATTGCTCAGGCTAACCAAAGAGTGGCTGAAATCGGTCAGAATTATGCCATGGGATTGATCACTGTCGAAGAAAAGCGACGCTTGTCTCAAGAAG
>JAUSIY010000040.1 GCA_030647735.1 bacterium
TGACCCATTTTGTCCGTAGATAGACCACAACCGCAGTTGAAGCACATAGCTTAGCGGGTAATGGAGATGACCTGATTTAGTTCAGCGTCCGGAGCAGATACGGTAACTCGATTATTGGTGGCACTTTTGATGATGAAGTAGCCGGTGGTGTATCCACCCACGCCAGCGCAGTCGGTAACAGCCGCTCCTGTTCCAGTTAAGGGATCAACTGGCAAAGCAGCTAGGTAATCGGTTACTAAGTCTGCACAAATATCAGCCGCGGCACTGCCGATCACTTGTGATGTAGTAGTAATTCCGGTCGGGAGTTTGCCTTTGTTATCTGCGGCGAACTGATCAACAGCATTCAAAATGGCGTTTACGTCAGAAGCTCTCTTGGTATTATTCGACTGAGAAAATTGCCGAGCAGGGTTGATGGCAATTAAGACGATGGTTAATAAAATGGCCAAGACACCAATAACGACCAGAAGCTCAATGAGGGTGAAACCTTTACGCAGAAACTTGGGCATTAATATAAGACTAATAACTAACGACACTTTTGTCAAGGGGTCTTTTGGCCAAGGGTAATGGTGATGTCATACTGAGTTTGGGAGTTTTCTGTTGTTTGCAAAGCGGGATAGGTTTTACTCAGTTCTTCCAAGATAATATTTCTGGCAGCAGTAGTTACAGATGGGGAGAAAACCACCAATGTCTGGCTAGTAGTAGCGGCAGCCGTAGTTATTTGAATTTGCACTAGTCCCAGTGAGCGCAGGATGCGCTCCATATCAATTCCCAGACTTGTTTCCTGCGAACTGTTAATAATCATGACTGAAAATTGAGAGAGGTTAGCGCTTGGACTTGCAGCTGGGGGGGGTGGGGTGGCGGAGGCTGGCCGAGGAGTCGGAACAAAGGCCGATGCGGGGGAGTTAGTGGGTCGGCGGGTTACCACCACTCCCATAGCCAAGCCAAAAGCAATGAACATAACGGACAGGAGTCCCAGCATAGTTTTGTGGGTTTGCACAAACCGTTGTCTTTTTTGGGTAAAGTCAGTGGCGGGTACTTCGGCAATAAAGCTATTTTGTTTAATGTAGTCAATTTTGTGTAATAACAGACGGCATCCTTGACCGGTTAGCGGACTGGAGACCCCAGCATCGACGAGACTTGCCTCGGGAATAACGGCCAGAACAGTAAAGCCCAAACTTTCAAAAGCCCGTTTGACTATTTCGTAATAATGGCGGTTGATGACGATTAATTTACGCACGCTGTCTACCTTAAATATCTTATAACTCACACTTTGTAAGGGTGTTGCGTCTAAAAATTCTTGAATCTTAGAATCCAGGTCTGTTTCAGCTACGGCTGTAACATCCATTTCAAAGTAAGCAGCGGCTGAGATAATGACTATCAGCGAGGTGGGGGCAATTTGTTGTTGGGAAGCAAATGTCTTGATTTGCACTTCCAGTTCGGCAGGATTAATGACTTCTAAATCATTAATTATTGTAGGGGGAAATTGGAGAGTGGCGGGTTCGGCATCAGTCGGTCGGCAAATGGCCAATTTATCCCGGGATAATTCAATCACCGTGACCCGGTTTGCTGAGGGAGCGGTGGTTATGGGTTCTGGGGCCATAGAGATTAGAATATTTCTTGCCAGGAATTAATGGTTAAGATCCCATCAGTAAATCCGGCCACTATCTGAATAGTGCGGGTGAACTCTCCGGCGACACCGGTAGAGGTAATAGTTTTAGGATCAGTCCCCGTGATTGTAATTGTGGCGGGGGAGTCATTAATTGTCAATGTTTCCCCGCTGTAATTGGGATCGCGCAGCAGGCGAACAAGGGCGTTTTCGGCTCCGCTTTCCGCCAAAGCAGCAGCCTGCTGACTGGTAGCATAGCGGGCCGCCGAAATAGAGCCGATAGTCATCATCACAACAGCCGCAGTAGTGATAATTAAAGAAATAGCGACAAAAACTAGCAGCATAACTAATGCTTGGCCAGATTTCATATTCAGTTTCTTAACCCCACGCTTAGTTGGTAACTACGGGTTTCATCTCCTCGAGTGAGAGTAATTTGAGCTTGGACTGTAGGAATCCCTCCGGGATTTGCCAGGCGCTGAACACTAAACTCGTTGACCAGAGTGTCAATGCTAGTGAGAGGCAAACTTCCTAAAGGAGAAGTCAGAATTAGAGTGTCATCTGAAAGGGAATAAATCAAGTTTTGACCGCCGGCTACAAGGGCCAGATTGGATAAAGTTTGCCCGGGGACAGCCGGAGTAGTCAGACTGGTTGCCCGATGCAGGTCATAAGTTATCCGGTTTAAGATATACCGCGCGTCAGACTCAACTGCAGACGTATCCTGAGACTCAAGTTGCAAATCTAAGGTGGAAACTACTACTGAACCCAAAATGGCCAGTAAGACGCTAATGACTCCGATGTAAATTAACAGTTCGACTAAGGTGAAGGCGCGTTTCATGGGGAATAGTTAATATTAATTTGTTCAAAGACTGGACTCGCCCCTGCCGAAGCCGTAGTTAGATAGGCCCGGTAGCGCAAACACTGGCCAGGGTTTTCATATCCTGTCCCGTCATCTGAAAGAGGAATGGCCCCTGGACTGGTAAAGAAGGTGTTGGCTGTCCCGTCAGGGCCTACATATATATAATTGGCTCCATCACAACTGCCCCCCACGGGATCAGCTACGGCCAAGTGAAAGGATATCCCGGTTTGGGTAGGAAGGGTAGAGGTGGGAGTCACCCGGTTAAATGCCGTAGAATAACCGGCGTCAAAAGTACTAGATTCAAATGTTCCAGAAGAAGCGAATTGTCCTCCTGGCCCTCCCTCAATAATGCGCAATTCAGCATTCGCGTCCCCGGTAATAATATACGAATAGGCGTCCCCGTCTTCTTCCAGTACGGAAGCGACTCCATTTACTCCGGTGTCAATTTGCTGACCTCCACAGTGAACGGGATGAGATTCGTCGGTAGCGTCAACAACTTGGTATTCTTCTCCTCCCTGGCCCACAAAAACGACTTTGTTGCCGGTTACAGCGGTAATTCCCCGGGCAGAAGTACCGTTAGATTCGTAGCTACCAACTACTGGTTGATTACCGTTTTTGGTTGAGACATCAATAATAAACATTTCCGGTTTAGAAGCAGAAGCGCTGGTTGCTAGATATGCTCTAGTTGCCGTGTCATTAATATATACATCCTGGGCTCCGGCCGAATCCGTATCCGCCTGGCCCACAATGGTTGGACTGGCGGGGTTGGCAACATTAATTATCTGTAGTTCCAGTGATCCGTCAATGGATACAAATGCATAACCTCCATTAACTACGATTTCTGTGCCTGTTCCTGCTAGGGTCACGCTTCCCAGTTGAGGGCGGGAACCGGATTTAGATGACAGATCAAAAGTGCGCAGAGTATTTCCGGCGGCCATGTAGCCAATCGAACCGCTAACAAAAACGGCGGTAGCATCTGTAGGGCCAGACGAATCAAAAGAACCGATCTCGGCCAGCGGTAAAACACCTAAATCAATAATGGCAATTTCCTTTGCGTTATTGTCTGTGGCCAGGTAAGCATAATCCAGTTCGCCAAATACATCGTTCGTTTTAAATCCGTCCAAAGTGCCTGAGACGGAAGCTGTGGGGATGGCAGTAATATGGATGGCTGCATAGGAGACTCCAGAAGCGTTGTTGCCTGTCCCGGCAAATCCCCGACTCTCAATTGCCGTCAGCGCGTTAGCAACTCCGCTTTTAGGTAAATCTACAGCAGCAATTGTTAAAGAGGGGGCACACCAGCTGGCCGATCCTCCCGAACTTAAGATGACTTCGCCTCCTGCAGTATCAGTAACAGTTACTCCCGATAAAGTACCAGTCTCAAAATCGGCCCTAGTGGTTTGCACAAAGGCTAAATTATCCAGATAACGGGTGAAGTAAGCCGAAATAGTGACACTGGAAGCCAGGGGTGAGTTCCATTTTACCTCGACGTCCACCTTTTTAGTAGACGGGTCAAGGGTTCCTCCGACAGTAACCAGTTCTCCGGAGGCGTTGCGGTATACATCACTAATAGTTATGCTGCGGGTGAAAGTATTATCTGGGGGCAAGATTTGCTCTCCTGCGACCAGAGTCCAAGTAGAACCGGACACCACCGGGTGCCAGACTCCATTAACAGCAAAACCGGTCCAACCATTTTCTCTCACTGTCCGGGCGGCCTCGACAGCTTCAACTAACAAAGCAGTAGCCTGAGTGCGCTGTTGCTGTTGCGCTTTCCCCTCTCGAGAAGCTACCCAACCGGTAAGTAGCGCCGGCAAAAGTAGAGCGGCCAAGCCCATAGTTAAGAGAACCTCAGCCAGAGTTTGGCCGGATCTAATTGATTTGAGCCACTGTCCCATACGCATTAATAGTTAATGTGGAAGTTTCCTTACTTTCGGAATGAGTCAGACTAATAGTGTCCGATCCAGTTTGCCAGCCGACTACCTCACCGCTACCGGGGGCAAATACTAACTGGCTATTGAGTAGACTGGTCGATATGGCCAATGGAGTATCTAGAACCACAGCAAAATTAGTGGTGTCGTTAGCTGCATAGGTTGACCCGTGGAAAAGCACATATTGTCCATTGTCGATAAATACCCCAAAACTGCCCGCAGTAGTCCCTCCTTCGGTATTACCTAACATGGCCTTGAGTTGTTGCTGTTTTAAATCGCCTATCAATGTGACCATAGCGGAGGTGGTTGAGGCTCGATGTTGGGGTCGTAGTAGGTTGGTAGTGACCAGGGCAATTAAGACTAACATCACCGCAATGACTATAACCAACTCTGGCAGAGTGAAACCTTTTCTCATCTGCCGCCGATTTGCCCAACCAGCCCGTATATGGGAGCAATAATAGCCAACATCATTCCTCCAACGGACAGGCCGACAGCAATCAGTAAAGCCGGTTCAATAATTGCGGTCACAGCTTTGAGCCGGTTGGTAACCTGATAATCTAAATAGTTGGCCACGTCAGCCATTGAGGTTTCAAGGGTACCGCTTTTTTCTCCGGCTTCAATAAGTTTAATCATAATGTTAGGCACGATACCTTTATTTTGACGAATACCTTCGGAAAAGCGCTTGCCGGAATACACCATCTCTTTGGCCTTGGCAAAGAGTTGGGAGGTTTGCCGGCGGACCACTACTTGGGAAGCCAATTCTAAAGCCGTAGTAATGGGGACGCCGGAGCGCAGTAGTAAATATAGACTGCGGGAAAAACGGGTCAGATCTATATCGCGGACTAAGGAAGAAACTACCGGGAGCATAAACACTACCTCCAAAACCAAATGCCGGTTTTTTCTATACAGTAAAATTACGGCTACAGTAATCAGGAGTAATCCACCGACTACCCAAACCGTATTTTCCAATAAAGCTGTGGACATGAAAATCATAATCCGGGTTGGCAGAGGCAAAGGTACCTTCAATCGCAAAAAGACTGTGGCGATTTTAGGAATAACCACAATTAGAATGACTAATAGAACCGAAGCAAACAGAACCAAAATAATCCCGGGGTAAATTAAAGCAAAAATGATTTTGTCAATGAACTCAGCCTCCTTTTGAGTATAGTCCCGTAAATCTTTGAGAGTTTCGTCTAAAGTTCCGGCTCCTTCAGCTGCCTTGATTAAGTTAACGGTTACTTTATCAAAAGACTCAGGGAAGGCTGCAAACGAATCTGAGACCTGCTTCCCCTGTTTAAGGTCTTCCATTAAAGCCTCCAGAATTTTTTTGAGATTACCTTTAGTATCTTCAGATAAAGAAGCTACGGCCTCCAGAATGGGGACCCCCGACGCCAGTAAGGTAGACAAGTTACTTAACAGACTAATATGATCTGCAGTAGAAAGGCGGATGTTGCTAGTAGCCATAATTAGAGGAATTCGGCCTTAGTAACGCGCTGAACTTCTTCCAGGCTGGTCAGCCCTTTGGCCACTTTCTTCAACCCATCGTCGATAATACCTATCATGCCATCCTCTAAGGCCGCTTTAGTCAAAACATCAGCGTCAGCCCGATCTGTGATCAGCCTTCTGATTTTTTCAGTTATTTCGAGCACTTCAAATAAACCAATCCGGCCAATGTAGCCGGTACTCCGGCAAACTTTACATCCAGCACCCTTAGAAGTCATCAGTGTTTTACTTTCGCCCAGGTTGCGTTTAATGACATCTGCTGGAAACATTTGAGCTAAGGTAGCGTAGTCGACCGGGACATTTTGTTTGCAATGAGTGCATACTTGGCGGACTAACCTTTGGGCAATAATCACGGTCACCGTAGAAGCAACCAGAAACGGTTCTACCTGCATATCGATTAACCTAGGGATAGCCGTGGCGGCATCATTGGTATGTAAAGTAGACAGCACCAAATGTCCGGTCAGGGCGGCGTTAACGGCGATCTTGGCTGTTTCGTTATCCCGAATTTCCCCTACAAAAACAATATTCGGATCCTGGCGCAAAATAGATCGCAGACCATTAGCGAAAGTAAGATTAGTTTTGACGTTGACCTGAATCTGGTTGGCTCCTTTAATCCGGTATTCGATGGGGTCCTCAATGGTAGTAATATTTTTCTCCCGGGTATTTAAGATTTTCAGAATAGAATAAATGGAAGTAGTCTTGCCGCTACCGGTAGGCCCGGTAGACAGAATCATGCCGTAAGATTTAGTGTAGGCAGCGGAGACTTTTTTCAGATCTGTCTCGCTCATACCTAAATCCGACAGAGTAAATTGACGGTTGCGGGAAGATAACAACCGCAGCACTGCCTTTTCTCCGTCAGCTACCGGAACAATAGAGACCCGGATATCCAGGTTTTCTTCATCTAGCTTGATGCGCATTTTGCCGTCCTGGGCAGCCAGGTGCTCATCAGTGCGCAGGTTCGACAGTACCTTAATGCGGGTGATTATTCGGTCGTGGAGGTACTTAGATACTTGTAGAACGTTGTTCAAAATACCGTCGATGCGAAACCGGACCAAAGTGCTGGTTTCTTCCGGCTCGATATGAATATCAGAGGCTTTTTCATCGTAGGCAGAGGTGACCAGTATGTCTACCAGTTTGACTACCGGGGGATCTTCCAGTACTTTTCCGGCAACCACGCCAATATCTTCTTTCAGCAGATTGTTAACAATTGCTTGCAGATCAGGCTTGAAGATATGTAGAGTATTTTGAATGTCTTGCAGGGTAGCAAAATGGACCAGGACGGGCTGGCCAGTTTTTTTGGCTACCATTTCTAAAACCTCTTTTTTTGCCGGATTGGCCAGAGCTATCTTGATTCCGCCGGGACCACGGGCAAACGCTACCGCCTTTTGTTTGCGGGCCACCACCGGGGGGATAATATTGAAGACATCTTCAGGAATAGTAAGTTTAGCCAGGACCACAAAGGGGACCTTAATAATATTAGCGGTTAGTTGGCCTAATTGTTCGTCGCCAACCGTCCCTTTTTCTAAAAGGGCTTCGTATAGGGAGCAGTTGGAATTTTTGGCATACTGCAGAGCTTCAGCAATTTGCTTCTCGTTAGCTAGGCCAGCCTTAATTACCCAGGGGGCTAACTGATCGTCGGGCAGGACGGAGTACATATGTATATAATAATACAGTAAGAAAGCACCCATTATGGAAGCGACTGTAATTAAAATTACGCCTGATACTAAGCACATATCTTCATTCAGATTTACACCGGTTCAAAAAATGGCATTTCAGCCTGGCCAGTGGATGTACGTACGTCTGTCAGAGAGTCTGAAACACCACTTTACGATTTCCTCTTCTCCCACCGAAGACTTTTTGCAAATTACGACCATGCTTCGACCAGAGTCAGAGTACAAACAAGCTTTGTTTGCTTTAAAAGAGGGAGATAAGGTAGATATTAATGGGCCTTTTGGCAGTTTTGTTTTAGACTCTGGGGATCAGACCCCGCGCTTGTTTGTTGCCGGGGGGATTGGAATCACCCCATTTCGGTGCATGGCCAAGTTTACTGCAGACAAAAAACTAGCTCATGATTTGGTGTTATTGTACTCGGTCAAATCAGTAGCCGAGGCGGCTTTTGCTAGCGAACTGACTGACTTAGCTGCACAAAACCACAACTTTAAAATAAAAGTTATTGAAAGCAGTCAGGAAGGCAGATTAGATGAAGAGAAAATAAAGAAATACTGTCCGGACTGGCAAAATCGCTCCATGTGGATCTGTGGCCCTCCGGCCATGGTGGAAGCTTTTACCGGACTGGCTCAGCAACTGGGTTTGCCGGCAGATAAAATTAAGTCAGAAGAATTTACTGGATACGCATGAACTTAATTCAGGCAATTATTTTGTCTGTGATTGAGGGGCTGACCGAGTTTTTGCCTGTTTCTTCAACTGGCCATCTGATTTTGGCAAGCAGTTTACTCCATATCTTCCAAAGCAATTTCGTCAAAAGTTTCGAGATTGTCATTCAGTTGGGAGCCATTATGGCTGTAGTGGGCCTGTACGGGCAAAAAGTGATTTTTGATGTCAAATTGTGGCCTAAAATTCTAATTGCTTTTTTTCCGTCTGCCGTAGTGGGTCTAGTGGCGTATCCATTTATTAAGACCAATTTAATTGGAAACACTTCAGTAGTAGTATGGTCGTTGTTTCTAGGCGGTCTGGTGCTGTT
>JAUSIY010000028.1 GCA_030647735.1 bacterium
TGCGGGTATGTCTGCTGCCGCTCAGATAGCTGCAGCCCAAGGTTACAAAGTTTCTGGCTGCGATCTGCAAACAAACACCCCATATCTGGCAAAAATCGAAAAATTAGGAGCCAAAATCTCTGTTGGTCATTCAGTTAATCACCTTAAAGGCATCGATTTGCTGGCTGTCACTCCAGCCGCGTTTTTCCAAAGTGCTCAACACCCTGAACTGGTCGAGGCCGAAAAAAGAAAAATTCTGCTCACCTGGCAGCAGTTCATGGGTAAATATTTACACGCCAGAAAAGAGGTCATTTGTATTGCCGGTGCTCACGGCAAATCTACAACTACTTCTTTAGTTGGCCTGCTCCTAGAAGCAGCCCGCTTGGATCCTACTGTAGAGGTGGGAGCGACAGTTTCAGCCTGGAACAACAACGTGCGTTTGGGAAAAGGGCAATACTTTGTTTCTGAAGCTGACGAGTACTATCACAACTTTTTAGCTTATCACCCCCAGATCATTGTTTTAACCATGATTGAAATGGACCACCCGGAATACTTCGGAACATTTAAGAAAATCTTGGATGCCTATCGACAGTTTGTGAACCAACTTAAGCCCAATGGAATATTGATTTACAACGCTGATGACACAGGTATCCAGAAACTAGTCAGATCTCTGTCCTTACCCATCAAACTCGTTCCCTATTCTGTAGCTGAGTTTCCCAACCATCTGAAGCTAGGTATACCTGGAGTACACAACCGAACTAATGCCATGGCTGTAATTAAGCTGGCTAAGTTATTAAAAATCGATTCTAGGATTACGCACCAGGTATTGGCTGACTTTAAAGGAATCGGTCGCAGACTAGAACTCATCGGTCAAAAACACGGAGTAAAGGTTTTTGATGATTATGCTAACCACCCTACTTCCTACGCTGCTACCTTGCAAGCAGTGAGAGAAGAGCATCCTCAGGTCAGAATCTGGGCAGTCATAGAACCGCATACTTTCAGCCGACCTCGAACCACTCTTTCCAATTATCCCGAAGCATTTAAAGCTGCACACCAGGTAATTATTTCTAAAATTTTTCCTAGTCGAGAAAAAGATCCAGGAAATTTCACCGGAGCCGAAATTGCCAATGGTACTGGCTCAAAGGCTAAATATATCGCTGAGTTTGGCGATATTGCCAACCACTTAAAACAGCACGTTCAACCTAAAGATATTATTTTGGTCATGGGATCAGGTAATTCTTATCAACTTGCCAGAATTATTCTTGCAACGCTTTAACCTGCTGTTTAAACTGATCTCCTCTGTCTTTATAACTAGTGAACATGTCAAAACTGGCAGCGGCAGGAGAAAGCACCACTACATCACCCCGCTTGGCCACTTCCCGAGCCTGGGCCACAATCTCAGCCATATCTTTGGCCCCCTCCAGCAGTTTGACTCGTCCTCCAGCAGCCTCAATGGCCTGTTTAATCCTTGAGGCCATCAAGCCTACCAGGATTACAGCTTTGACACTCTTAGCCTCAGCAATTTCCTGGCCAAGGACCGTAAAATCCGAACCCTTCTCACTGCCTCCGGCAATCAAAATTACTGGTTCAGTAAATGACTTAATAGCCGCAATCGTAGTTTCGGGAACAGTGGAGATAGAATCGTCAAAATAAGTCACCCCATCAATGTTGGCTACTTCTTCTAACCGGTGTTCTAGTCCCCTAAATTCCCGGGCTACCTGAGTTACCGAAGGTCTTTTGATACCGATTATTTTGGCTACGGCCGCAGCAGCAGCCATGTTTTCTCGGTGGTGGTTTCCCCGGATACGCAGTACCCCTTTCCAGTCCTTTCCACTGATCCAAATCTTCTTGCCCAACCACCCTTGGGCCATCTTTCTACACTGGACATAGTCTTTGTTTACCACAGCAAAGTCACCGGGCCCTTGGAAGCGCAGCAAATTTGATTTAGCCTGGACGTATTCGTTTTGATCTTTATGCCAGTCCAGATGATCCACGGTAGTCATCAGCAAAACTCCTATATGGGGAGATTTAGTCAAATCAATCAATTGCAAACTCGATAATTCCAAAACCACCCAGGAATCTAAACCTAATTTATCAACAAAACCAAACATACCATGGCCAATATTGCCAGCCAGGTATACATCTTTGCCTGCGGATTTTAATATTTCAAAAATCAAACTAGAAGTTGTTCCTTTGCCCTTTGTGCCTGTAACTCCAATAATTTTTCCCGGACAAATATCAAAAAAGATTTTTGTTTTAGACGTAACCACGACTCCTGCTTTCTCAGCCTCAAGAATTTCAGGCCGATATCGGTATACTCCTGGACTCCTGACTAAAATATCGTACTTGGTTAAGTCTCCAAATGGTTTTTCTTTCTCATCTAATACTGAGACACGATCACCTTGCCGCTTCAACCACGGAACTATATCCTGGGTATCCACGCCCCAACCCAAAATGGCTACGTGCTTCATAGTAGGAATTTTATTAATCTTTTCATAATCTTATCACATTGATCTTATCTAATTATTACAGGATAGAATATTTTATAAGTAATTTTTGGTTAGTTTTTCTATAGGATACATAAACTAAAAAGGATTCAGCCATAAGAATAATGAATGAAATCATGTTAATTTTACTCGTTCAGTTTTATCACCAATGTCATACCCTAAAAACAAGCGGGCAGTCTTAATAAACCGGGGGGTCATATCGGTCACGAAGTATTTATCTTTCCCCTTCCCTGTTAACTTAGGCAATCTTTTTGCCACCTCTTCACCAGAATTGATCAAGCGAACATTATTACCTAACTGGGATCTGATAAGTCTTTCAATTAAAGGATAATGGGTGCAGCCCAAGATCAGAGTATCTACCCGCCATTGTTTAACTTGTTTCAAATATTTAGACAAAACTAAGTTGATAATCTCTCCTTTAGTCTCCCCTTCTTCGATTAATGGAACCAAGAGTGGACAGGCTAGCTCATGAATAATTATTTTCGGGTTTAGATCCTTTATACCAATTGCATAAGCATGGGAGCCAATAGTAGCCCGGGTACCAATTACCCCGACTCTCAAACTGTGAGTGGCTGCTGCAGCGGCCTGTGATCCGGCAGTAATAACTTCATATACCGGTACTTTAACAGCCTGACTGACTGCCTGTGTGGCCAAAGCTGAGGCAGTATTACAGGCAATGACAATTGCTCCTACCCCCTGTTTTTCTAAGAACTTAGCATCTTGAACTGAAAATTCTTCCACCACCTGTTTACTTCTGGTCCCATACGGAATCCTAGCTGTATCCCCTAAATACACAACGTCAGCCTGAGGATTTATTTTTTTGATTTCCTTAACAACTGTTAGTCCGCCTAGTCCTGAATCGAATACTCCAATCGGGCGATCCCGTCTAAGCATAACTCCTTTTCAGGCGATCTTTTTTCTTCTGTCTGGCCAGAGCCAAAGAAATCAGTTTATCGAGTAGTTTTGAGTATTTCAAACCGGATACTTCCCATAACTTAGGATACATACTGATACTGGTAAAACCCGGTAAAGTATTAATTTCATTGATCACAATTCTGCCATTGGGCTGTAAAAACATATCTACCCTGGCCATGCCCTCACATTCCAAGGCCTGAAAGGCTTTAATAGCCAGTTGCTGAATTTGAGTAATCTGTCTGCGGGTTAATTTAGCCGGAACAATCAATTGGGCTCCGTTTTCATCAATGTATTTGGCTTGGTAATCGTAAAATTCACCTTTCGCCACCACCTCCCCCGGTAGCGAGGCTTGGGGCTGGTCGTTACCCAGAACAGAACACTCGATTTCTCTGCCTTTAATTGTCTCTTCAATGATGATCTTGGTATCAAATTGAAATGCCTCGCGGACAGCACTATCTAGATCTTTCCAGTTGCTTACTTTGCTAATACCAACCGACGACCCCATGTTCACCGGTTTGACAAACACTGGCCAGCCCAAAACGGCAATATCTTTCTTGACATGAGAAAGATCTGTGTCTCTTAGGACTACAAACCTGGAGATGGGAATACCCGCCTGAGCTAGTAAGCGTTTCATTACGTCCTTATCCATACCCACGGCTGATCCCAATACTCCTGCTCCTACATAGGCCACATTTAACAGCTCAAACAGGCCCTGGAGTGATCCATCCTCTCCGTAGGTGCCATGGATGATGGGGAAAAAGACATCAACAGCTTCATCCTGGGGGACTAAAGTTTTGTCTCCGCTGGGTAAACTCTTCATCTGGGCTCCTTCCGGCAACCACTTTTGGTTGACCTGATGCCACTGCCCAGCCTTGTCTACTCCCACCAACCTGACGTCGTACTTCTGTTTATCCAGTGCCCGGTAAATGCTGGCCGCTGATCTGACCGAGACTTCGTGCTCCCCGCTCTTGCCTCCAAACACCAGACCCACCCTAACTTTTGGCATAATCCGCATATTATATAATAGCCGCACAATGTTAATTGATCTGATTCGCCTGTGGACGGGTCCGTTGCCTGTCGAGCATATTTGGATTTCCCCCACCACCCGCCCCAAGAACCTGTATCCGTTGTTCAGAGTCTACTGGCGCAAGTGGCTGGTTCATCCTCTGAAACGGTGTTTGGCTAAAGATTACCTGTGGCTACTACAAAATTTATTCGGTCTGAAAGTAATCGCCATTACCGGTTCTGCCGGTAAAACTACTACCAAAGATATGTTAGCCTCGATCCTGGCCACGGCCGGACCAACAATGGCCACCCCTGCCAACATCGATCCGGTGTATAACATTCCCACTACCATTCTTAGATGCCTCCCGACAACCAAGTTTCTGATATTGGAAATGGGTATCGAATTCAAAGGGGAAATGGGTTTTTACACTTGGTTAGCCAGACCAAATATCGCCATGATTACCAATATCTCTCCGGTCCATGCTCTGTATCTTGATGACATTACCACTATCGCCAAAGAAAAAAGCCTCATCGGAGCTAAAATGACAACTCAAGGAACACTGCTGGTTAACCCTGATGATAAACAGATAGTAGTTGATACCCCGGCTAAAGTGGTTCCGGTCAAACCCATAGGGACAAACTTCTTTGCTCTGAACACGGCTTTTGCTTCTACTGCGGCCAAACTGCTGGGACTAAGTCAATCCCAAATTGATGCAGGACTTGCTAACTTCTCTCTCCCCCCTCACCGGATGCAGTTGGTTAAAACAGCTAAATTCACTCTGATTGACGATTCATATAACGCCAATCCTCTGGCAACTCAGGCCGCCGTGAAAGAACTGGTAAGCCTAGCTAAAAAGGATAAGCTGATTCCTGTGTTTGTGTTCGGTCAAATGAACGAACTGGGTCAGTACGAGAGCCCTGCACACACCGAAATTGGGGCCTTGGTCAAAAAATTGGACATCCCACATCTGCTGACCATTGGTCCGGCCACCCAACACACCGTGCATGCAGCCGAAAAAGGCAAGTTATATTCATCACAAGCAACCCTGTTTTCAGATCTGAAAAAGTTGCTCACTCCCAGACACCTTATTCTGATTAAGGGTTCCCGCTCTTGGCATTTGGAAGAGTTAGTGGCTAAGGTTACTAGTTCGGCCTAAATGCAGTGGATTGAAATTTCTCAGACTGCCCTCTTCCATAACCTCAATTCAATCCGCCAGGTTATTTCACCTTTGACCAAAATTATGGCCATGGTCAAAGCCAACGCCTACGGCCATGGACTAGATCTGGTAGCTCCGACAATAGCTTCCAGAGTAGACTTTTTCGGAGTAAACACCATGGCTGAGGCCAAAGTTTTACGCCACCTAAATCTCACAAACCCCATCCTGATCACCGGTCCGGTTGCTTCTTCTGATCTGGCTCAGGCTGTAAAACTGAATATATCCTTGTGTGCCCACTCGTTGGAGTATCTGAAACAGTTATCTGGCCTTAAACTAAATATCCACCTCAAAATAAATACAGGCATGAACCGGTTGGGTATTTTTCCCACTGAGGTCTCTACTGCCTTGGAAATACTCGCTCAATCTAAATTGACCCTGGAAGGGGTTTACACCCACTTCCACAGCGCAGATTTTGCGTCTTCTACTACCATAACTCAACTGTATTTATTTAAGGCCTGCGTGAAACAGGTAAAAACTCGCTACCCCGCCGCTTTGGCCCACTGTGCCAATACTGCTGCCACCCTGACTGTAGCCGACAGCCACCTGGACATGATCCGTCCGGGAATCTGTTTATACGGTCTATGGCCGTCAGATTATGTCCGCCGCCACAGCCGGGTCTTACTCCTACCTGTACTTACCTGGCAAACCCGCCCCGTCCAAATCCGTGAGATTCCGGCAGGACAAACTATTGGTTACGGAGCTACTTATAAGTTTCCTAAATCCACGTGGACGGCTACTTTGCCTGTGGGTTATAGTGACGGACTAGACAGAAAATTGTCCAACCAAGATCATTTTGTGGGTCGGATTTCCATGAATTTTTCGACCATCAAAATCAGCTCCACTATTAAGCCTCACTCTCCGATGGAACTAATTGGTCCACATCACACCGTTGAACACTGGGCCAAATTGCTAGGAACAATTAATTACGAAGTGGTAACCCGTCTTAACCCCCTTATTCCCCGAATTCTAGTTTAAAGCCAGAACTTCTATTGACTGGCCATTAAATTCAATCTTCTCCCCTATCTGTTTATCCAAGAGCACTTCCCCCATTGGCGTAGCAACTGAAATTAATCTTAGCTGATCCAACTTGTCTCCCCCCATCCCCTCAGGTACTAGGACCAGTTCCATTTCTGCTTGGCCCGTATTTAGCTTGACATAACTCCATACGTTAGCCTTGGGCGAACTGCTGACAACGAAAGGAATTTGGTCAACGTTCTTCTTAAGTTTGACTATCTCTACTTCTAGAGCCGTAACCATTTTCTCCATTTCGGATCTGGTAGTATCCGAATGCGATTCCATAGCTGATGGGGCGTTCTGTTGCGCAGTGCGAGCGGCCAGAAGTGACTTCTCCAACAACTGTAATTTAGTAGCAAAATTAGCTCGGATTTTGTCCAACCACATGAAGTTTAGGAGGCCTTAGTTAAACTGTCCAAAAATTCATCGTTGTTTTTGGTCTTCTTCATTTTAGAAATCAACAGTTCTGTCCGTTCATCCTGGTCTAGCAGATCCAGCATCCGGCGCAGTTGAGTCACCTTTTCCAACCGGTCCCCCAACAGTTTCTCTTCTCCCCGGGTACCTGATACCAACAGATTAAAGGCCGGGAATACCCGTCGGTCGGCCAGTTTGCGGTCCAAATGTAACTCCATGTTGCCGGTACCTTTGAATTCCTCATAGATGAGATCATCCATTCGGCTGCCGGTGTCGACCAGACAAGTACCTAAAATAGTCAGGCTGCCACCCTCTTCAAGTTTTCTGGCCGCTCCAAAGGCTTTCTTGGCTGGATATATGGCTTCGGCTGAAAAACCACCCGAGAGCATGCGGCTGGATTGGCCACCGATTAAGTTGTATGCCCGGGCCAGCCGGGTAATCGAATCTAGAAGAATAAACACATCTTTGCCTTGTTCAACCAAGCGCTTGGCCCGCTCTAAAGCCAGTTCGGCAATACGCACCTGTTCAATGGGAGCCTCATCAAAGTGAGAGGCGGCCACTTCTCCTTTAAGGTTTCGGGTGATTTCAGTGACTTCTTCCGGGCGTTCCCCAATTAACACCGCCATTAAATGCATTTCTGGATAATTCTTACTCAATGCTTCAGATACTTCGCGTAACAACCATGTTTTCCCGGCTTTAGGTTGAGCCACAATCAAGCCTCTTTGACCTTTGCCAATGGGAGAAATCAAATCGATAATCCGTGTCGACAAAATTTCTGGATCGGTCTCCAGTTTAATCTGCTCATCAGGAAAAACAGCTGTTAATGAATCAAATTGAGGCCGCTCGACAGCTTCTACAGCAGTTTCTCCGTTTACTTTTTCCACCTTTAACAGTCCCCAGTAGCGTTCGTTGTCTTTAGGAGCCCGGGCCTGACCCCCCACTAAATCCCCCCCCCTCAGGTTAAACCGACGCACCTGGGAAGCTGAGATATATACGTCTTTAGAAGAAGGAATCATTTTAGGGCGCAGATACCCGTGACCATCAGGAGTTATGTCTAAATATCCTTCAATAAACTCCGTGGGCACGCCGGCATCAGGAATAATCCGGTCGTCAACATAACCGTCAAACTCTGACCCTTCCCCATTCCTGGGCTGTTGATATCCGCTTTGCTGGTGATATCCGCCCGAAGGTTGGCCCACTGGTCTGCCCACCATAGGTCGGCCAACATACCGGGGCCGTTGTTGACCCTGGCCTACCCGACCGATTATCTTAACTACTCCAGGGCGCATCATTGACCGCACGCCAGGACGAACCGTAGAGGCTTCTTGTTGATCAAAGTCGTTTGACATAATAAAAAAACTCAATATTCAGTTCAGGGCGCAAAAGTCAAAAGTTCATGACTTAAATAGATTTGGGGTAGTCCTAAATCCGGAAGGAAACTAGGCGTAGTATAGCAGTTGGGCCCCCCTTGTCAAGTCCTTTTGGCCACCACTACCAGCCTTTTCCAGCTGGTTCCCGGAGGGTAGCAAGTCTGTAGCACCAAAATCTCCTCGTCCGTTTGGGGAGT
>JAUSIY010000051.1 GCA_030647735.1 bacterium
GAGCAGAACATCAGCATGTTATTAGGCATTGTGGTAGTAATTCTGGTCGGCTCCTTACTGTACAACTACTTTAAGTCGGTTAATCAGAAATCAACAGGAGATACCTCTTCTACCGCCAGCCCTGAACAGGTAGTTGTCCCCTCCGGGGATCAACTTCCGGCCGATTACATAGTCCAATCAGGGGACACCCTGTGGTCTATTTCAGTCAAAGCTTACGGCAGTGGTTACAACTGGACAGACGTCTTTGCCGCCAACCGAGATGTGATTGGCAACAATTCCAACCGTTTATTGGCTGGGTCTAAGATTAATTTGCCAGACGTTGCCCCCAAAGTATTAGCGGCTCAAACCACGACTCCTAAGGAACCCATTCAATACGAAGTCAAGGCCGGCGACAATTTGTGGAAAGTGTTAGTCGCCAATTGCCAGAACGGGTACCTGTGGTCCAAAGTAGCCAAAGCTAATAACCTGGCCAATGCTAACCAGATCGAGGTCGGTCAAAAACTAACCTTATCCTGTAACTAGGTAGCGGGATAGTATAATTAATCTCACCTGCGGGATTCGTATAGTGGTAATATGCGTCCTTCCCAAGGATGAGCCGGGGGTTCGATTCCCCTATCCCGCTCACAAAGCGAATTAGGCGAAGTGTCTCTAGCCGGGATCTGTGCGGGGGTGGGTCCGCAGAGCCTAGCGAAGCCCTTTTTGTAATTTACCCGGAGTTGCCGATTAGTTAAAAAGTAGTCCGAGCCGATGTTTCTGGCGAAAGTTGCCAACTCTTCGCCATTATTTTTTGCGCGCGCGATTTTATCCCCATTTACCGCCACTTGTATAAATTCTCGCATTGGTCCGAGCCAAACTGAACCATTGGTCTGAAGTTTGGTAATTTCCTCCTGAAACTTGATCTTTTCTTCAAATAATTCGTTCTTCTTACTCTTGTAAATATCCGACTCAATAGTTCCATCCAGATACCCGTCCAATAATGTATTTAATCTTTCATCATGGATTTTCACTAGATCTTGCAGACTAACTACTTTATCCTCCATGCTCTGATTTTCGACTACCTCATCTCTTTCCAACCATTTTATCCATTGCTCTGCCCAACTTGGAGGTAAGGCCACATCGGAAATAACCTTTCTCAACTGCTGCTCAAGATCTGGTTCTTGGATATACCTTTGACTACACTGCTTTAACTTTTTGGTGCAACGGTAGTAAATATACTCAACTTTGCCGCGGGTTCGTTTGTAAAACTTGAATTTATGCTCAGCTGTAATAGAAGCTCCACACTCGCCACACTTGATTAAACCCAGGTAGTTGAATTTACGATCGGCAAAGTTGCGTTTGTTTTGATTGAGTTTTCTTTGCACTTCATCAAAAAGACTTTTGGGAATAAACAGATCGTGGGTACCCTCATACCATTCACTGTTGTATTTGAACAAACCAATATAGAATTTGTTGGTTAGGAAGCGGACAACTTCATTTAAGCTAAGTGGCTTTCCGTTTTTTCGCTTGTAACCATGTTCAAATAATGCCTTGGCAGTTTGTGTTTGACTCCACTCTCCATTTGCATACTGTTGGAAAGCCTTTTTGATGAGCCTGGATTTAATTGGGTCGATCTCTTGTTTCTTGGCGGGTTTGTTATAAACATAACCGTAGGGCGGTTTAGCTGGCCAGACTCCGTTGCGAAGGAGTTGTTTTAGACCTCGTCTGACGTTCTCGGATAGGTTGTCCACGTAATATTTGGATTGGTCGAAAGCGATATTCAACACAAATTTACCTTGAGGTGAGTTCTCAAACCAAAACGAAGGAAATTTTAGGTCCAAGAGTTTTCCGGTATCTAGTAAATAGATAATCTTTCCGCCATCGATACTGTTTCTGGCCAGCCGATCCGGATGCCAGGAAACAATGTCCTGAGCTTCGCCTTTTTCGATTCTCTTTAAAATTTGCTCAAAGACTCCCCGTCCGGGAACTTTTGCGGTTTTGGCTTCGATCGCAAATTCTATGACTTCCAGGTGTTGTCTTTGAGCAAAGTCACGAATCTCTTGGATTTGGGACTCAATGGACAAAATTTGTCTGTCTTTCTCGTCAGTACTTTTTCGACAATAGGCTATGTATTTCATAGGTTATCTTAAAATTTTTGCGTTTTCCTTTTTTACTTTTTAATTCGGTGGCTCCGGGTGGAGTATAAAAAGGGCTTTGCTAGGCTCTGCGCGACCCCCACCGCGCAAGTCATTCCCGCGGGAGACTTGTCACACTCTCTTTGTGAGCTAGTTTTTGAAAAAGTTCGCACTGATTTTCGGGAATCCCCATGACGCTACAGCTCGCTTCGCTCGCTGACTTGCGGCTCGGCAGTTTACACTGAGCGAAGTCGAAGTGCCTCGCCTCCGCGAAACATCGGCCCGGACGGTTCTTTCTTAAAAAGAAAACGCAAAAATTTTCATAGTTGATTTTAAATATACAAAAATCACTCGTTCCCAACAAGTCGATCTTTTACAAACATACTTACTCAAACTGGAGATAAAGATACTTGCATTTCGACTCTAAAAATAGTCTAATAATAGTAGAGAAGATTTTCGAAATTTCGATTTCAAAAATAAGTATGCAAATCATGAAAAAAGTGGGCATAGAGCGAGTTTACTCACTCACTCACTAGCAAAGTTTAAGGGAACTTTTGGGTGGTTTCCAAGAACTATCCTATTTTTTCTCTTCACTTGTTTACTTTTCATTTTCCAATTTTTACTTCTGGTTCCACCTGTCGCAGCAGCAGATTGGTACAACTCCTCTTGGACATATCGGAAATCAATAGTCATCACTAATTCATCAGGATCTACTCAAACTGATTATCAAGTCCCCCTTGTTCTTGATACAGCTACTCCTATCAGTGCCAGCAAAATGCAGTCTGACTGTGATGATATTAGAGTTACAGATTCTGATGGAACAACACTTTTGTATCATTGGATCGAACAAGGATCTGCAGCATGTAATACAAGCACCACCAAAATCTGGGCAAAAACTCCATCAATCTCAACATCGGGCACAACTGTATATATTTATTATGGTAACTCTTCTGCAAGTAATACTGAAGATGGCAGCAATGTATTTTTACTGTGGGATGATTTCTCTGGATCATCTTTAAATACCTCAAAGTGGACAGATATTGAAAGGGGTACATCTGGATCTGTAACTATCACCGGAGGTGAAGCGTTATTGGCTCCTACATTTACCACTACTTCCGCCTCTGCAATACAAACTGTCGGTACCTATACGAATGGGATTGCGATGGTAGTCCGAAGAAAATATGCAGGGGGTAACAGTTATCAACACATGTCATTTGGTGCTGGAGCTGTCAGCGATTCAGACAGTTGTGGAACGTGTTGGTGGGAAATAACTCTACTGAGTGGATACAAGATGCTATACAACGCGAACGGAAATTCTGCCAACGGCATATATCGCATACCGTCAAGCAGTGGAAGGACTTCGTTGTCTAGTGGGGCATCGACTCTCTTTAGCACAAGTTATTCAGTACATCAGATGTATTATGATTCAAACGGCACATTCAAGTGGATTGCCGATGGAACTACGTATTATTTGAGCACAGATACCACATTTCTGTCAACGAATAAGACTTTCTTGATCGCTCAAGGACAACACACTAGCTCATCAGCTGGACCCGCCTATCTAGATTGGGCTTTTGTTAGAAAAGTTACAAGCACAGAACCAAGTGCAGCGTCTGCATCAAGCGAAGAGCAAGTATCTTCAGGGGCTTCCAGTAGCTCATCTTCCTCATCTAGTCCAGCTGATCCAAATTCTCGACCCGGTTGGTCAAAAACTATTATGGTAGGACCGAATCGCATTGGTTCAGCAACTTTTATTGGCAATAGTAATATTTTGCTGTTTGTTTCCAATGATGCCAGCAAAGATGATCTCCATGTCTCTTTCAATAAGCCTTCATTGCAAGAACTATCTTTACAGGGTGTAAGTTTTCCTTGGTCCCAAGGATTGAATGTGGCTTCGGATATTTATGAAGTATCCGCCGTGTCTGCATTCAATGGTTTTCCTATATTGACAACTGACAAGCCATTTATTATTCAAATGAGCTACGACCCGATTAAGGTCCTGGACCTTAGTACAAATAGTTTGAAAATCGCCTACTTTGACTCAAGTAAAAATAAGTGGCAACTAGTAAACAACCCGTACACAGTAGATACGCTAAAGCATACAATTGCCACCACCTCCACTCATTTCGGATTTTATGCAGTTGTCTATCCAAGTTCTGCATGGGGTTTCCCTACCTCCGATTTAAGTGATGATACAGAACCATCTGCGGTAATTGAGACGCCAAATGATGTTGTTGACGAATCTGCTAGTGATATAGAAACAAAAACTCCCGAGTCATCTACCACAGAAAAACCTCGCAAAGATTCCTGTTTTCTAAATGTCTGTTGGTACTTTCGTTAATCCCCCGGTTCCCCAAGAGCTGCTGCATCACGGGGATTCCCGAAAATCAGTGCGAACTTTTTCAAAAACTAGCTCACTAAGTGAATCAGGATTGGGAGTCCCGTCGCAACGGGACACGGGGATGGGTGCGCAGAGCCTAGCAAAGCCTTTTTTGTAGTTCACCCGGAGTTGCCGATATTAAAAGGTAAAAAGAAAACGCAAAAATATGAAAAACTTTCTATTATCAAAAGCAAATAAACCAAAAGCAGTGTTTCTTTGGTGCTGGCATTGGCGTGGGCTGGAGTGTGGGGATTGAGGTTGGTTCAACCGTCGGTAAGGGAGAAGGCGCCAGTTGTAATTCTGTGTCTTCGGTCTTGGCTCCTAATATAGGTTGGTTGGCTAGGACGCTTCCCGCAACAATCATGTAATAACCGCCGTTTTTAGTCACCAATCCGATGGTTTTGTTGTTCTTGTTTTGGATAATGTTGGCCAGAACCTTCCAATGTTTGTTGTCAGTAGAGTGAGCTAGTTTGAGGTTGTTTAGAGTTAAGTTTGGAGTATATGCTGAAATAGCATATGGTAGGGAAATGATGAAAGGTTTGTTCAGCTCGCTGGATAATATATTGGCGTCGTTAAAGAATGATTTCCACCACAGAAGATATACAGGTGAAATCTGCCAGTAATTTGTTCCTGGAAGGTTAAAGGCCTGGATTTGAGGAGCAGAAGTAACACTAAAGTAGGCATCATAATTAAAGGTATGAGCAGGAACTACACTCACTACATTATTTTGAGAAACTATTCCACCTGCTCCCGCTCCTTTAATATCTGGAGAAGCTACACTGGTGGTACTGGGTGAACAGGCGGCAGAAGAAGACACGCCGTAACAAAAGGTCGCGGTAATTCCAGTGTTATTAAATCCCGTAGGTAAAGAATTAAAACTAGTCGTGACGTCGGTAGTGACGTTATAGGCGATTGCCTGTAGTGCTCCACTATAGGTGCCGCCTGCA
The DNA here is from genome assembly GCA_030647735.1 of bacterium. Lineage (GTDB taxonomy): Bacteria > Patescibacteriota > Microgenomatia > CAZETR01 > Amesbacteraceae > JAUSIY01. The sequence continues at coordinate 5,439 of JAUSIY010000051.1, forward strand.
GTATTTGCCGGAATTATATAGGTTCCTTTCCAAACTGTATTTCCTCCAGAAGCAGAATCATAGGTTAATCCTACTTTATCTCCATTACTCATGACGGCTTGAACCTGGTTATCACTCGAGGAAGCCGGGTCAACTCGCAACATACTCGAGGTGGCAGTAATTGTCACTATCTCACCCGAACCGTGTGTGTTACTGTCAAGAGAACCAGAGAGAGTCCAAGGTTTATAGTTATATAGATTGCCAACTCGGTCGTAATAGACCATGGTATTCCCTGATCCAATAATCGGACTGGGGGTGCCGGTACTTGAGAGCGTCCAGCGGCTGGTTCCGTCAGAATTAAAAGCTTGCCGACCGGCGTATACTCAATTATTGGCGTCAACTATTAAGTTGCCGCTGCCGGCGTATCCATACCCCCCGACATAACTTTGGGTCCAGTTGGCAACCCCTGTTGTGGCATTGCGGGCGGAGACAGTAAATGCAGGATTTTGCATTGTATAAAAAATACTACTATCTGGAGACCAGGCACCTTGGGTGTAGGAAATACCAAGACCTCCTGGGGTGGATACGGACCAAAGATTAGAACCATTGGAGGTATTGAGACAAGCTGATCCCGAATTAGGAGTACTGCGACTTATCCCGCACACTATACTGCCGCTAAAATTTAACTGCGCAGGATTACCAACTGAACCCCCTGGTGCTCCAGTTGCACTCCACTTAAAAGTTCCATCGGGGTAGTGGCCTGCAGACGCACCATCATCAAAAGTGTAAATCTCTCCTGTGGTGCTATCTACCGCCGGCGTACCATCACGACTACTGGTGGCTGAATTATAAAATTTTCTGGTGCCATCGCTGTTGATGCCTTCCATACCTGTGCTGTTAGTGGCAATGAGAATAGTGCCGTCAGGACCCATACTAAGACTGCCAGCATCTGTACCAATCGAAGATGCATAACTCCACACTAACGATCCATCGGATATGCTTCTTGATTCCACAAATCCGTTCCGATACCAAATAACAAGCCTGCTATTTGTTGTTAACATCGTTCCTGCTGAGGTGCCTCGACTTTGAGCTACGCTCCATTTAGTCGAGCCATCGGTATTTAAAGCGTAGACGTTAGTGGTACCGTTAATGTAGATGATGCCATTAGAATCTTCAACGGCACCGTCGTGGTAATCGTTATCTATAAAGTTAAACTTCCATGCCAATGTAGGATAATCCGGAGCGGTAGCTGTACCCAAAAAAGACTGTCGGTTGTCATGTCCCCTCATAGGCCAAGGGGCAGTAGTATCCAAACCATCACTCGTCGCCGTCGTCGAAAAACTAGCTGAAGTTGTTACTCCGTCAAGGGTACTTGAGGAACTATCTTGCGTTTCTACTGTCGCCGTATAGGTCGAGGCAGCTGACGAATTATTTGTTATCCCGGCCAAAACAATATATTTTGCCCCGGCAGTAGAACTTGTCCCGGTATTATCTCTTGTTATTGTGACTACTTGACCAGAAACACTAAGACTTCTTCCTCCATCAAAACCACTCCAGCTATCAAAAGTTGCCGAAGAAACAGTAAAACCAGAAGGGAAATTAATGACAATTTTACCGTCAGCGGGAACAGCGGTTACTATCGTAAATTTAACCGTATGTTTACCAGTAACAGAAATATCTGATGACCAAGGAACATTACTTACGCTTGTTAAAGCTGCTGCTGAAACTTTTCCGGGGAAGACAAAAAAGAACAAAAAAACGCAAAACACCTTGACAAAACCAAACTTTATGAAGTCATAATAAGTTTGTCTTGTCTTGCTTCGCCCTTCCGTAGCTTTTGCGAAGGAGGGTCTTGGATAGAGTAAATCATGTTGCATATCATATACAAAAGTCAGCTATTTATTTATAGTGTATTTCTCTTGTGAATACAATTCAAAATTTGAGTCTTGATAATTGAGTCAAGGTGGGGTAGTTTCATTATTATAAATAGCTTCAAAGAAGGTATTGTTAACTTGCTTTCTGGTGTAAAGAAGGAAGTATGGACTACTGCAGTCGCGTTATCAGCTATTGCACTTTTGGCAGGTGCGAGAAACGATGCGCCATCACAAGTTATTAATAAGGCTGTTGCCGTAGCTTATGCAGCCCAAGATGAAGAACCCATGATTGATGAGGTATCGCCTACAACCATTTATAAGGCATTTATTCCATTTGTTGCAAAAGGTTGGCCGGACTATTTCAGGATGATTGTGGCAAATTATAATGCGGCTGCTTTTGTAGATGATAGAAATTCTCAGCATATGTACGATGGATGCGCAAATTTTAATCCGGGGTTACCATGCGTTTGGTATGACAAAAGATTAAATATTGACACACCCGGAGTACCCTTACCCTCGGCCAGTCAATGCTCTCCAATTATGATGTGGCTTAACGAGGCAGAATCTGGCCCTGATTATGTCGATCCTGTAGCCGCTGCAAATAAATCACAGACTCTCTTTCCAGCTTTGGAAGCGATTTGTGGAGCTGGTACAGACATATTTGTGGGAGGGTTTATTCAGGCAGGTGGCGGCCCATTGGCAGTTGCTTGGAAAAATAGCTATATTCAAGCTGGTGGACTTTTAGACTTGGAACCAGGGGAAACAGGAGGATGGCATTTTCACTATTATGAAGGCCCAAATTCGTGGGGTGGTTTACCCGCAGCCAAGGCAAATTTTGAATCTATATTTGGGACAAAAACAGTTCTTTCAGAATGGGGAGCAATAGTAAATTATCCCACTGCTACTGCCGCTCAACTGGCTGGTGCTAGAGCATTAATGGAGTACGTTCGAGACAACCCTCCAGGGCAGGGGGAAGCATATTTCGAAGATGTAGACTATCCTGGCGATAATTGGCCTGGTGCTGGTTTAAGTACCGCCTTACTGGATTCTGCAGGTTCTAACCCTAACCGCACCGAACTAGGATGTACTTTCTCTGATGTATTTGGAATTGATTCTTGTAACTTGAGTCCATGAAATTGCTCTTAAAGCGATTACTATCCCCAGTCTAGGGCGGAGGGGTCTTCCATCAGAATCATTTTTTCCTTTATGCCTAGGTCTTTCGGGATGAGGGAGTGTTAACCGTAGTGAAAAACTGCTGAAAGACCTCAGTCGCTGCCTTATCCCCACCGCTTGCAGCAATTGAGTGGTAGGCCAGTTTTAATCCGTCTCTCACAGCTTCCCTAATGCTGGGATACAATTTTGGCTGACCTGCTTCGTCTGTAAACTGGGATCCGCTTACTTCCACCGTGATGCCCTGGGGGCCCTGGCGGATATTTTCTGCGGGTTGCTCATCGGGAAGAATAAATTTGCCCTCAGGGCTGAAAACCAGATTGCCGGGAATAAATCTTCCTGTCTCAAAGCCAACAGTGAAGGACACGTCGTTTAACAAACATATCGAAACCAAGCGGGCCAGCTCTACCGCCTCAACTAAACTTACTTCACGATTGAGACCGGAATTGAGGGGAGCTTCAGTCACTAGACTCGCCATTTCCCTTTTTCTTCCTCTTCTAAACCTTCTTCACTCGCTTCCCGATCATTGGTGTAGTCAGCACCTGGCTTTATACCCTGGTGGGCAGCCGATAAATAACTCAGCACCTGGGCAGATAAATCATCGCCCTGCGGTCTATGCGGGGTGATGGGAAGATGTAGAACTTCTTCCGGATTTGTTGGCTCTCCCTCATGTATGCTGCTCATAGCTTATGTCTTAGCCCTTCCAGGGCAAAGATGACACTGGCTACCTCAGGTCCATTCTCAGCCGCAACTTTATTAAAGAGCATTCCTAATCCGGTCGCGGCAGCCTGGCCAACACTAGGAAACAATCTGGGACCGTCCTCGTCTACCGGCACCTGGCCGCCTACTTCAATCATTACTCCAGGCGTACCCTGCACTTCAAAAAATTCCGGAAATTCTACGGCTGCCCGAAAGCAAGCCAAGTCCTGGGGAATAAATCTGCCTGGGTCAAACATCAGCGAAACGGAAGTATCCGTTTCTAAACACAATCTCAACAGATCCGCGACTAAATCCACCTCTACTTGAGAGACGCTCCGTTTGACTCCTGGCGGTAAACCTAGCTCTATCACGGGCCGACTATACCAGAAGAAATCTTATTCCTGCAAGTATGAGTGCAACCAGGACAATCCGGCTAAATGACTGAGAGGATTCCAGCTTGACCAGCTTGACCCCTATGACAGTTCCCCCTAAGGCCACTAACAAGAAAGCCAACACTAACGACTGATTAACATTCAATAATCCGTCTTGGCGGTAAGCCACCAGGCGCAGTAGATCTGCTCCCAGGCCCATAACTGCCCCTGTGCCCAAATATGTCCGCTTAGGCAGCTTCCAGGCCGTCAGAAAAGCTCCCCGCAGGGCTCCGGCAGTCCCGATCAGGCCTGCCAAAAATCCGGTCAACACTCCCCCACCGATCAAATATATTTCTCCCCTAGGCAGATATAACCGGTGTTTCACCAAAGAATATCCAGCATACAAAATTAAGACTATGCCCAATAGTTTGGCGATAATGTGGGGATCCACTAACGGCAATAATCGGGCTCCTAAATACGCAAAGGCCAATGAGGCCAGGCCAAAATACAAAGTGATCCGCCAGTTTACCGCCCGGGCAAAGAAAACTGACCTCCACATGGTGCCTAAGCCGTGAAAAAGAGCTGAATATGCAATAGCCTGAGGTAAGGGATACAGCAAAGCTGCAACTGGCAACAATATAGTTGTTGCTCCAAAACCGGTAACCGTACCTACTACTTCCGCTCCAAAGGCAACCAGGAGAAAGATCAGCAATTGGCTGGGCATTAATTTGATTGTACCGCAAACTTGTTCTGTGAGCCGAGGGTGGGAATTGAACCCACGACCCACGCTTTACGAAAGCGTTGCTCTACCCCTGAGCTACCTCGGCTGAGCGTGTATAATGATTTTAGCAGATGTATCGCTCCCGCTTACAAAGGCTTGAAGAAAGACGCAATGTCCGTAAAGCTACGCTGTTGGGTTTGGGCGCCATTTTGGTGGTAGTAGCGGTGGTTGTCCTGGGTATTCCTTTTCTCATCCGTATGGCCGTGTTTTTCGGAGATCTGAATTCAACTAACCGACCGGTAGACAAAAATGACCAGATTCCTCCCGCCCCCCCCTCTATCTCGCTCCCGTATGATGCCACCAACAGCGCAACACAAACTATTTCAGGTTCCGCTGAACCCGGATCTACTGTATTTTTAACTCTGAACGGCGACAGCGCCGGAGATGTGGTTGTCGCAGACGACGGCTCCTTTGCTATTTCCCGTGTCACCCTAACCAGTGGAGATAATGCACTATCTGCTCTGGCTGTAGATCAGGCTGGCAATCAAAGTGTCACTTTAACTCAGTTAACCATCTTTTTTTCCAACCAGCCACCGAAGCTGGATATAGCTTCTCCCACGGATCGTCAACAGATTTCAGGTAACACGGTGCCGGTCAGTGGGGAGACTGAGGCTGCAGCCAGACTAATCGTTAACGACCGGATGATCATCGTTAACTCCACAGGCAAGTTTTCTGCAAACTTTAACTTAAACCCGGGAGAAAATGTGCTGGTGTTTTTAGCTACTGACCGGGCCGGTAACGAGACTCGCAAGGAACTGACCGTTATTTCAAATCAGTAGGAGTGACCGTCATCGCATTATTTTCTTCGGAAATAGCCGCTTCAACCTGAGCTTTGCATTGGCGAATAAGTTCAGGTAATGCAAGAGCTAAAGTGTCCTGATCTCTGAAGTCCAGGGCCAGCCATTCTGGGTGGGCTTGCACCGTTTGGGTCAGTATCCGGGCCAGGCGAGATTCTTTTCCCTGAGGACCTCCGGTCATGGTAATTGCAATTTTAGGCACGGGACGCATTATATCTTTGGGCAATTAATAGCGCAAGCCAAAGTATAATTGGCGGGTAAAACAAAGAGTTAAGAAACCAGCTATGGACTACCAAAGCCACTAAGGTAGCTCCCAAAGCTAGGTTAGTTGTTCCCATACCGAAAATACGTTTTAGATACCACAGATAGGCTATCAGACCCAAAATGCCGGTGGTGGCCGCCACAAATAACAAGGATGAATCCGCTCCAGCCCCCGCATGTGTGGTTTGCCATTTCTCTGGAGAAATGAACCCGTAGTCTTTTTGGGCATATCTATAAGTGTTAAAGCCCACTCCCAGGACTGGGTGATCAGTAAAAATAGTCCAGGCGTATTTCCAGCTGTCTAGCCGCGACCAAATGGAGTAGGCTCGTTCCAGTTTTACCCCCTCTCCGTCTGGGGCTCGGGGGAGAAGTAAGATGGTTATTCCCAACAGCAAGGTCATCTGAACAAGGAACTTCCACCCTTTTTGCTTCCAGGCTAACCAAGCCATCCCCCCTAGAAAGGCCAGGTAACTGCTGCGGGAGTAAGTCAAAGCAAAAGCCAAATATGCAGATATCCAGGCAGCTAGTTGCTGCCAGCGCAGTTTAAAAGGATTTGCAGTTAACCATAATAAAATGAAGACTAATAATACTCCCGTGAAACCAGGATCAAGCCAACTGCCCACTACCCGGAAATAATGCGGATCCCATTCTAATAATTGTAGTGCTCTGATGTCTGGGTAAATTATGTACTGGAGTAAACTAACCACTACGGTTACCAGTCCAAGTACATACACCAGATTAACTAACTCGTGCACTTTAAATATTCGAACTAGGCTCACGAAAAAGAGGGTATACATTACCCACCGCCCTAAGTACATTCCCCCAATCATGGCAGCCGAAGTCCCAAATGACTGCCAGGCAAACAAAAGTGAAACTACTCCTATAGTGAAAAATGCTTCTACTGGATGCCAGAGTTGAGGATCTTTAAAACTTTTCAGGAGAGTGAAAAGTGTGAGTACAATTACTATACAGTCAAGTGGAGTCAATCTGACTTCGGGAGAAAAAAATGAAAACTTATAAACATTCCCGACAGCAAACCCCAGTCCTAACAGGAAGATGGCTAGCCACTTGACCATTTGTCTTCGTTAATCCCCTTGGCCAGTAACCATAGTTTGCCCCGGGTCAAAAAGGTGTAGAAAGCCATCGTCATGGCGTGTACAAAACCGGCTGTACCGTCTAGAAAGCCTAACTTCAGCAAATACAGATGCTTAAACTTAAATACCGGATAGAAAATAATCTGCCAAATTGTG
>JAUSIY010000055.1 GCA_030647735.1 bacterium
GAGGCGGAAGACGCCATTACCCGCCTGGCTCAGATGGCCAGGGCGACTGGAATCCATTTGGTTCTGTCTACTCAGCGGCCATCAGTTAATGTAATTACCGGTCTGATTAAAGCCAATATTCCTACCCGGATTTCATTTGCTGTCTCATCAATGGTGGATTCCCGGGTAATTATTGATCAGCCAGGAGGAGAAAAACTGTTAGGCCGGGGAGACATGTTGTATATTCCTCCAGATCAGGCCAAACCCACTCGGATTCAGGGGGCCTTTGTTTCCGACCGGGAGATCCATGGCTTAATTGACTTTCTGAGGAAGCAAGGAGTAGCTCCGCAATACACGGAAGAAGTAACCAGCATGCCGGTGCCTTCATCCAGAGGTGGTCGGGGTTCAGCCTTCATAGCTCCCAACGGTGAAGAGCGGGATCAATTGTTTGAAGAAGCCCTGCGCTTAATTGTGCAGTCAAACACCGCCTCGGCTTCGTTTTTGCAGCGTAAATTATCAGTGGGTTATGCCCGGGCTGCCAGGATTTTAGATGAACTGCAGCAGGCCGGGATCGTCGGCCCGGCCGACGGATCAAAGCCCAGGGAGATTTTAATCAAAAATCCGCAGGAATATTTTGCTTCTCAGTCTCAGACTCCCACCGAGACAAGTAGTGAGCAAACATATCAATGAAAACAGCAGGCCAAATCTTAAGCCTTGCCCGCAAGAGCAAGAAGCTGGAGATTGAGGACGTATCCAGAATTACCCGGATCAGACCAAACTTTTTATTGTTAGTTGAAGCAGACGATTATTCCCAACTACCCAGCGGCACTGTCGCTAGGGGATTTATTAGAAACTATAGCGAGTTTCTGGGTCTGGATCCGATTAATGTCCTGGCTGCCTTCAGGCGGGATTTTGTGGAAAACCGTTTGGGTCAAATTGTGCCTCGGTCACTTGCTGACCCGGTTTCGTCGCGGGTATTTTGGACCCCGCGGACAACTTTGATTTCAGTAGTGGCTATGGTGTTTACTGTTTTTATTGGTTATTTGGGATATCAGTACCGAGTGTTGACCGGCCCTCCCCAACTACAATTGGTGCAGCCAGTCGATGGTCAAACCGTGACCGAAAACACAGTTTTGGTTTCAGGCGAGACTGACCCGGAAGCTACGATTTCAGTTGGGGATCATTTAGTGGCTTTAGATAAAGGTGGGGAATTTTCATTCCGGGCTTCCTTAATCGAAGGAGAAAATCAGATTAGTGTGACGGCCACTTCTAAATCCGGTAAAACCACCACCTTGACGCGCAAAGTGATTATGGTAAGGTAGATTAATGACTAGCCTGACCCAATTCCTGCTTGTAATTGTGATAACCACTTTGACCGTATTGGTGACAGTGGTAGCCATTCAGGTCTGGCAAATCCTCTTCGAAGTCCGGGCGGCTATGAAGAAGATAAACAAAGTGTTAGACAACACTCAAACTTTGTCTGATATTTCTGCTAAACCCATTGCTTCGGTTAACCAGTTTTTCTCAGAAGTAAAGCAACTAGTTGATCAAACCCAAGAAGAGATAATTGAAGCCACACCGGATAGGGTAGTATCTATAACTGAATCTGAATCAACAGAACCCAAGAAACATTTCTTCCATCGCTCCGGTTTACCATTACGAGCTTCCTAGTTAATGATCTTCCTTAGGGTTTTGTCCATGAAGAGGTCAGAGTGCTGAGAATTATTGGTGCATTTTGGCTGAAGAAAGTGTGATTAGCTTTGGCAGCTTCAGTCAATGGTCTGAAAATATGCAGAATGCCGTTATTAACGATAATGTAGTGAGTTTCTGTTCCCAAATCCCACTTGATTGTAATAGCCAGGAAGGAAGTATCGTTAACGGGAACTTCTTTAACAGAGATAGTTTGGGTATTGGCATATCCTTTAACGGTGTCGTTTCCCTCTAAAAGCTTTTCGTACCATGTCCGCCGAGAACTGCCATCATAAGAATTGTAAATTTGGTTGTTGCTGTTTGTGGATAATGATGTCAAATAGTCCCAGGAGTCGGAACTTTCAGTTGATGAGCTTAGAGTGGTTTCAGAGCCGGAAAAGTGAAAACTATAATCGGGAGGAAGAGTGAGACTTGTGGTTAGGCCAAAGTAGGAATCGGTTGCAGATTTAACTTTCCAGCTGGCAGGAACAACAATTGGTGAAGGATTGACAGTGGGAGTTGAAGTGATGGTATCGGAGGCAGGTGAAGGAGTAACTTCAACTGTTGGAGAAGGAGCTGGAGGAGAGAGGGGTTGGGAGTAAAGTTGTTTGCCTAGGAATACTCCACCAACTATTCCTACTCCCAAAAGCAAAATTCCACCCATGATCAACTTCCAAGTTTTACTTTTAGATTGTGGCGGTTGGACAACTGGTTGCGGTTGGGGGGCGACAGGAGGAGTGGATATTGGTGGTGCAGGTGGAACAGGATCCATATATAAAGCTTAGCATATATTAGTGTAAAATTGGGCCATGATAAAGGCTGGTGAAGTGCGCCAAAAGTATTTGGATTTCTTCAAAGCTAGAGGGCATGCTGTGGTTCCTTCGTCTCCTCTAGTGCCGGAAAATGATCCCACCACCTTGTTTACCGGGTCTGGTATGCAACCCATGCTGCCGTATTTATTGGGCCAGCCGTATCCTCAAGGGCTAACCCGCATTGTCGACTCTCAAAAATGTTTTCGAACTCAAGACATTGAAGAAGTAGGGGATAACCGGCATACCACTATGTTTGAAATGCTGGGTAACTGGTCACTGGGCGATTACTTTAAAAAGGAACAACTGACCTGGTTTTGGGAATTTTTAACCGGTGAATTACAACTTCCTCCCCAGAATTTATACGTCAGTTTATTTAAAGGTAACAAGGAAATTCCTAAAGATGAAGAAGCAGCCCAGATTTGGCAAGGACTAGGAGTGGCCAAAGAGAGAATTTTTTACTATGACGAAAAAAAGAACTGGTGGGCCAGAAGTACATATGCTGATATGCCAATAGGTGAACCGGGC
>JAUSIY010000056.1 GCA_030647735.1 bacterium
AACAATAAAACTACAAAAGCAAACACTAGGGCATATAGTAAGTTACTATTTTTTGTTTGTCTTTTTGCCATTTGAAGGTGTATGTAAAGTAATTACCAAACCTACAACAATTTCAATACACAGTAAAAATGATTCAAGACTACTAGATAGTCCTAGATATATTTGACCTAAAGCGGCAATAAAAAGCACAATTCCACATGATTTTATTAGACTGTTTGACATATTATACTATTCTATCAGAGCTGGTAACCGTAATTGGCTCGGACCTATTTGATCTTGACGACGATATCAAACAGTATCTCCAAGATCCAAACTTACCTCTTATTTTTAAAATAAAAATTGGTCTCCACTATTGGGTTACATCTAATATGATTTTACAGCTAAATGTTTTCAAAGACTATCTCGAGAAAATAAATCCGTTCCTATTTTTTGAGGTATTTGGCAAACAACGTAAAGATAGAAAAATATGTTAAATCTCTCCTCGGGCAAAGGCTTTCTCTCGAATTCCCATCTTTGGGACAACTTTTGTATTTAAATATTCTTTCAAATGTGTGTTCTCGGAATAACGTGCCTTTCGTGTTACCCAGTTCATAACTTTTTGCATTCTTTTCTGGACTCCGTCTATCAGTGCTGCCCCCGCGGGATTTAATCCAAGTCTTTTAGCTTGTGTCAGATAAGAACTTTTAATATCATCAAGAAATTCCTTTGCTTGCTCTGGATTGTGAGCTTTTTCGTCTAGAGATGCTGTGGCAAATGACTCTATCCCCATCACTTGATCAATATGTCTACCGTACCAATCATCATCAATTTGGCCCGCCATTCCTAAGTTATGCATAATTTGTACTGTTCTTTCTACGTTGTTTTGTGGCTCTGAAGACAACACCCAACGATACTTGTCATATATACCTTGCCAATTCATTTTATCGGCAGGGAGCGTCTGTAGTCTGTCTGCAAGATAGTTAGGTCCTAAGATAGCCCTCGTTACAGCACAATTTGATATTGCATTTACAATATTTCTATATTTTTCTATATCATCAAACGAGAGATTTCCTTTTCTTGATGCAATGTATGCCTCAACTGCTTCAACTTCAGCCGTCGCATCTCTGATTGTTACTTCTAATTCCGGAGATTGTACTTTTCTTAAGCTTGCGTCTAATTTTGTTTTTGCATCGGCCTCTTTTAATATGGCGTCTTGGGTAAATTCAATGGTTTCTTGTCTGTGAGCATTTGCAAAATCAATTCTATCGTTTAGTCTAACTTGAAAAGCTAATAAATCATCGACCGTTTTTCTTCTATCTGGATCTGTAAGAATTCCTGATGCTTTTACCTCATTTGGTATTAGTGTTTCTAATCCATACAATATGCCTGATTGGATTCCACCAGCCTTGTATTCCACATTTGCAATTTTTACTTCACCTGTTGCCTTCAAAAAATTCTGAACCTGAGTTATGTTGCCTGGAAATTCGTTAGATTCACTCATATTATTTTATTTGTCAAGTAACTTTATGTACATTTCTGTAGTTAATTGTCATATGGAGCGGGATATGGGAGTCGAACCCATCATCGCACTTTGGAAAAGTGAAGTTATACCGATTAACTAATCCCGCAACCTTGCCTAATTATACCAATTGGGCATAATCCTGTGTAAATAATTCTATCCACCTCAAAATCTTAATTTTCAGCTCTATGCGAGAAACATAGATATTACACATGCCATAAAGAGATCTTCTTTTGGTAGGACCTATTTTGCTTTGTAGAATGTGAGTTTTGATAAACTGCCCCTTAGGTAAATTCAACATTTTTGACCAGTAGTTAAGTGTTTTGATAGGGTCCAAATCACTGTAAATAAATAATCCTGCCCTAATTAGTCTGTCTGGGACCTTTAATACTTGACGGTAAAAACGAATCATTATTTGTAAAATCCTGGCGTCCGTGTTTATAACTGATATCCTGCCATTTCCGAGCTTTTCGCCCTCACCCCAATATATGAAAACCCCAGCTACAAATAGCGGATTGTTCCCAAGTTTGTGGTAAAGAGCTTCTGCCTCAGTTTGGTATAAACGGTGTCTAGCTATCCTTTTTTGTTTTTTTGACTCATTCATCAAAATGATTCGACTTTTATTCTGTGGTAGATACTTGTTATTCAAGTCTCTAGTAATATGCTTCGACCATTCCTTTTTGGAAAACCACTCACTCAAAGTGCTTTTTGCAACGCCCAATGACTTCCTTATTTCTGAATAACTTTTCCCTTGCTTTCTTAAGTCCTTAGCTCTATTGGCCAAACCTAAATTCCTCACCATAGTTCCTCTACTATACTAGTGTACTATCCTCAGTCCGATACATCAAGAGGGGCGACCTACTCAGTAGCTGGAGCGGGTGGAGTAAGAACTTCTTGGATTTTTTGCATGACCTCGTCCAATTTCATGTCGGTTTTAACAATATAGTAAGCCGGCTGCAGTGCCGTCACCTCACTAATCACTTTGTTACTGTCGCTGCTTAAATTAGTCAGCATGATCACCGGAACGGTCTTACCCCACTCACCAGATTCGCGTAGCTTCTTCAGCATGGCCATCCCGTCCATGACCGGCATAATGATATCCAATAGAATTAAATCAGGCTGATCACGCAAAGCAATTTCCAATCCTTGGGCCCCATCTTTGGCCGTCAAAGGGACAAACTCTTCTTTGGTTAACCGGTCAGTCAGTATGGCCAGCAGGGCCGGTTCGTCTTCAATAATGAGGATCTTTTTATTCACTTTTCCATCATACCAGAATCTGAGCGGCTAACGGGAATCGAACCCGTATCCTCTCCTTGGCAAGGAGAAATTCTACCATTGAACCATAGCCGCAAACATGTGCCGAGAGCAGGAATCGGACCTGCATTTGACGCTCTTCAGGCGCCCGCCGTGACCAACTTGGCTATCTCGGCACCAGTGGACGATGAGGGACTCGAACCCCCGGCCTCTGCAATGTGAATGCAGCGCTCTAACCAGCTGAGCTAATCGTCCAAATTATACCAAGTGGTGCCGGGGAAGGGAGTCGAACCCTTACGGCTTTGTGGGCCGAGGGCTCTTAAGGCCCTTGTGTCTACCATTCCACCACCCCGGCTCTCAGGCTGAATTTTACCATTTCCAGTATAATATGGGCAGGCCCAGGTGGCGAAATGGCAGACGCGCTAGCTTCAGGAGCTAGTGACCGCAAGGTCATGGGAGTTCGACTCTCCCCTTGGGCACAAGGTAGAAAAGAAACATGACGAAAAATGAGATATTGTTCGGACTGGCGGAAAGTTACGCCCTTAAGTTCCTAAGATATGGCAGGGTGGGCTGGGATGAACCGCATACCCGATCGGTGGTTTATCACGCAGAAGATGTAGGAAGGTTTGAAGGACTAGACACCACTGTTCAAAAACTGGTGGGATGGTTGCATGATCTGGGCTATTTTAATTTATTCCAAGGAGATTCGGATAAATTCGAAGTAGTTAAAGACCGGAAGGAGCTACACATGATAAAAGGAGCTGAATTCGCGGCCGCATTTTTAGGCCAGCCAGAGATCTCCGGTTTAGTTACTCCTCAACAGGCAGACAGAGTTGTTCATATAGTCAGAGTACATGACAAGATCGAGGAATTGCGGGAGATGGATGAAATAGCCTTTATGGAAGCAGACACGCTGGGAGCAATAGATATTTCCAGAGTAACACCCACCTTTGACTATGCTAGTGGAATGAAATATCTGTTCGCAGAGCTGCGAGAACGGCGGGAGTTGGCGTTTAGAACTGCTCGGGGTAAAGAGCTTTTAGCCTCTCTGTTGCCGGCATTTATCGGCTATTTTGAGGCCCTCAAGGCAAATAGCTAGAACTGAGTCTTGAGCATGTTTTTCGGGCAAAGATTCAAACTTGCATCAGCTTTGAGTATAATTAGCAATCAGGCCGGGATGTTGTAATTGGTAGCCAAGCACGCTTGAGGTGCGTGTGCCAGAAATGGCGTGGAGGTTCGAGTCCTCTTCCCGGCACTCGTTCGGGGTGTAGTTCATCGGTAGAACGCTCGGTTTGGGACCGAGAAGCAGTGGGTTCAATTCCCTCCACCCCGACTTGACTAACAGAGGCCTCGCTGGCAATATCAACTAGACATGCCGAAGATTGCTTGGATAGTGGCTTTTGCTTTGGCGGCCCCGGCCGCTATGCTGGCTGCGGTGGTGGCTCTGGTCATCACTGCTCCGACAAATATTTCTCCCGTGGTTGAACCCCGGGTACTGGCAGCTGCGACTCAGGTATACGGATATGAACCGGGGGACAATTCCAGTATTTCTGCCCAGGCAACTGCCGATGATGCCCGGGCCCTGATTATCAGAAATTATCTGGTTGGTTATAAGTCTCCCCTAGAACCGTTTGCCCAAGATATCGTGACGATTGCAGACAAATACAGCATGGATCCAAATCTCTTGGTAGCTATTGCCCAGCAGGAATCCAATCTATGTAAACGCATCCCCCTCGATTCCCATAACTGTTGGGGTTTTGGCATTTACGGGGACAAGGTCACCCGCTTCGATTCCTATCCCCAGGCCATCGAGACCGTGGCTTCCACATTGAAAACCAAATACATTGATGACGGACTGGATACTCCGGAAAAGATTATGGCGCGTTACACCCCACCGTCAGTGGAAATCGGTGGCCCCTGGGCAATAGGGGTGCGCCAATTTATGGAAGAATTGCAGTAGATGGCCTTTTACGATGATACCCAGTACAGTTACGATCTCTTCTGGGAAGGTAGAGAATACGAGCACCACAGTGAAGTCATGGCTTTGGAAAAACTATTGGGGGACAAAAAATTAAATGTAGTGGCAGACATCGGCGGCGGATACGGTCGGCTGACCCGCTGGTTGGCCGGGCACAGCCAGAAGGTGTACCTGGTTGAACCTTCTGCCAAAATGCGAAGTCTAGCCAAAACCCACCTGGCCAAATACCCTCAAGCCGTTATCCGACCCGGATCAGTAGGAGACACTAATCTGCCTCCTAAAAGCGTAGATGCAATCCTGTTGGTGCGGGTGCTCCACCATCTCCCGGCTCCCGCCTCAGCCATAATTGAGTTGAGAAGAATTCTTAAACCCCACGGGTATTTAGTTTTGGAATTTGCCAATTCGGCGCATTTTTTGCAGCGCTTAAAAAGCTGGCTGACCGGCAAGCCCATATTGCCGACAGCCACAGAAAGACGCAGCCCCCAACACATCGCCCAGGGGACTATTCCCTTCGTCAACCACCACCCGCTAACTGTGCAGAAACTATTGAAACGTCAGGGATTTGCGATAGTCAAAGTCCTGTCTGTGTCTAATTTTCGCCACCACATTTTTAAGAAATTAGTGCCATTTCGTACCCTTATCAGCCTAGAGTCATGGTGTCAGGAAAACCTAACGGGGCTATACTTTGGCCCCAGTATCTTTGTCCTGGCTCAGCGGCTTGACAGGAGTGTCGACCTATAGTACAATCGGGCCAGGTCCTACGGTTTTACTCCTTGTGAGTGGGACGGTAGGATTTTGAAAAGCCTCGGCATCGGGCAGGAGCCGGGGCTTTTTGTTTGTCTACAATACCAATGCTAAAATTAGCTGTACCTGGGCCGGTGGTGAAATGGTATACACGCAAGTTTTAGGAACTTGTCCCGTAAGGGGTGGAGGTTCGACTCCTCTCCGGCCCACCATTAAAGTACAATGATTTTGTGATCAAAACTTCTCGTGTTTTATCTTTTAAAACCTCGAGCTATTAGTTAGCTGGTATGATTGAAGTATGAAGAAGTTGGCCTTGGGCATAATTGTATTTTTACTGGGAGCCACAGTCGTAGCAGCCCAATCAGCCGGCGATTTATTCAATTCAGCCGTCAATTACGGCACCAGCTATCGGACTGCATACCTAGCCTACGTTCAAGCCAAGAATCAATATCAGCAATATCACACCGGGGTCACCCGAGTGGAGGCCATATCCAAAACTAATGATGTCCTGGTTAAACGTAATCAATGGGTAATTGCATATCTGAAGTTTTTGCGCCAAACCCTGGCTGAAGTCACCAATATTGCTACTTATCCACAAACAGTCACTTACCTGGACTTGGAAAAAAATATTGCTGCTTTGGAAGGTTTAACCAGCTTGGGTGGCGGCGATAATTTTGCCGCCATTAACACAGCTTCCCAAGATTGGGAAAAACAAATGACCCAGATGGATAGAATGGTTTTGGCGGCCCGGATGCAGGTATCTTCCACCCGCCTAGCTAATTTCCAGGATCAATTAGCCGGATATCTGGACGCCTACCGGCAGGAGCACGCCACTCCTTCTGCCAGTCAGAAAACTACTCTGGATCTGATTGGGGAGAAATTGAATTCCTCCGTGCAACTGCGCCAGCAAACTGATGCTCTGTTGGCCAAGTATCGCACTGGCTTTGTTTCCAATGCCAACTACGCTCAAGGACTGAACGATAGTCACCAGGCTCTAGTAGAATCGGCCAAGTTACTCAATGAACTTTCCCGCCAACCATGAAACCCAAACTGAACATTTTTTGGTTGATTCTGCCTTCGGTGGTATTCATTTTACTGGTCTCACTTGTTGTCCTGCGGTTCAGCCGCCGTCCGGAAAATTCTACTGAAGCTCCGGCTGTCTCACCCACGCCGATTGTGTATCCGGCCCCCACCCCCATATCGGTTCAGGGTCTGCCGTCGCTGGTCAAACAAATTGATGGCTGGCAGGCCAATGACCCCCGGCTGGCTCCTCCGGTAGTTGATCGGAAAATCTCTTTACCTGAGGAATGAGGTAAAATTAGCCCATGACTAAAGGCTGGAAGCGAGTTCTGGAAATATTACCCGGATTTACCAGTTGGAATTTGATCCTGTTTTTGTTCTGGGGAGGCTACTTCTTTCCGGTATTCACCGCTTACTTCATTCTGGCCTTTGACGTCTTCTGGGTTTACCGGGGCTTAACTTTGACTGTGGCAGCAGTATTAGCCCATTTTAAGATCCGGGCCTCAGAACACGTAGACTGGGTTAAGGAAATAAAAGAATTCGGTCCGGATTGGCGGAAGGTAAAACACATCATTATGATTATGGTGGCCAATGAACCGTATGAAGTGCCCTTAAAAACTGTCATTGCCCTCACTAAACAGACCTTACCCTTAAACCAAATTGCCGTGGTGCTGGCCGCTGACGGGTGGTCTAAAGCAGCTTTCGAAAACTGCACCCGCATCCAGAAGCAATTCCAGAAGAAATTCGGAGCCTTCTTAGTCACCAACCATCCGGTCAATCTCCCAGGAGAAATTAAAGGCAAATCAGCTAACGAGGCCTGGGCAGCTAAAGTTGCTAAACGTATATTGGTGGATGAGAAAAAGTGGGATATGCGCTACTTAACCATTACCTCCAACGACGCAGACGCCATTTTAGACTTTCGTTATTTTGCCTGTCTGACTTTCAAGTTCTTAGACGATCCGGACCGGTATATTAAGTTCTGGCAGCCGGCCATCGTGTTTTACAACAACATTTGGAAAATCCCGGCCATGACTAGGGTGGTTAATACCTTCGGTAACATCTGGCAGACAGGTCTGATAGCCCGCAAAGACCGGCTGATCAACTTTTCCAACTACTCTCTCTCCCTGCAACTGGCGGATGAAGTCGGCTACTGGGACACCGACGTTATTCCCGAAGACTACCGGATTTTCTTCAAAGCCTTTTTTGCCAAAGGGGGAGTGGTGGAAGTCGAACCCATCTTTTTGATGAGTTCAGCGGATGCTCCGGAATCGACTACCCGCTGGAAAACGTTTGTTAACGATTACAAGCAAAAACAACGCTGGGCCTGGGGGGTTTCCGATCTGCCCCTGTTTATTCAAATGTATGCCCGCAAACCCGGGGGATCATTTTTCAACAAAACTATCCGCATCCTGCGGGTGGTTGAAGACCACGTGCTGTGGCCGATTAACTGGTTTTTCATTACTTTAGGAGTAACCATTGTAACCTTCATTAATCCGATCTTCGGCCGGACTACTTTGGGTTACGCCTTACCCCGGTCTTCTTCCTACTTACTCTCCATTACCCTGATATTTTTGGTCATCTTACTAATCGTTGAATACCGCCAGCGGCCGCACAGCGATGACGTGTCCAAATGGCGCCGATGGCTGTCGCCTCTGGAATTTGTGCTGATGCCCATTGCCGGATTTTTCTTTGCCTCTCTGCCGGGACTCGACGCTCACACCCGGTTGATGCTGGGCAGATATCTGGAATACCGGGTGACCGAGAAGGTTGGTTGACAGGGAGAAGTTTACCCGTGACAATAAAAGCATGTGGCGATGGATACTGCGTAATGAAGCACTGTTGTTTATCCTCTTAGGAGTGGTTCTGTTACGTCTGCCCTCTCTGTTTGAGCCCTACTGGTACGGCGATGAAGGGGTATATTTAACCATCGGCCAGGCCTTGCGCCACGGGGTGCAACTGTACTCCGGCATTCACGACAACAAGCCTCCGTTTCTGTATTTAGTAGCCGCTATGGCTGACGGCTACCAGTTTTGGTTCAGATTCATAGCCCTGGTATGGAATATGGCTACAGTGACTGTTTTCTGGCAACTATGCAAAAGGTGGTTTAACGATTCCCGGCAGATGATCTGGACCACAGTTATCTTTGCCCTGCTGACCTGTATTCCCTTAATTGAAGGCAATATTGCCAATGCTGAGTTGTTTTTCCTACTACCTACTATCACAGCTTTTTACTGGTTGTACACCGGCCGGTCGTCCCTGGTGGGAGGACTGATTCTGGGACTGGCGGCGCTGTTTAAAATGCCGGCGGTTTTAGAGCTAGGCATCTGGCCCCTGTATTGGCTGGCCACCCGGGAGAAAGGTTGGTTGGGTAAGTCAATAGGCTTGGGTATCGGAGCGGGTATTCCTCTGGCTGCCAGCGTCGCCTTTTATGCCAGTCAGGGAACCTTATCCAGCTATCTGATTGCCAGCGGAGTGCAAAATATTCCTTATCTGTCTACCTGGGCCGCTCCGGTCAGTTTAACCTGGCGGGCCATGGTGGCGGCCGGATTAGTAGCCACATTACTTGTGGTGCGCAAGCGGATTTCTCCTAAAGCTTTACTCATTGGTTTTTGGGGAGTAGTAACTTTGTTTGCCGCTTTATTATCCGGGCGGCCGTACCCTCACTATTTATTGCAAATGGCTCCGCTACTGGCTATGGGAGCGGCGGCTCTGGTGTGGGGTCGGGAAACGGAAAGATATGTAGCGGCCTCTCTGGTGGCGGTGCTGACGACCGCAATCATCGTCTTTCAGTTCTATGCTTATCCCACCGGCCGTTATTACGTCAACTTTTGGCAATGGGTAACCGGAAGCACCTCTAAATGGGCATATTTTGCTAAGTTTTCTCCCGATGTGGAGCGCAATTACAAAATTGCCGCCCTGGTAGACCAGGGCACAATGACTGATGAAAAGATTTTTGTCTGGGGTGACCAACCCATGATTTACGCTCTGGCCCGCCGGGCCCCGGTAGGGAAATATACAGTTAAATATCATGTATTGGATTTCCGGGCTCAGGCTGCCACCATAGCCCAGCTGGAACAGACTCCGCCCCGGTACATTGTCAGCTTTGGCAAAGAGAACGAACTGCCGGGACTAAATGATTTGTTGGCTGCTAAGTACAGACTGGTCGACCGTTTTTCCGAAGCTGGGGTATATCGGCTGTATAATAATCACCAGTGAAGCAATTGACTTTCGGTCTGATTTGGGTGACTGCTGTGAGCTTGGTAGTTACTTGTGGATTGCTGTTAGTGTATCGGACTATTCTGCCGCCGCAGGTACCTCTGTGGTACAGCCAGCCCTGGGGACAGGAACAACTGGCGTCCCCTTACTGGTTGTGGTCAGTGCCCGGATTAATCGGAGTTATGGCCGCAGTTGGCTGGTGGGGTAGTAAGTTCTTGGCCGGAGAGAAATTACTGGCCCAGTTGTGGATGGCCACAGCCATAGTTGTTGAAGGCATTCTGGCTTTAGCGGCGGTGCGGATTATATGGTTAATAGTTTTCTAATTCCTCTCATTGTAGCCGCCGGAGTTTCGGCTCTGGTAACCGGAGTGGTAGTCAGATTTGCCCGCCGGCTGCAAATTATTGACAATCCTAAAGCCCAGCGTCAGGCCAAAAATGTGGTCCATGACCGCCCGGTTCCCCGGGGAGGCGGATTGCCCATTTTTGTGGCTTTATTGGTAGGAGTCATGATCTTTATTCCGGGATCGGGTCGCATTTGGGCGGTAGTCATCGGAGCGGCAGTCCTGGCCGTTACCGGATTTATTGACGACCGGTTTCAGGAAAAAGTCTCCCCTTATGCCAGACTAGGCATAAATATTTTGGCAGCTCTAATTGTAGTAGCTTCGGGAGTAGGTATTGCGTATATCAATAATCCTTTTGGGGGAGCAATCCGTCTGGATCAGCCGCAATACTGTATTAACCTGGCCGGGGACAGTCATTGTCTGTGGCTCTTGGCTGACGTCTTTGCTCTGTTGTGGCTGGTCGGGATGCAAAATATTGTCGGCTGGTCGAGCGGAGTAGACGGGCAATTACCGGGCTTTGTAGCCATTGCCGCCATAACCATGGCCCTGTTGGGCTTGCGCTTTGGTCTGGATCCCAGTCAGACACCGGTAATTATTCTGGGAGCGATTACCGCCGGAGCATACCTGGGTTTTTTACCCTGGAACTGGTACCCGCAGAAAATCATGCCGGGTTACGGCGGCAAAAGTCTGGCCGGATTTTTGCTGGGAGTGCTGGCTATTTTGTCGGTAGCCAAAGTGGGGGCTCTGGTGATGGTTCTGGGTTTGCCTCTGGTTGACGGAACGCTGGTAGTTATCAAAAGACTTCGGGAAGGCCGGTCGCCGGTGTGGGGCGGATATGAACATTTTCACCACTATCTGTTGGACCGGGGTTGGGGCCGGCGGCGCATTGCCGCCTTCTACTGGGGAGTCTCTGCGGTGCTATCCATAATGGCTTTAAATTTGAAAGCCGGGTCTAAGTACTTTACAATGGTGGCAGTTTTACTAGTATTCGGAGGAATCATCTGGTGGCTACATCAATTCTCGACTTTGTCAAAACAGCCCGACCGCGCCAATGGGTCAAAAACCTGATTCTGTTTTCGGCCCTGATTTTTACCGGTAATGCTTTTTCAACCACTCTGTTCTGGCAAAACTTCCGGATAGTTACCTCAGCCGTATTGGCCTTCACCGTCATTGCCGGGTCCATTTATTACCTCAATGACGTTATTGACGTCAAAGCTGATAGGGCCCATCCGTTCAAAAAAAACCGGCCCATTGCCGCTGGGAGAATTCCCAGAAGCGTGGCCCTGACCATTTTCTTTTTAGGTTCCATTGTGGGCTTGGGTTGGGCTTGGAGTCTGTCCTTCCTGTTCTTTTTAGTAGCTATAAGCTACTGGGCATTACAGATTCTCTACTCTTTGTGGCTGAAAAACCAGGAAGTGGTAGATGTGTTTGTCATCGCTCTGGGCTTTTTCCTGCGGGTGTTTGCCGGAGCGATTGTAATTAATGCTCACTTGTCCATTTGGTTTTTATTGTGCGTCATTTCAGTATCGCTGTTTCTGGCTGTAGGTAAACGCCGGGCGGAACTGGCCATTCTTACCGAACAGGGAGCCGTTACCCATCGCAACGTCATGGGTAAATACACCACCGTTATTTTGGACAGCTACTTAACCATGTTTGCCACTTCTTCATTTCTGTCCTGGGCTCTATTCACCTTTAACTTTTACGAACAATTTCAGACCACGGTACCTACCACTTTAATCTTGCTGTCTAAGACTTTAACCATCAACAAGTGGTTAATGGCCAGTATTCCGGTCGTCATTTTCGGCATCATGCGCTACATCCGCATAGTCTATGATGGAGCCCGGGCCGAAACACCGGAGAAAGTGATTCTCTCCGATTTGCCGCTTTTGATATCTGTCGCCACTTGGGGTCTGATCGTGATCGGGGTGTTGTACTGGAGTCCGTTGCAATAGAAGACCTTAATTAAACTTGCTCCACTTACCTTCTGAAATTACTTCTATTTTATCTCCGCGAACCATAAGAGCAGTCTCGTCATCCACAGCGTAGATAGGCTCCGTTAAGTCTTTGGCCGCATCCTCCAGATATTGCTTTCTAATTTTTGGAAAATACTTAGAGTTCAGGTGAGGAATAAACTGAAAATTGACTAACCCCAGCCCCTTCTCAATTTTCAGATTATACTTCTCTCCAAATAAGTTTTGGACCGAGTTGTATATTGTAGGACCGGCAATGCAACTCCCTGCGCTTATTCCCGCATACACTCTGGTTTTAAGAAGATCGGGAAGCATTTTTTCTAAACCCGACTCTTTAACCCAATGCATTAAATGAAAAGTGTTTCCTCCTCCCAAAAATAAGACATTTGCCAGCTCAAGTCTGGGTTTCCAAATTTCTTGCGGAAGTGCTGAAATGTCCACAATATCGACTGAGTTATAATCCTGCCGTCTGAGATTGGTGTAATCGTCAATCAGCCAGCCCTTATCACCCTCTTCAACATTTGATGCAGTGGGAATAAAAGCGATTTTTATTTCATGACTAGGTAGTCCAACCAAGTTACTAAATGCTTCAGCAATTTTGTTATTAGTTAACCCGGCAGAGGTTAAGAATAATTTCATATTATCTATTTGACCGTTTCTGCGTATTGACCACTCACCCAGCCTGAAGAGGTAGCTGCCAGATCTACACTGATTTCAAACCAGCCGGACTGTTCATCCAGCAGAGGATACATATCTCCCGGATCAACTTGGCCTACTTCTTTACCGGTAGTTGCTGGTTGGGTACGCACCCGCAGGAAACCGGTGGGAGTGTCTAAAATCTTCACATATGGCTTTTTAGGGGCAGTGGAAGCACTGGGCCTGGGGCTGGTGGTAGGCCTAGGACTGGTAGTGGGCCTGGGGCTGCCGCTAGGTGTAGGCGAAGGGGTAGCCGAATCCGAGGCGGTCTCGTCGGTTACTTCAGGTAACGATCCGGCCAGTTTAGCGTTGACAATCAGTTTGTAGCCTGCCTGGGCTTTAGCTCCTACCTGACGGGTAGTGAATCCCGGAGCAGAAATGGTGATCTGATGGTCCCCGGCCGTAATGGAGTTGACGATTAAAGGGGTAAAACCTTGGGGTTGGCCATCCAACAGGACCGATGCGGAATCAGGTCCGGCAACTACCACAGATAAGGAGGGTGTTTGGAGGGTCTGGGGCTCTAAACTCACGATTGCTCCGGCTGATTCGCTTTCCTCCTTGCCGAAATCCCGGGTAATCACTGTATATACGTCGGAATTCAGCTTGACCTTAGTTTGGTAAGTGGATAAAGCCACAGTGGGAGAATTGGGAATCAGTTTGACGGTGACTTCCCCGGCTTTAAACAGTTGCTCAATCGGGGTCTGGCCGATTTGCACTCCGTCGACAAATACCAGAGCAGCGGGTGTAGTTTCTACCTTTAATCCGGCCCGGGGTTGACGGGATTTAATAAACTTGAATCCTCCAAATCCGACCAGTCCCAGTCCCAGAAGAATGATGACTACAGCGACGACTCTCTTCATTGAGCCCAAATATACCACATCGCTGATATAATTAGCTATAGTTTCCGGCCAGGTGTCGAAGTGGAAACGAAGCGGTCTGCAAAACCGCCATGCAGGGGTTCGATTCCCCTCCTGGCCTCAGAGCTAGTTGATGTCTGATCATTCTGACCTTATAATTCCGGACTATGGCTAATGAAAACGGCAATAAATTAACTATCTGGGCAAACGGCCGGGGTATTGAACTAGATGTGACAAGCGATAAATCTGAACCTTGGGAGGTTCGTAGAGTTCAGTTTGGTACATTAGAAGGCAGCAAGCTGGTATTAAGAGTAGCGACCAACCGCACCCCCGAGGGTCACAATTGGCCACAGTTTGGATCACCCACACTTGACGAAGTAATCCTCTTTCTAGCTGAGGCTAAAACCAGCCCAGATGCTCACCCCTTTTTGTCTGATCTGGCCGGGTTTTTGCGGATAGCTTTTGACCTCTAAACCTACTTCGGCCTTTCTTCGGGTTTGGTTGACAAATGCCTTTTAGAACTCTATAATGTGCTCAGTCTTCGCACAGCGAGGACTTTTTTGTTGATCCAATTCATATGAACTGGAAAGACACCATCACTGCCCATTCTGCCCGCATTCTGTCTAAGCGGGATTTCCCCCTGTTGGCTAAAGACTTAGCCTGGAGGCTAATTAAATTTGCTACCCGTTGTGGTCGCAGTAATCCCTTCAGCTTTGCTTTACGGCCATTGGCTAGCCACAAGCACTTACGGGTAATCGTGGGTGTTAACCTAGCTATTCTGGCCGGAGCCCTGGCTATCTATGGTCCCATCCCGGCCTTTGCCGGAGACAGTATAGGAGGTCAGATTGAGATAAATGTTCGCCCCGAGGGTGAAATCAGTCTAGCTACGATCGAAGCGGTACAGATACCGCTGTCAGGCTACCGCCTGACTCAAAGCTTTAACTGGTATCATCCAGGTTTGGATTTGGCAGCTCCCAAAGGCACCCCGGTATTTCCGGTGATGACCGGGAGAGTGGCTGAGGTCGAATACGGTCGGTTTGGGTACGGTAACAATATTGTGCTTGCCCATGCTAACGGTTACGAAACCCGCTACGCCCATTTATCCAAAATTGAGGTGGCTAAAGGCCAGGAAGTAAACCTGGGCAGTGAAATCGGCCAGGTAGGTTCCACTGGCCGCTCTTCCGGCCCCCATTTGCATTTGGAAGTCTATGCCAACACCGCTCCCGTCAACCCCAAAGCTATTTTGGACATCAAATAAGCCAGGGAGTGATAAAATTGCCTTGTATTGGGAGATCGGCTAACGGTAGGCCAATGGACTCTGAATCCATTAATCTTGGTTCGAATCCAAGTCTCCCAGCAAGCATATGCAGTCTCAGTGACTCGGTTCTCTCAAAAAGCCCGCGTTTTAACTCTAAAGTGCTATTTTGAAAAACGAGGATTATAACCGTTTTTAACCCTCGAAAAACTACCATTCGAATTCCTTTTTCGTGAACTAGAAACGACTAGTTAATAATAGTGCCATGCTCTTTTTGAAATAGAGTAAACTAAAAGAAGTTTAAAAATGTTAAAAATTAAAGACGAGGGAATAATTTTAGAAAAGACCGATCTGGAATTTGAAAATAAAGCTGTTTTGAATCCGGCCTGTATTCAAGTGGGTGACATAACCCATATGTTCTATCGGGCGGTCAATCAAAACTATGTTTCTTCCATAGGTTATGCACAACTGAAGGATAATAAGGTTGTTAAAAGATTTGATAAACCTGTTCTTTTTCCTGAATCTGATTATGAAAAAATGGGGCTAGAGGATCCAAGAATTACTTTTCTGAACGGAGTTTACTATCTTTTGTTTACCGCTTTTGACGGAAAAAACGCCTTGATAGAATATGCCACAAGTACAGATCTCGTAAATTTTGTTAAAGGAGGAATAATTTCTCCTAAAATTTCTTATAAAGAAGCTGAAAGTCTTTTCAGTGTTTCCGTAAAGGGAGGAAGATATACATTTTTTGAAAAACTCATTGAAAAAGAAAAAGGAAGTGATGTTTTTCTTTGGGAAAAAGATGCTTCCATTTTTCCTGTTAAATTTAACGGAAAATTTGCGCTTATTCATAGGGTTTTACCCGGAATACAAATTGCGTATTTTAATGAATTTTCAGAATTAGATAATGCGTGGTGGAGAAAGCATCTAAAAAATCTTGGCAGATTTACCGTTCTCGATTCTGTCTATTGGTTTGAAGAAAGAAATGTTGGTGGGGGGTGCCCCCCGATAAAGACAGATGACGGATGGCTCCTTATTTATCATTCAGTTGAAGATTCTAAGAATGGTAGAATTTATCATGCCAGTGCGGCACTTCTAGATTTGTATGAACCATTGAAAGTTATTGGGAGACTAACTGAACCACTTTTTTCACCTAAGACTTCATGGGAAACTAAAGGGCTCGTTGACAATGTTGTTTTTCCCACTGGAGCGGTGATAAGGAGTAAAAGACTTTATATCTACTACGGGGCAGCCGACAAGTTAATTGCCGCCAAGTCCGTTGGTCTTTCAGAACTCCTATTAGAGCTCAAGAAAAGCCCACCAAAATCATGAAACCCGATCAGCAAAGAAAATCTTTGGTAGTATTTCTTTCCACCTTTCCGCCACGACACTGTGGAATAGCCACTTTCACTGCCGATCTTGCCGATACAGTTGACCGAATGTTTAATCCTTTTATTGAATCAAAAGTTGTTGCAATGAACGTAAATGATATAAGTCACCTGCCATATTCAGACAAAGTAATTTTTCAAATAAGTCAGACCAACGAAAAAGATTATATTGATGCAGCCTTAAAGCTTAACAAGCTTAAGAGAGTTGAACTAATTAATATTCAGCATGAGTTTGGCATTTTTGGGGGCGAATATGGTTCAAATATAATTCTTTTCCTAAAAAAAATTAAAAAGCCGGTTATTGTTACGTTTCATACTGTTCTCCCCATACCCGACGAAAAAATGTTAAACGTTGTTCAAAACATAGCAAAATATTCTAAAGGGATTGTTGTTATGACTCACTATTCAAAAGAACTTTTAGAGAAAAGTTACGGTTTAAATCCCAGCCAAATTCAAATTATTCCGCATGGTATTCATAATGTTCCCTATAAAACCAGCCAACACGCAAAATCAGTTCTTGGCTTTTCCAATAAATTGGTTCTTTCAACTTTTGGTCTGTTAAGTTCAACAAAAGGAGTTGAATATGTAATAGAGGCCTTACCCCCTGTTGTAAAAAAATTTCCAAATATTAAATTTATTATTGCTGGTGTTACTCATCCTGTAGTCTTGGAACGGGACGGTGAAAAATACCGTAATTTTCTTATAAATAGAGTTTACGAGCTTGATCTAAGAAAGTATGTCTTATTTTTTAATACATATTTTGATACAAATAAACTTCTTAGAATTCTGGAAGCTACTGATATTTATATTTCACCATCTCTTGATCCAAATCAAGCCGTTTCGGGTACTTTATCCTATGCTCTCGGGAGTGGCCGTCCAGTGGTTTCCACCGCATTTGCTCAAGCCAAGGAAGATATTACGGACGAAGTTGGTATGTTGGTTGACTTTAAAAATCCACAAGCTTTCACGAATTCAATTACTAAACTTCTGAATGATAATGAATTACGTTTAAAAATGGGTAGAAATGCGTACTTTCGAACAAGAAATATGACTTGGGGAAATGTTACGCTTTCCTATTTGAAATATTTCTCGAAATTTGTACCAAGTTTAGGATCCGGGCAAAGAAAGTTTCCTCCAATAAAACTTACACACTTAGTTAAATTAACTAATAACTTTGGAATTATTCAGTTTGCAAAACTCACTGTGCCCGACATTTCTTCGGGGTATACATTAGATGATAATGCACGGGCTTTGGTTGTTGCGATTCGTCACTATAAAAAATTTAATTCACCAGTTTTACTTAAACTTGCTTCCACATACCTCAATTTTATCTGCCGAGTTGCTAAACCTGATGGCTTTTTTGATAATTACGTTAATGAACACCATGTTACTGATGAGCAAAAAAATCGTACGGAAAACTTGGAGGACGCATCTGCACGTGCCCTTTATTCGCTTGCACAGGTTTCAATAAGTAAAGAAGCCCCCAAGCGTTTTAGAGAGAAAGCCCATTCTGTATTTGAAAATAGTTACCGAAAAAATATTGCCTTCTCTGCACCTCGCGCTTCCGCTTTTTACATCAAAAGCCTTTTTTTATTACTTTCCAAGTGGAGAGAGCCGAACACCCTCGGCACACTAATAACTCAATGTGAGCGACTTGTAGATTTATATAATAAAAACCACTCGCCAGATTGGGAGTGGTTTGAATCGGTACTAACATATTCAAACGCAGTCCTACCCGAAGCACTTCTTTTGGGGTATAAAATTACTGGTGATAAAAAATATCTCAAAATAGCCAAAAAAACCTTTAAATTCCTAATAAAACACAGCTTCAAGGATAATATTTATATTCCTATTGGCCAAAGTGGTTGGTTTCCAAGAGGGGGAAGCAGACAATATTTTGATCAACAGCCTGAGGATGTTGCTGCCACCGTAGAGGCTCTCAATACTATGTTTCAGGTAACAAAGGATAAATATTATAATGAATTGTCTTACAAGGCGTTTAATTGGTTTTTGGGAGAGAATATCCTCGGTCAGGTTGTTTATGATTGGGATACAGGAGGGTGTTACGATGGGGTTGGTGAAAAATCTATCAATTTAAACCAGGGCGCAGAATCTACCATCTCTTACCTTTTGGCTCGCTTTTCTTTTGAGAATTAAAACCACTGTTTGTGTGTTGGATAACCCTTCTTTCTTTACTGTCTCGTTTGTCTAATTTAGCCTCGGGGTGATACACTACTCTTGAGTGGTTAAGGGATCGTAAGGTTCTAGACCATGATGCCAGCATGCAACAAGTTGTAATTATCGGTGGCGGAACCACCTTCGATACCTACGAGGGCTATATTTCCTTTCTTAAAACCAAAGAGATCAGTTTGGATAAATTAAGACCCAGTAAAGAGTGGAAAGCATCTCTGGCAGAAGAGCTGGGCAAGAACTTTGAGGTGCTAGTGCCAAAGATGCCCAACGTAACCAATGCCCGATATAAGGAATGGAAAATCTGGTTTGAAAGAATTCTTCCTCTACTACTAAACAAGAAAATAATTCTAATTGGTCATTCCATGGGGGGGATTTTTTTGGCAAAGTACCTGTCACAGAATAAAATCCCCAAAAATATAATAGCTACAATTCTGGTAGCCGCCCCGTTTGAAGAAAATAACTTGGGTGAGTTGTTAGGTAGTTTTAAGCTGCCGGCCTCACTCTCAAAATTAGCCAGACAAGGCGGATCAATTTTTCTGATTCAAAGCGAAGACGACCCAGTGGTTCCGGTGGAGCATGTAAAGAAATATCAGCAAAGACTGCCGAATTCAAAATTAATGCTCTTTTCTGATCGGGGGCATTTTAAGCAAGAAACTTTTCCCGAGCTGACAACCCTTATAAAAACGTTGAAGGCGTAGGCAACTATACCCAGAGAGCCAGGCCCATGAGTTTCATCCAGGTTTGGCCAAACAGGGGGCCGAACCACAAAAATCCCAAAACCATGGACAATACGGCTGCTGCTAATATTGCCAGATAATTTACCGGGACCATTAGCAAATAATGGAAAATTTGAGAGCTGCTGTCAAGTAACTATCCCAAATGCTACACTACAATCCGAAATGGCTTACACGGTATACATTCTGCGCACTTCAAAAAACACTTTATACATTGGCCAGACAAATAATCTGGATAAACGGCTGGCTGATCATGCTGCCAAAAACCAGCATTCGGCCAAATATTTGAAGTATTTTGATTCTTTCCAATTGGAATATTCTGAGACCCAACCCACTCTGTCAGCTGCTTTAAAAAGGGAAAGAGAATTAAAAAGCTGGTCTAAGGATAAGAAAGAGAAGTTGATAAAGGCAGCGGCTCAAGTGCTATAATCCGCTCATGATTGAAAGTCCCCGGGTACTTACCGTTGAGTCACTTCTGGAAATGTTTGCCGGTGATCAAAGATCTAAAGACTACGGGTATCTCTTTGAACACTTCTCTGAAGAGTTAACCGTTCCCGCTATATTGGGAATGTTTGCTAATGAAGAGACTTTTGAAGGAAAGAAGGGATCGGAAAGCTGGCGCGAAACAGCTCAGGTGACCAGGAATGACAGGGGAGATATCATTTACGTTGTTCCGTATACAACCAAGTACATCGAGGTGTTATAAGACAAATTCCTTGGTTTTTGCTCTTACTATTAATGGGAGTTGCCAATTTTTCATCTTTATGTATACTGGGCATATTGTATGAATAAAGCAGTCCTAGCAGTAATCGCGGTCGTTATCCTTGTAGGGTTGGGAGCATACTTTGTTATCAACAAGGGTAAGTCTTCATCGGGCCCAACGGGATCAACCGCTAATGAGCAAGCAACAACAGGCGCCCAATCCCTTAAAGAACTGTTAATGGGAGGTGTAGCTCAAAAGTGTACCTTTGATAGTGCCGGCAGTCAGGGCACCGTATACGTAGGTAGTGGCAAAATGCGGGGCGACTTCACCTCCGCAACCGGAGGTCAGACAGTGCAGTCTCATATGCTGGTCGACGGAAACACTTCATACATCTGGATGGAAGGTCAAAAGACAGGGTTTAAAACTACCCTTGATGCCTCTGCCGATGCTTCGGCTGATGCTCAAACAAACACCACTCAATCCCAGATAAATGTAGATGAGAAACTGGATTACAACTGCGCTCCCGGAGGAGTCAACTCTACCATGTTTGATCTGCCTGCCGGAGTCCAGTTTTCCGATATGAGCTCTATGATGGATGCGGGTAATGATACCGGAGCCGATAAGTGTGCCGCTTGTGACAGTGTACCTGCTTCCGCCAAATCCCAATGTCTGGCGGCTCTGGGATGTAACTAAATCTTCTGTTTAAACAACCACTCAGCCGAATCAACCAGGTTTAATTTCAACAGTTCTTTTTTGGTGAACCACTTCGCTTCTAATACTTTCCCCTCAATATCTTTACCCAGTTTAGTCTGAGTAGTTCTTACCCGGTAAAAGAATATTACTGTGTGGTAATTAAACTTGGGAAAGATGGCTTCATAGAAATACAGAAATTCCAGTTTCTTTGTCTTGATGCCGGTTTCCTCCAGGATTTCCCTCCGGGCCGCCTCTTCCAGGGATTCGCCGAATTCTACCTTGCCTCCCGGAACTATCCACCATTCTTTGTCCCCTTCCAGCTTTTCTCTCACCAGTAGATACTTGGGGCCATTCTGAGCCAACACCCCCACAACGAGCTTTGGTTTACGTAACTTCATCTCTTTTAAGATGGGCTCCGGAATAGGGCGGCAGCCGCATTCCCGACTATGATCTGCATGCCATTGAATCCTGGCCGACAGGCTGGCCTTTTTGAGCAAGGGGTATTTACGGTGCCACGCAGCGTTAATTTTCATTATTTATCTGGCAAGTTCCCGGTCAACCTCAGCTTTAAATTGATCCAAGGATAAGACCCCGATTATCTGGCGGCCGTTGATATAGAAAGTAGGCGTGGAGTTTACTCCCAGGCTATTCCCATCAGCTTTATCCCGGTACACTTTGTCAAAGAATTTATTGCCGTCCAGATCTGCTTTAAACTTAGTCATGTTCAGTTTCAGTCCTTCGGCGTAGCCGGTAAAGATACCCACGGCATTAGAACTTGCTTCCCAGTCATTTTGGTGACTAAACAACAGATCAAACATGGCCCAGTATTGCCCCTGGTCTCCGGCTGCTTCTGCCGACTCGGCCGCTTTCTGAGCATTGGCGTGTTGAGGCAGAGGGAAGTTGCGGTATACAAAATTCACTTGGGTAGGATACTCATTTAATAGCTGTTTAATTATGGGGTGTGCTGCAGCACAGGACGGACATTGGAAGTCCCCGAACTCCACCAGAGTTACCCGGGCGGAATCAGTAGCAATCTTTTGGCTGTCAGAGCGGACCAGTAAAGCCTGGTCAGCCAAAGCCGCAGTAGTCGGTGTCGGATTCTTGCTGCCTAAAGTAAAAGCAGCCACTACCAGTCCCACTACTGAGGCAATCACAATTCCGATAATGATTTTGGCTTCTTTACTCATTTTTTGATCCGGGTGCGGTAGTAGATTAACATACACACGTTAATCACGGTATATGCAATTAAAGACAACAGGGGAATAGATAACCAACCCCACCAGACATTAAACCGGGTGGTGCAGGATACTCCGGACGTACAGGGAATCAGGGCTTCATTAACTATATGGTAGTAAATCAGGTTGTGATAAAGAGCAATAACCCAGCCAATTAAAGACAATGGCAAAACGTAACGGTACACCCGTTTATCTTTATGGATTATGCCTATAGCCAAAATAGCTACTAAAGGATACATGCCAATGCGCTGATACCAGCACAGCACACAGGGAGTGAATTTGCGGATCTCAGAAAAGTATAAACTACCCAGAGTGGCCACCAATGCCTGTCCCCAGGCAATATACAGAACGTGAGTTTTAATCCATGTCACAAGTTTTCGCATTGACAAATTTTAACACTTTGCTTGTGATAGTATAAAGCTGTGGATAAAAAGATTGATACGGCCTTACCAATTCTAGCTGCTTTGCTGGTATTGTTTTCTTCTCTCTGGCGGCCAGAAACTACTTTAGCAGTATCAATAGTATCGCTTATCGTTTTAGCAGGATATTATTACCTTAAACCCCGGCGTAAGTAACTCTGGTATATACTTTAATTATGAAAGGGTCCGTAGACAATATTGAAAAGCTAGCCTTGGCCAATACCAAGTTCCGCCAGGTACTGTATACCTCTAAGCACACCCAACTGGTGCTGATGAGTATTCCGGTAGGTGGGGAGATCGGGGCAGAAGTTCACCAGGATGTAGATCAATTCTTCAGAGTCGAAAAGGGAGCCGGTAAAGCCACCCTGGATGGAACAGAACACGAGATTTCCGATGGCATGGTAGTTTTAGTCCCGGCCGGTATCAATCACAACATTGTGAACTCTTCTCCCACCGACCCTTTGCAGCTCTATACCTTATACAGCCCTCCCAACCACAAGGATAAAGTAGAACATGCAACTAAAGCCGAAGCAGAAGCTGATAATGAACATTTCGATGGCCAAACTACCGAATAATCTCAAATTAGTCTCCACCATCGGTATCTGTCTGGCGGCCGGAGCCTTGGGATCCGTGTTTACCACCCCGGCTATCGGCAGTTGGTATTCCACTTTAGTAAAACCCTCGTTTAATCCGCCCAACTGGTTATTTGCTCCGGTCTGGACCAGTCTGTATATCCTGATGGGCATAGCCTGGTATTTGGTTTGGAAGAAACCGGGAAAAAAATCAATTTTGGCCAATAGAATATTTTTGTTTCAATTGGGCCTGAATGTGCTGTGGTCATATCTGTTCTTCGGTCTGCACCAACCCTTATGGGCTGTAATAGAAATAGTCGTGTTATGGTTGGCCATTGCCGCAACCATCAAGACTTTTGCGTACGTATCAAAGCCGGCTGCCTACCTGCTGCTGCCGTATCTGGTTTGGGTGACTTTTGCCTCATTTCTGAATCTGAATATTGTCCTGTTGAACTAGTTGCCCACGGTTGCAATCATTTTCCAAATAGTGTTACTATCAATATATGATGTGGTATTCAAACATGATGGGCTGGGGGAACAACTGGTCCATGATGCCTTCCTCTTTGACGGGTATTTTAGGACTGTTAACCCCCTTTGCTATCCTGGACCTGGTCCTTAAAGGATTTGCTCTGTGGCGGGCAGCCAAAAGAAGCGAGAACGTGTGGTTTATCATTCTTCTGGTCGTTAACTCCTTAGGCATCCTGCCGGCAGTGTATCTGTTGACTCACAAAGACAAACCCGGAAAAAAATAATGCACAAAGGGGTAATTCCGCTGATTGCCTTAATTATTGGTTTCATCGTCGCTATTTTGGTGGCTTTAGGTTGGAATGATAATCCTCTGGTAAAACTATTGCCTACGCCCACCCCTGAGGTAACTTTGGCCCTTCCTCCCACTCCCACGCCGACTGCCATTCCCACACCAACCGCCAAGCCATCACCTAAACCAACTCCCACCATTAAACCCTCTCCTGTGCCTACCTCCACTCCGATAGCTCCGGCAGTTTCCGGTCCGCCAGGGACTGGCTTAAGCACTATTACAGTAGCTACAGAACTGGGTAACTTCCGGGCTACTGTCCTGTCTTTAGACATGGGTTCTACCCGGATGATCACCGAAACCGGTAATGACGGTGATTGCGGTAGTGGCTGTGTAACTTTGCCTCTGGCCACATATGTATCCCGAAACGGCGGCTTTGCCGGAGTCAACGGGACCTACTTCTGTCCGGCGGCCTACCCGGAGTGTTCCGGTAAAACCGACTCGTTTGATTTTCCGGTTTACAACACCCGCCTGGGGCATTGGATAAACTCCAATACTTTAGGCTGGAACGGCCGAGCCATTTTCTATACCGACGGCTCAGGTGCCCACTATCAGCAGAATTCCGCAGGCTTTGGCGGAGGACTAAATGCCGGCATCATCAATTATCCGGGCCTGGTAGACGGGGGCAATGTGCAGATTGATTCCAACCAGTCGGGGCTATCGGATAAGCAAAAAGGCGTGGGTACCAAAGTAGGTATCGGCACCCGAAATCCCAGCAACGTCATGGTGGTCATTGCCTACAGCGTCAACATGCAGCAGTTTGCCTACGTCTTTAAAGCTTTGGGAGCAACGGGAGCACTAAACCTGGATGACGGCGGATCAACAGCTTTGTATTACCAGGGCCGCTACGTAGCCGGACCGGGGCGCAATCTGCCTAACTCTGTCGTCTTTGCTCCTAAATAAGATAAGATCTCCGGAATAAGATAAGATAAATAAATATGTTTCTGCTGGTGGGGTTTGCTTTCATTGCCGGAGTAGTCACCATTTTGTCTCCCTGTATTTTACCGGTGTTGCCTCTGGTCCTGTCGGGCTCAGTTACCGGGAATAAGCGGCGGCCCTGGGGTGTGGTCATTGGATTTATTGCCAGCTTCACTTTCTTCACTTTGTTTTTAAGTTCCCTGGTGAAGTTTTTAGGTATTCCTGCCGATTGGTTGCGGTGGTTAGCGGTGGCGGTCATTGCCGGATTCGGATTGGCTCTGGTTCTGCCCCAGTGGCAACTGCTGGTCGAAAAACTATTTGCCAGATTAGCTAACCTCGCCCCCAAAACTGCCAGATCAGGTTTCGGGGGCGGGATTCTCATCGGCCTGAGTTTAGGCCTGGTATGGACCCCCTGCGTGGGACCGATACTGGCAGCCATTATTTCTTTGGCCTTTGCAGGAACCGTTTCGGGCAGTGCCGTGATTATTACTCTGGCGTATGCTACCGGCACCGCCATACCGCTGTTGGCCATCGTCATGGGTGGCCGGGCTCTTCTGGAGCGTAACCGCTGGTTAGTCAGGAATTCGGCTGTCATCCAGAGAGGTTTCGGAATATTAATGATGGTAACGGCTGTAGCTATTCTGCTTAACTGGGATCGCCAGTTTCAAACCTGGGTGCTGAACAAATTCCCAGCATACGGGGCCGGTCTGACTCTGATTGAAGACAACCCGGCCGTAAATGCCCGATTAGGAAATCTGAGCACTGGTGGATCTGCCCCGTTACGGATATTGGGTCCGGCCCCGGAACTAATCCTAGGCGGCCAATGGTTTAATTCTCCTCCTCTAAAGCTTGCCGATTTAAAAGGCAAAGTAGTCTTAATAGATTTCTGGACCTATACCTGTATTAACTGCATCAGAAGTCTGCCTTACGTTAAATCCTGGTCTGAGAAGTATGCCGACTCGGGTCTGGTGGTAATCGGAGTTCATACTCCCGAATTTGAGTTTGAAAAGAATCCCGATAATGTAGCCAAAGCCATTGCCGATTTCGGCATCAAGTATCCGGTAATGCAGGACAACGCTTACGCTACCTGGAATGCTTACTCGAACAACTATTGGCCGGCCGAATATTTCATCGACAGCACGGGTAAACTGCGGCATACCCATTTCGGTGAGGGAGACTACGATGAGTCGGAAGCCATGATTCAAAAACTGTTAACTGAAGCGGGTTTATTAAAAGAGGAGATGCTGATTGCCAATCCGGTGTATCAGGTGACTGCCCGGACCCCGGAACTGTATTTGGGATCCCTGCGGTATCAGCCCGGCTGGTTCGCCTTAGAAGGAGACTGGCGTCAAAGTGAAGAATATAATTCCCCCCAACCCGGAGCCAGCCTGACCTTAAATTTTGAGGCCAAGGATGTATACCTGGTGATGCGTTCAAATCAAGCTCAAGCAGGGTTAGTCAAAGTATTTTTAGACGGCCAATTGTTAACGGAAATAAGCGTTTTGGAGGATAAACTGTATCAGCTGGTCAAATTAGATTCCCCGGGTAAACACATTCTCAAACTGGAGTTTCCTTCGGACAGGGTAGACCTATTTGCCTTTACATTCGGATAGGCATAATATCACCTCATATAATTGAAGTCAGACGGTGTGCTGACTGTGCAAGATTTGAACCTCTGCCTCAATCTGTGCAGGGACTGGTGGCTGTAGTCCACGAAAACACTATCCGCCGTCTGGACAGAAGTAGTCAGCCCCCCTTGTCCGAACAATCATTGCAGCAGTTACCTCAAATCTTTGGACCATTGGGATGGAGAACTTGTGCCGACGGACTAAGGGCTTTCGGATGTGCCGTTTGTATTTATCCGGATAAGTTTGTGGCCAGGATAGAGTGATCAGCGGTGCGTTTTGGCCTTTTTGATTTCGGCCAGAATTTCCGTTTTGATTTGGGCTGCTTGGGATTTGATCATCTCCTCCACGTCCTCGGTAATTTCCTGTTTTAACCAATTAAGCAATTCGCGATTGGCAGGATCACTCTGATACCGGGACATAAAATGGCCGTGCTTCTCTTTGGGCAAGTGATCCAGAATGACAGTCAGCGAGTGCTGGCGCAAAGTTTTTTGAGCCAGCTGGACCAATTCTTCTCTTTCCTCAGGCGTCAGTTCATGCAGGTCTATTTCAGTAACTACTTCTTCAATAAAAGTTAAGTGATCAAAGAAGTGGTTCATGTGAGTTTAATTTGTCTTTCTAAATTGTACTCTAAGGGACCCAACGGCACTTCATTCGCCGGATCGTCTACAAAGAATAACACCACCGGCCCCTTTTGCTTGCCGTCTTTCATATTCAGATATTCCATGACTTCCGGACTGCCTCCGAAACTCTTGCCGGTGAATGCCGCCGGCCCGGAGTCGGCCACTACCGCCACAATGGCCTTGCCGTTTTTGGGATTAACCAGGACCACTTTGCGGTATTTATACCAGTCCCGCAGATACGCCAATCTGGTAGTCCAGTCCGGCAGATACAGAGTTTGCACGGCCACATAATAGCGTTCTTTTTCCACCAGATCCGGGGTTAAGGCGGCCCGGGAGGGAGCAAAATATCCCCAGGCTCCCCGTCCGGGAGTGGTATTGGGCCGATTGTCTCCCGGAAATCGGGGCAGGTGTTGTTCCAGACCGATATAGCCGTAATCACGGTTCAGCCGGTTGCCTTCCAGAACCGGTGTGGCATGTAAACCAAACTGCTGGTGTAACAGTTGGGAAACCCGATCTTCCTGGTGTGGCTCCAACTGCTGCACAGAAGAAGGCAGAATATCTTTCAACTGGGCAGACAGAGTGTCCTGAATATCTGGAGCGGAAACTGAGCGTACCTCGGAGGCCGGAGGTAAAGCGGCCAGAGTATGATCTGATTGCGGTGAGGCCACTAGTAAACTGCCGGCCAACACTCCTCCGGTAAGCAAAGCTTTGATATGTGGATGCCGATTCTCTAACTGCTTTCGGGCCGCCAGCTCTTTAAGTTTTAAGCGGGCGCGCAGTTGTTCAGAATTAAGTTTGGGTTTCGTTTTGGGCATGGGCAGAGAGTCTGGCCAAAGTTTCCGACTGGCCTAAGATTAACATGGATTCGGTCAGAGGAGGAGTCACTTTGCTGCCGGCTATAGCCAGCCGCAGAGACATAAAGAAGTCTCCGGTTTTCCAGTCATGGGCTTTTACTTCATCCAGCAGAGCCGTTTCGATATCCGTCTTTTCCCAAGTTGCCTTTCCCAGCACCTGTCGGGCGGCCTGCACATGTTCTTGGTTTACTGCTTGTAGTTCAGGAGCAATGAAGAAAAAGCGCATCATGTCTACCATGTCAGCCAGGGTAGACACTCTCTCTTTGACCAGAGGAATGATGTCTGTCAGTTTGTCGTCAGTCGTTTCATATTCCAGTTTCGGTTTAATCAATTGTAACAATTGGTCGTGTGGAGTCTGACGAATGTACTGACCGTTAAACCAGTTTAGTTTTTTCTCATCGAAAATTGGATTCGATTTTTGTAATCCTGCCTGATCAAATGTCTGCACAAATTCGTCCAGAGTAAATAGCTCCCGATCGTCTTTGGGTGCCCAACCTAAAAGCATTAAATAGTTGAGAATAGCTTCCGGTAAATAACCCCTGTCTAGCCAATGCTTGATCCCGAATTTTCCTTCCATATCCCGCTTGCTGAACTTTTTGCCTGTTGCCGGGTCCAGGATTACGGTAAAGTGGCCGATTTCCGGAACGGGATAGCCTAGTCCCTCATATATAAATAAATGCACTGGAGTCGAAGAAATCCATTCCTGGCCCCGTAAGACATGCGATATTTGCATGGCAATGTCATCAACAACTACCGCCAGATGGTAAGTGGGGAAACCATCTGACTTGAGAAGGATAAGATCAGATACCTCCTTGCCCAAGACCCTGATTTTTTTCTTGAGGATCCAGTCGGTGAATTCAAACACTTTGTCTTCAGGTATTTTGGCCCTAATGACATATGGTTCACCGGCCTCCAGCCGTTTCTGGGATTCAGCAGATGAGACTGATCTGGCCGCCGGCCGGATTTTAAGCTGGTCAGTAAACTCTTTTGATTCGTATGATTCTTTGATCTCTTCTTTCTCGCGGACAGCGGCATCGAAATCGTAATATGCATAATCTTTTTCTACCAGCAGCTTGGCTGCCTGTTGGTACTTCTCCAGCCGCTCTGACTGGCGGTATGGACCATAGGGTCCGCCAACATCGGGGCCTTCATCCCAGTTGATGCCAAATTGTTTGAGAGAGATATAAATGGCTTCTTCAGTATCCTTGCGCGATCTTTTTTGGTCGGTGTCTTCAATTCTGAGTACAAACTGGCCCCCATTCTTTTTAGCCAGGGCATAATTCCATAACGCCCGGATGACAAATCCTAAATGAATGCTTTCTGGTAAGCCAGTGGGGGAAGGCGCGAAGCGAGTGCGAATCATGCTACAATTTTACTACACATATGGCTACTTTGACCGAGGTCAGTTATTACACCAGAAGAGCTGTGAAATGGGCAATTGCGGCCATGATTATCATTATTCTGACCCCGATCCTCTGGCGGATGGTCAAAGGCATATATTTAAAAATTAATCCTCCTCCTCCGCCGGCTCCGACTGTAGCCTACGGCAAACTGCCACAGCTGAAGTTCCCCCAGGCCAGCAAAGACTACCAGCCGGTAATGAGGTTGGAAACTATTGACGGCAAATTACCTAAGTTGGCGACTGTAAGCCGGGTATATGTGGTCGAGGTAAATAAGTCACGGCTTCTGGAACTGGACCGGGTTAAAGCCCGGGTGCGCTCATTAGGATTTTCCAACGAACCCGGTCAGGTTGACGAACAGACTTTTGAATTTGTTCATCCGGCAGTCCCGGCCACTTTAAAAGTAGACGTCATTTACGATACCTACAAATACCAATATGACTGGACTTTGGATCAGGCCATTTATTCCGGCCGGTCAGTCCCTAATAACAATCAGGCTTTTGTGGAAGCCAAAAGCTTTTTCCAAACCCTGGGTATCTTGGGCTCGGACCTGGCTGACGGCAAAACCAAAGTTGCCTACTTTGCGGCTCAGCCGCCCCAGATGATTCCCACCACCTCTCTTTCGGAAGCCAACTTCATCAGAATTGATCTGTTCCGTTCCGACCGGGATAACCTGCCCTGGGTCACCCGTGGCGGTAATACTTCAGCCGTGTATGCCATTTTTTCCGGGGTCTCGGACCGCAGTAAGCGCATTGTGGAAGCCAACTATGCTTACTCCAAAATTGTGGAAAACAGCTTTGCCACTTACCCCTTAAAAACTGCAGATCAGGCCTGGAACGAACTGCAACAGGGCCAAGGTTATGTGGCCACTCAGGCCGGTCCGCAGGTGGTCGTCAGGCGGGTTTACCTGGCCTACTACGAGTCCGATATACATCAGGACTTTGTCCAGCCGGTATTTGTTTTCGAAGGAGACAGTAATTATCTGGCTTATGTATCAGCTATTGACCCGGCGTATTTGCAAGCGGCATCTCCCAGTCAAAGTCCGAGTACACCCAGTCAATGAGTGCGGCCGAATCGGCAAACCGATCGTCGCTGCCTAACACTACCAGAATTACCGGATGATCGTCCCGTTTAACCAGGGTGACCAGAGCCTGTTTGGCCCCTTCGGTGTAGCCGGTTTTAATCCCGATCACGCCGGGAATTTTACCTAAGAGCTGATTGACGTTAGTCAGTACATGGGTAGCCACCACCGCATTTTCAGTAGCCACTATTTTGGCAAATACCGGATGCCGCAAAGCTACATCAGCCAGTCTGGCCAGATCGGCAGCCGTAGAATAATGGCCCTGCTCATCTACTCCGGAGGGATTGACGAAGTGGGTATTGGAGAGGTGAATCTCCTGGGCCTTTGCATTCATGGCTGCAATAAAAGCAGGTCGGCCGCCGGGATAATTTTGGGCTAGGACCTCGGCTGCATCGTTGGCTGACTGCACCAGCAGGGCATATAACAGTTGTTCCACAGTTAAAGTTTCCCCCGGCTTAAAGCCAATATGCTGACCGACGTTATATTCAGTAGTTACGGTAATGGGGTCGGTCAAATTAAATTTCTCCAGAATGACCAGGGCAGTCATCATTTTGGTAGTGGAAGCCGGCAGAACTTCCTCATCGGGGTTACGGGACCATAACACCGTGCGCGAATTCTGATCCATAATAAATACGTTTCTGGCTGAAACTGCAGGTACCGGCAAATTTTTGCCAA
Source organism: bacterium (assembly GCA_030647735.1). GTDB lineage: Bacteria > Patescibacteriota > Microgenomatia > CAZETR01 > Amesbacteraceae > JAUSIY01. The sequence continues at coordinate 30,756 of JAUSIY010000056.1, forward strand.
CCGGCAGCGGAGCTACGGGTACGGTTATAGTGGTCCGGTTAACTTCACCGGAATTATCGGGAAACTGAAAAGTGGAAGCCACCGGAGTAAACAAGAGTAATGCGGCCGTCAAAATTAAACTGGCAACTATCCAGGGAGACATGGGCCAATTCTACTCGAATACCTGCGGATGTTCCAGAGAAACAAAATCGGCAAAGTTCATGATCACTGACCGGCTGACATCACCGGCGTTGAAAGCGATCTGGGTATTTTTGCCTAAAGCGGTGTTTAAGTAGGTCGGCAATTCAAACAAACTGCCGAAAGGCGGGATAGAACCGATGACCAAACCGGTAATCTGGGTGACTTCCTCAGGAGTGGCAAAGCGCAGGTCCTTAACTTTAAATGCAAGTTTGAAAGTTTTAGTGTCTAACTTTTGTGAACAGGGGAGCACAATCATCACCGGTTTCTTGTCAGCGATGCACACTAAGGCCTTAGCCCCCTGTTCCAGGGTTGTCCCCCGAATGTTGGCTGCGTCAGCGCAAGTTTTAGTGGGAGCGTGTTCTAAGCTTCGGTAAATGATCTTCTGCTCATCTAGCAATTCAATAATTCGCTGGTTAACCGTCATTTCTGAATGGTAGACAGTCTGACGTCTACTCTTTCCATATCTCTGGGAAACATAGTTGCTTCCCGAATGTTACCCAGGCCCAGAGTGAGCATGGTAATTCTTTCCGCTCCGAAAGCAAATCCTCCCAAAGGCGGCATGCCGTATTTAAAGGCCTGCAAATATATCTGAATGTTTTCGGGACTGACGCCCCATTCTTTGGCATGAGCCAATAGAGTTTGGTAGTCATGGATGCGCCGGCCACCGGTCAGCCATTCCACTCCCCGGCCCAGTAAATCGAATCCCTGGTTAAACTCCGGGTCTTTGTCGTCAGGATAGGTGTAGAAAGGCCGGGCCCGGGTAGGGTAATGAGTGACAAAGACTAAATCTGACCCTTTTTCCTCCAGGGACCACTTGCAGATTTCCCGTTCGTCTTCGGGAGCCAAATCTTTTTCCTGGCGGCAATCCCGGCCGGTGCGCTGGAAAATTATTTCCTGAGCCTCCCGCAGTTTCAGATGAGGAATTTCGTCGGCAACTTTGGGAACGCTTATCCCAAACATGGCCAGCTCTTGGGCACATTTCTTTTCTACCTCGGCCAGAATAAATTTAATGGCGTATTCGGCCATGTCTTTGACCTCCACCCAGGAGTCGATGAAACCGAATTCGGCGTCCAAACTGACTACTTCTGTCAGATGACGGGTGGTTACTGAGGGTTCTGCCCGAAAGACTTTGTTGACTGAAAATACTCTTTCAAAGTCTCCCACCAGCAAGGACTTGTATAGTTGCGGGCTTTGGGCCAGATACGTTTTGTGGTCAAAATATTTCACCTCAAAGATTTCTGCACCCCCTTCGGGGGCGGAGGAGATAATTGAGGGAGCCTGAAACTCCATGAAGTCCTTGGCCTGCATGGCCTTTCTGAAACTGTCGATGACGACTTCCTGAACCTTAAAAATGGCCTGCACTTTGGGGTGGCGTAAAGTCAGGGCTCGGTAATCAAGTAAGGTGGGCAATTCCACCTCCAGAGTTTCCTGACCCATATCAAAAGGTAATTCTTCGGCTTTACTGACGACTTCTACCTTTTCGGCCGCTACTTCTACGGTGCCGGTAGCCAGCTCCGGATTTACCAGGTTATCGGGCCGTTTTTTAACTAGACCCGTGATATACACCACGTCCTCCGGGCGCAGGTCGCCTAAGTCTGTTTTACCCACCACCTGGACAACGCCGCTCCGGTCGCGAATGTCGACGAAGACGATCTTCCCATGATCCCGGCGGGCATTCACCCAACCTTTAATAAGTACCTGTTCGCCGATTTTGGCGACAGTCTCTGTAGCTAGTGTTCTGGTCATGTGTTTAGTCAATAGTAACAAAAAAAAGACCCTCAGGTGATTGGATCCCATGTGCCATCCAATCTTGGGTCTTAATTACAGCTGTTTCGGGCTTGCCCGGGATAACTTGCCAGTTGTCAATTGGCTCAAGCGTTATCCATTCATTAAAAACTATTATCCTCTTCGATGGAGGAAAAATCAAGCTGGGTCAAATTGTTACTGCTTAAAACTTTTAGAAATGGCGTGCCGGGCGGCTGCCGTAACCACGAAACTTAACCAGTCCCGATTGGGTTTAGTCCGGTTGCGGTCAACTAAAATTTCTACCACGTCTCCATTTACCAGACGGTGGTTTAATGGCACCAGCTTGCCGTTAACTTTGGCTCCGATAGCCTGAGTACCTAACTTAGTATGCACGGTAAAAGCATAATCAACAGGAGTAGCTCCGGCTGGTAAGTCATACACATCCCCGATGGGGGAGAAGACCAGATTTCTGTGTTGCAAAGCATCAAACTTTAAGGCCGCAAAATATTCCTGAGAGTCAGCCAATTCTTTCTGCCATGAGGCCAGTTGCTTCACCCAAGTGAGTTTAGTGGGAGTGCGCACTTGACCTGTCTCCAGTTCTCGGTCAGTAATCTTACCGGCTTTAGTTTCGGCATAATTCCAATGGGCAGCAATACCCATTTCCGCCTGCTGATGCATTTGGTGAGATCTGATTTGCACTTCGACAATCTGGCCCTCGGGACCGAAGATTTTGGTATGAATAGAGCGGTAGCCGTTAGGTTTGGGGTTGGCTATAAAATCAGACACCCCTAAGTATGGCACGGGATGCCATTTACTATGAATTGCTCCCAGGACCAAATAACATTCTTCAACCGTGTCTACCAACACCCGGGCTGCAACCAGGTCGTAAATCTTAGCTAAATCCCCGTCAATTTCCGGCCGCTGCAATTTGCGCCATAAACTATACAAACGTTTTTGCCGTCCATCAATCTGGGCCTTTGGCAGTTTGGGTTTTAAAAGGACCAAAAGCTGTTTTTTAAATTTTTGCATCAGCCGACTACCTTCCTGGTACCGTTTCTGGGTTTGGCTGACTAACCGGTGATATTCGTCCGGATACACGTACGGAAAGGCCAAATCTTCCAATTGGCCTTTAATTTCACCCATACCCAACCGCTCGGCCAAAGGGGCATAGATTTCCAATGTTTCCCGGGCATTTTCGGCCTGGGCCTGACCGAACAAATGGCTCAACGATTGCATGTTGTGCAACCGGTCGGCCAGTTTAACCAGTACCACTCGTAAGTCAGCCGCCATGACCAGTATCATCTTGCGCAAATTTTCTACAAACTCTGCCTGGTTACTTCCCTTTAAGTGAATGGCAGTAATTTTGGCTACTCTATCGATAATTTGGGTTACATCATCGCCGAATTCGGCCAGAATATCTTCCCGGGTGGCTCCACCGTTCTCAACCGTATCATGTAACAATCCGGCAATTACACAGTTGTCGTCTAGTTGCCAGGACTTTAAAGTTTCAGCCACAGCCACAGCGTGATCCACAAATGGTTCACCGGTAAATCTGGTCTGGCCGGCGTGGGCAAGGGTGGCAAATTCCAGGGCTTTCTGATACAAACGGTCATTCATGCGCCAATTTTACCTCTTTGACCATCAGTTGGAGCTTTTCCTGCCCATTCCAGGTGTCTTTTTCAATTGAGTAGATCAGCTCAGCTTTGGTAGGAGACTGAAAACCCGGTGGGGAATTGAACCAAATGGCTTCCAAATGGTCTACCTTAAACTTGAGATGTTTGCCCCGGTCCCCCACAGGTTTAACATCAGATATTTCCCCCACAGACTGAAACAGCGGAGTGGGATTGCCCAGTCCAAACGGGGCTAACTGATTTAATTTTTCGCATAACTCCAAGTTAACCGCAGATAACGGAATATCTAAATCCACTCGTTGTTTTTTAACCAGCAGTTGGGGATCAATGACGGCCGTTTCTAAAACTCGGGATAAGTCGTCAATACGGTTAGTAGCAATGGTGAAACCGCAGGCCATGGCATGTCCGCCCAAAGCCATGAACAAATCCGGCCATTGGCGCAGAAAGTTAGTTAAATGGAAACCCGGAATAGATCTGCCGGAGCCTTTACTGACAGTTTCACCGATACTGACAGCTAATCCGGGCCGCCAGTACTTTTCCACTATTTTGGCCGCAATTAAACCGATAATCCCCTGATGATATGAAGCATCAGCAGACAGCAGTACGCCCTGTGGCTCCAGAGTCGCCAGTTTATCCAGAGCGTGATTGAGGGACAACTCGGTTTCGGTCTGCCGCTGACGGTTAGTACTGTCCAATATCAGGGCCAACTCTCTGGCTCTAGAGGAACTGGTGGTGCACAGCAGACGCAGACTGTCGATGGCATGTTCCAGCCGGCCCATGGCATTTAACCGGGGGCCGATGATAAAACCCACCTCGTAAGTTCCCACTTGGGCCGGGCGAATGTGAGCCTTTTCAAATAAAGCCAAGAGTCCCGGTCTTTGGGTCTGCTGCAGTTGCTCCAAACCGTATTTAACAATACTGCGGTTAGTGCCTAGCAGTGGCACGATATCGCACACGGTGGCAATGGCAGCCAGCTCTAAAGAATTGGGGTGAAGTGAGTATGGGGGGGGCAATTGGCGGCAGAAAAACCAGGTTAAGGCGGTAGCGCAGGCAGATACGGAATGAAGTATTACGTTTGCGGGCGGCAGTTCGCCATCTGATTCGTGGTGGTCAATAATGATGATGTCGCAACCATTTTTTTGGCAATAGGCGATTTGATCATGGGCCACAATACCGTTATCAACGGCAATAATCAGTTTGGCTTCCTTGGCCAAACAATGGTTAATGCCTGAAGTAGATAAACCGTAGCCTTCGGCTTCCCGATGCGGAATGTGAGGGAAAACGTTTTTGTAGGCTGAATATAAAGTTTCCCACAGAATGGCAGTGGCACAAATTCCGTCCACATCGTAATCGCCGTAGACTGCGATCTTGTGATTTAGCTTGACGTGCTTGTTAATAAGATCAATTGCCGGCTGGCTGTCAAAGGGAGTCGGTAAATCCTGTGGGTTAGGGGGACGGAAAAAACTTTCTACTTCCTGGGGTTTGGTCAAACCCCGACTAGTCAACAACCTGGCTATGATTCCCTCGCTGGTCATCTTCTCACCTCGTACCATGGTAGAATTTTAACAGGAATGACTCTCAAACTAACGCCTCCTCAACAGGTAGAAGAAATTCTGACTAACTTTAGCCAAGCCGGATATGAAATATTTATTGTGGGCGGAGTAGTTCGGGACGCCATTTTAGGCAAATCTTTATACGACTGGGACTTCACCACCAGCGCCACTCCGGAAGAAATTCTCAAACTGTATCCGGACGCGTTTTACGACAATAAATTCGGTACGGTGGGTATTGAAGACAGTCAAAAAGGTCGGCCGTATGAGATTACCACCTACCGCACCGAACACGGCTATTCAGACAGTCGCCATCCGGATGAAGTGAAATGGGGCAAATCTTTGGAAGAGGACTTGGCCCGGCGGGATTTCACTATTAACGCCATGGCCCTGAAACAAATCCGGCCCGGGGAATTTGAAATTATCGATCCATATCACGGAGAACAGGATGCCCAAAACAAAGTGATCAGGTCTGTGGGCAATCCCACCGCCAGATTTTCAGAGGATGCTTTGCGGATGATGCGGGCAGTGCGGATTGCTGCCCAACTGGGTTTTGCCATCGAGGAACAGACTTTAGAGGCCATTCGGATTAATGCTCCGCTAATTTCCAAAGTTTCAGGCGAAAGGGTTCGGGATGAACTGTTAAAAATTATGGCCAGCGAAAGTCCCGCTGACGGATATCTACTGTTACATAATTGCGGACTGGGGGAGGAGATTTTACCCGAAATGGAAAAAACCTTCGGAGTGCAGCAGCAAAGTCCCGGCCGGCATCATATTTACGATGTGGGGACGCACAGTGTGGAATCAGTGAGAAACTGCCAGAGCCCCGATCCGATTACCCGGCTGGCGACTTTAATTCACGATGTGGGCAAAGTCAGAACCCAGAAAGTTTTCCCTGACGGCAAAATCACTTTTTACAATCATGAAATGGAGTCGGCCAAAATAGCCACCAAAATTGCCGAACGGCTGCGTTTTTCAAATGCCCAAACAGATAAGTTTTTTCGGCTGGTGCGCTGGCATCAATTCACGGTTGATGAACGGCAAACAGACTCTGCTGTACGCAGGTTCATCCATAATGTAAGCAAAGACAATATTTTGGACATGCTGTCCCTGCGGGTGGGTGACCGGCTAGGCGGGGGAGCTCGGGAAACCAGCTGGCGGTTAGAAAGATTTAAGCAACGACTAGTTGACGTGCAAAAACAGCCTTTCTCAGTCACTGATCTGAAAATTAACGGCCGGGATATTATGGAAGTAAAACAGGTGCCCACCGGACCGCAGGTGGGTAAATATTTAGCGGCTCTGTTTAAAGAAGTAGTGGATAAAGGAGTGCCCAACGAGAAAGAGGCGTTATTAGAAAGACTTAAGCAGATTTCCGCTTAGCTTCCCATAGGACCAGCAACGGGGCGGCATTAAAGATGCTGGAATAGGTTCCGGAAAGAATTCCGATTAATAGAGCCACTACAAACCAGCGGATTGATTCCCCGCCGAATAACAGCAGGGCAGACAAAGTTAACAGCACGGTAAGAGATGTGTTCAGCGATCGGACCAGAGTTTCAGACAAAGAAAAATTGACCACGTCAGTAAATGACTGCCCTGGCATTTTAGGGAGGTTTTCCCGAATTCGGTCAAACACCACGATGGTATCGTGAACTGAAAAGCCGATAACGGTCAGCATGGCCGTCACAAACAAGGCATCAATCTCCACTCCATATAGATCCCCTAACAGCGAAAAGATACCTAACACTACAAAGGCATCATGCAGCAGGGCAGCAATGGCTGATAAGCCGAATTTCCAGGAAGAGTAGGGTTTGGGGACACTTCTGAAAGCCCAGGCAATATACAACACGATAGCCAGAGAAGCCACTCCGACCGCCGCCAAAGCCTTTTGGGTTAACTCCCGGCCGACAGTTGGACCCACTGTTTCAAATCTTTTTTCCACGACATCTTTGCCCAAGGCTTGCTTGAATTGTTCATTTTGCTCGGCTGTAATGGGTTTCAGCCGCAGCAAATATGAATTATCTCCGGCTTCCTGGACACTGGATAATTCCAGGTTTTGGGATTTGGCAGCGTTCTCAATAGTGGCCCGGTCAATTTTCTCCTGACTCTGGATTTCCAGAAGAGTTCCCCCGGTGAAATCAATGGCCAAACGAAGTTTATAAACAGCTAAAGATATAATTCCGGGAATCAGAATGGCCAGGGAAATGTCAAAGAATATCCATTTATACTTCATGAAATCAAATGATGAATGACGGTTAATTTCGGTCATAGACGAGTTTTAATAACGTGCGGGTAATGGTAATAGAAGTAAACAGGGAAATCAGTATTCCCACACTTAAAGTCAGAGCAAATCCCCGGACAGCTCCCGAGCCGAACCAAAACAGAATGGCGGCTGTAATCAAAGAGCTGACATTGGAATCGCGGATAGAATTCCAGGCTCGCAAGAAGCCCAGTCTTAATGCCACAGCGGGCGATCTGCCCCAGCGCAGTTCTTCTTTAATCCGCTCAAAAATGAGGATATTTGCATCTACAGCCATGCCGATAGATAACACCAGCCCGGCGATACCGGCCAAAGTCAGAGTAATTGGAATAAGTTTAATCACCGCAATTATAAGTAATGAATAAACTATGAGAGCCAGGTCGGCCAGTAACCCGCGTAAACCGTAATTAGCCAACATAAACAACCACACCAATACAATCCCCACTCCGGCCGCCAGCATGCTTTTATTGATTGACTCACTACCCAGACTGGCCCCGATGTTTCTCTGTTCAACGACCTTGATAGGTAGGGGTAAGGCCCCGGCATTGAGAGCGATGGATAACCGCTTGGCCTCATCTACAGAAAAATTCCCGGTGATTACTGCCCGGCCGTCGGTGATGGCGGTTTGTACGGTAGGAGCTGAAACAATCTGGCCGTCTAAAGAGATAGCCAGAGGCCGGCCCAAGTTGCGGGCGGTTATTTCACCGAACTTTTTGGCTCCGTCGGGAGTAAATTCTATTTCCACTACTGCTTTGCCGTTGTCGAAGTTGACTTGGGCAAATTTCAAGTCGCTGCCGGTCAAAGAAGTGGGAATAAAATCTGCCTCGGCTGAGGGAGTGGCCGATTTGGACTCCTTGAATTCCAAACGGGCGGTTTGGCCGATAGTAGATAAAGCAGAATTAATATCTTTAACTCCGGGCAGTTCTACCAGTAAGCGGTTTTGATCTCCGATTTTTGAGGTCTGAATGCTGGCTTCTGAAACTCCGAGCAAATTTATGCGTCTTTCAATGTTATCTCGGGTGGCTCGCAGAGCCTCGTCGACATGAGTGCTCTCAACCTGGGAAGTGTCCGCTTCGTAAGCCAGATGGGTACCGCCTTGCAGATCCAAGCCCAGTCTGATTTCCAGGTCCCGGTAAACCCTTCGGCCTAAAAGAGGAAAATCGAGTCTGGGCCGGTAAAGAGTTTTCCCGCCAATATTCACAGTAGCCGGCATATCAATGACAGCTGCCAGTAAACATAACAACAGGATGGCAACAATTTGCTTCATAATACTTCGGGTTTAACTATACCAATTGTTCGTCAGATCCGACAACCATCACCCGACTTTGGGTCAGGATGCTTTGTAGAAAAGGATCGTGACGGGTGCGCCTGAATCTAACCTCTTCCTCAGTCATGGGAGTATAGTTAATGGTCTGACCCCGGGTTTCCTCTTCTGTTCTTACCAAAGCGGCCAGCTCGTTTAAGACAATGTTGCTGCCCACTACTAATAAATCCACTTCGTCAGGTGACTTGCGGGGTATACGGCGGACAAATTTGCCCGAGAGCATGACGACCTGGACATTCCCCAGTTTGCCTCTGTTTTTAATAATTGCGGCTCCCAAACCTGTGGTTTTGGCCACCAAGCTCAACAGATCATTGTAGAGGGGATAATCGTGGCGGAACCAATAATATAACCTGTTTCCCCGGGGCTCTTTTTTAACCAAACCAAACTGCTCCATTCGGGCCAGTTCCCGGCGCACAGCGTTTATTTCTTCCCCGGCCCGTCTGACCAAATCCCGCACGTGGTACATTTGGGTGGGGTCAGATAAAAAAATCTCCAGAAGTTTGACCCGGGTCTTACTGATGAACAACTGTCTGAGCATCTACCAAGAACATACCAGAATTTTTGAGTAAATCAAGTACCCGTGCTCTAATTGTATTCAACTGTATTTCCGGCCGGAATCCATTCGATCCAAATTTGTCCTCGGTTGAACTTGACTTCCTGGCCATTGTCTAACAAATACTTTGTCCGTCCGGTTGCGGAGGCTTTAGACCAGGTGCCGGTGAAAGCTTTACCGTCCTGGAAGAGAATCATCTTTCCTTTACCGATGACTTCGTACAGTATGTGTTTGTGTTCGTCAACCGGACCGGTTTCCTTGACGAATTGGATAACCACATTTTTGGCTTGCAATTGCTCGTTAGTATTTAGATCAAGGGAAGCTGTCCCGCCGTTGAGTCGTTTGTAAGCATTAGCCGTTGAGTCAAATTGCCACTCAACTGAGTAGTCCTTGTCAGAGGACCAGAAATCAAATTTAATACTGGTGGCAGCTTGACCGGTGGTGGCCGCTTCGTCTTTAAACTTCCAAGGGACAAAGTTTTTGTCCCAGGCCACATTTTTGTTGTTGGCATCAACATTCGTCCAACCTCTCTTTTCAGCTACTTTGTATAGTTCATCGGTGTAGCAGGCCATAGTGTGCTCATAAGCTACGTCGTGGTCTAGCCGGTTGGTCAACCGGTGACAGGCTCTAAAGTCCAGACCAAACTGATCCATGTCCTTAATTTTGTTGCGACTAATGTAACACAGGGCTTTAGCCCGCTCGTCTACCGTAGGATCCTCACAACGGCCGGCTCCACCCACATGGTTATACAAGGCGTCATATTCGGGAACAGTTTGGGTATAGTAAATCCGGGCACTGCGTACCGGGGCTAAAGTCTCATTGAGAGCCGATATTCCGCAGTAGAAGATACCCATAAATCTGGTAATGCCTCCCTCGGCTACGGCCTCATAAATAATATCTGCACTGGACAGACCTGATACTGGGCGGGATTCCTGATGATTTTCAATCATCACCGCCAAGGGTCGGCGCTTTTCCCAGATATCTTTTTCGGGTTTTGAGTATTTAGCTCCGTTGAGAGGACAGATTTCAGTACGGGGAAGGTTGGGATCAATTTTGCTGCGGCGATTAGTTACCTGGGCCGTTGGACTGGTAGTGGAACCGGGGATAAGAGGATTTTTACCACCTATCCAGCCCAGGATCAAATAGGCTGTCCCGACGGTAAAAATAAAAAGGGAAACGCCAGCCAGTATATATAGGTAAAGATTTTTCTTCATTACTTTAGAGCGTTATTTAAGGCTTGTTTTTCTTCTCCTGAAAGGTCTTGGTCTGCCTTCCCTCCTTCTACGTTTTTGGCGTAGAAGCGAGTTAACCCTCTACTGTGGAGACTAGTTAAGATTATGCCATTTTTTCCGTTGTCCAACAAGCAGATAACAAAACTATGGCTGCCCCCGGTATCTGAGAAAGGATTAAATTTAACCAGACTCCATTTAGACAGGCCTGAATGGGGAGAGGATGAAACAGCAACTGTGGCAACTGATTTCTTAACCAGAGTGTATAAGGTGATTCCGATGAGCCAGATAAGGATAATGCTAAACATAATAATCAGCCACACCGATGACATCCAGTTTATGATATGGTACTATCTCGCTAATGTCAAAAAGACGGACCCGGAGTCAAAAAAAGGCCTCATTGGCAAAAAGAAGCCTAGACAAGGACAATTCACTAAATGAGCCTAAGGTCAAAACTGACACCTATTTAAGGTCGGACTTGACAAGAACCTCCGTGGTGACTATTCTAGCCTTGATTTCAGAAATTATGCTCAAACTATATTTGGAGAGGGGGTGACTGTAGATGGCTTCAATGTATTGCGTCAAATGTCGCGCCAAAAGAGAAGACCCTAATGCCCAACGAGTAACCATGAAGAATGGTAAAGCGGCCTTGAAAGGTAAATGCCCAGTTTGTGGTACGGGAATGTACAAGATTGGTGCTGCCTAAAGGCTCAAAGTAAACAAGACCCTGCTAACTGCACAAGAGTTTGGTTGCGGGGTTTTGTTCGTTGTGGAGAGCTCGTGGTCAAAATCTATTTCAAAAAGGGAAGGATGGCGGTGAAGCCGGTGATGATGAAGTAGAAAGCTACCAGGTAGTTGAGGATCTTGGGAAACATAAGGATTAACACTCCGAAGATAAGGGAGACCAGTCCCTGGAAGGCCGTGCGGTTGGTCAATAGTTCAGCAGGAATCATGTGGCTGGGAAAATTGTAAGCCAGATTCTGTTATTAAGCAATAATCTGTCTATGCCCTCATACTTTCGGGTATTGGGAATGGCTACCCACCCGGGTCGGAGGTTGCAGCGGGGAGGATTGCCCGTTTCACCCGAGCATTACCTCGGTTCGTCACTGTTGCTCGACTGGCGGTTACCCGCTCCGGCTTACGCCGGACACCCTGCCATTTGCTGTCTGGACTTTCCTCTCCGAGGTTAATCGGAGCTATTGCCCATCTTCCCAGCCATGATCATTATACTATTTCCAAGCTAATCGGAAAGCTTTTCCAGACGTTTAAGAGAGAAAAGTTCCAGGCCGATAGTTTGGGCCACAATGATAAGGGGAATAGCCAGGACCGCTCCGGACACTCCGGCTACCTGCCAGCCCATTAATAATCCCAGAATGCTGACCAGCGGATTTACCCCCACTGCTTTTTGCATCACCTTGGGTACCAGCAGGTTATTTTCCAATATCTGTACCAGAAAATATAATGCTACTGTGGCCAGGGCAGTTAGAGGATGAATGGTTAAGGCAATGAGGACAGCCGGAACAGCAGAGACGACCGGGCCAATGTTAGGGACAATTTCTAAGACCCCGGCAATAATGGCCAAAGGTAGAGCAATATCTACTCCCAGTAGCGATAAGCCGGCATAAGTGAATGACCCCACGGTCAACATTAGAATCAATTCTCCGCGCACCCAACCTCCCAAGCGTCTCTCAATTTCGTTAATCACCCGAGTCACTTTGGTCGGGCTGTCTTTACCTAACAGAAATCCTAAGTACTGGTTTAACTGGCTCCTCTCCAATAACAAATAGAAAGTAACCACTGAGGTAGACAAAACTGCCAGAAGGTTGCCAAAAATACCGACAGTCACCCGCAATATGTTTTCTGGTAGTGCTCCCAAGCGGCCCAGCAGCTGCTCAGTGAGAATTTGCTGGTTAGTATTGAAAAACTCAATTCTGCCTATGGCTTCGGGTAACAGCAGAATTAACTTCCTGGTCTGATCTACCAGTGGAGGAACTACGCCGGCAACGATAGCTGCCAAGATGCCCCAGAAAACGATGTACACCAGCACAATGGCTAGGCCTCTGGGTAATTTCCATTTTTGCAGCTTGTCTACAGCCGGATTAAGGGCTGACATAAGGATAATGGAGATAAAGATCATCAGCAGCACTCCGCGAATCTGAAACACAAACCACAACAGCAGAGCGAACAGAGCCGTGAAAATTATGGTTCGGTGAGAAAGTTCAACTTTGCGTAGCATCAGTGTTTATTATACCAACTTCTGATCACTTGTTTAGCTTGGGAGGGCCAGTCAGGCTGGAAAATATCAAACCAAGTGATTCCAGGTTGTTTCCTGAACCAGGTTAACTGCCCCCGGGCAATTTGGTGTTCCATCTCTCTCCACTTTTGAGGATGTGCAGCCAGATCTGGATTTTCTTGGTTTGCTCCGGCAGCAATTCTTTCATCAACTCTTTCATCTATCCGTTTATACAATTGATCCTTGGCAGAGGTTAAACCGATCTGCAGCCAATCGTAATTTGCTGTAGTCCAGGTGAGCGGAACCTGACTATCTTGAACGGTAATTTCTATGGCTCGAACTAGTCTCCTGGGATTTTGGCGATCAGATTCGTTCATGGAAGCGGCTTTAACCGGGTCAATTTGATTTAAATACTCAAATAAATAGTCAGTATCTTTGTCGGCCAAATCCTGTCTGAGTTGGGGGCTAGGTGGGATGCTGATTTGAGGCAGAGATTTGAGGAGAGACTTCAGATAGAGCCCTGAGCCTCCGACCACAATGGGTAATTTTTGTCTAGTTAGAATATCTTTGATTACCAGTTGTGCACATTCCAACCATGAAGATACGCTGAATTGGACTTTTTCTTTCACTACGTCATATAGCCAAATTGGAATCCCTTCAACTTCGTAATACTTTAGCAAGCGCCCTTGCCACTTGAGGGTTGAAAGACGAGGTAGAAGACTGGGAGGTAAATCTTTGCCGTAACTTATGTTCTTGCCGATATATACTTGGCGGGAATCAGCTGAGACAATTTCTCCATTGAACTCTCGGGCTAGTTCAATGCCAAGGTTTGTTTTTCCAGTTGCAGTTGGTCCGCAAACAATAAGCACTTTATCCATAGGTTAACTGCTGGCTGATTGATAGTGCTTAAGGGCAAACTTCCAGAATTGGAGTGATAGAACCACGCTGCTAACTCCAAAGATAAAAGAGATAAAGATAAATTGCCAGGAAAGTAATCCCAGTAAAACTTTGGCAGGGAAGGTAAACATAATACCGATCGGAATAATGAAAGTAAGAACTGCTCGCAAGGGGTTAGCGAAGAGATCCACAGGGATACGCATGAGGGAGGTAATATCTCGATAGATCATTACCAAGTGATCAACAGAATACGTCAGAATACCAATACCTAGCACGATAATATGAAATGCTCCAGCAATAAGCAACGAATTTACGAACATGACCAAAAAATAAAACACAGATAAACTGGATTGTCCCGTCTGGTTACGCATAAAGAAAAACAAGGCGCCGATTAAAATAATTAACATGCCTGCATCAATAAAATCCGGCCCAGCTAGCAGCACGCGGACAAGCGGATTAAAAGGCTTTGTTAAGACCATATCGAAGTTGCCGGAAATAATCAGTGGTTTGAAGTAGTAAACCTCTCTAAATAAGAGTTGACTTGCTGTATCGATAATGTTGAAGACTAAATAAAAAATGAGCATCTGTCCTCGAGAATATCCGCCGATGTTATTCACTCCGCTTACTAGTAGGTACATAAACAAAAAGAACAATGCATATCTTAATAACTTACCCACCAAAAAGATTGATACTATTGGCAAGTTGACCAGCTCCTTTTGTAAAGCGTTAGCATAGTAGATACTGATGATTCTGAAGGTCTTCATATTATCTTCCTGATGCCCCATAAACTTTCTGGCCTGATTTCCAAATCTTTGTGGCAATGTACCAAGACCCGATTACCCAGAGGCCTGCTTGCAAAAGTAAACGTAATGTCTGCATGAGCGTAAACTTGCCTAACAGTATTTGAATTGGTAAGTACACTAAATACGGGAAAGGAGTAAATTGCAGCAATTTACCAGCCCAGAGAGGCAAAATATCTAGAGGGAAAATTACTCCAGCCAGTGTTTCCAGCAATACCAGCACGACAAACATTAAACCCCAGGTGCTTTCGGGCGTCCAGAAACTAATAAATATTGCGGACTTGGTGAGGAAGTAGTATATGAGTGCGGCCAAAACACACATCAAAACGCCCAGGAAAATGAGAAGGGGAGAGCTGGCCAGTGAAATTTGTGGACGTAACCACAAATAGAGTAAAGAAGTTTCAACTGCAGCAAAGATAATGTTCAATAACTTGCTGGCCCAGTCTCTGGTTAACCAGTAGCGCATATAACTAATTGGTTTCACCAAGTAATTGCTTAAGTCGCCGCTACTTATTTCCCCACCAATATTGTCGTTTGATGGAGCCGAGGCGACAAATGCATATACCACAAGCACCAGAAATACGTAAGTAAGCATCTGTTCCCGAGTATAGCCAAAGGCCATTTTATTAGTTGAAAAAACGCTATTCCACAAGACAAATGTCATCAAGATTCTGATGACATTCCTAAACCGCCACATGATGAAGTTAAGTCTGTAAACAAACTCGTTTTGAAATGAAAGACCGAAAACGGTTAAGTACTTTCTCATGCCAAATCACGACCAGTAAAGACCTCACGGATGATATCTTCAATTTCCGGTTCTTCGATGTTTAGATCTGCTACAGGAAAATTCTGCAGCAGTTCAGCGGCAGCCAGTGAAGCAGTAGGTCTTTTGACCACGATGACTGCTTTGGGGAAGTCAAACTCCTTGACCTTACCAATATCTGCAAGATCCTCAGCACTTACTTTTTTACTGAAAACCACAGTCAGAGTTTTATGATTAGCAAACTTTTTAATGATCTCATCCAAAGCCCCATCAAAGAGGATTTGTCCCTTATCAATAATAATTACCCGCTGACACAACTCTTTCACGTCGTCCATGTAATGAGAGGTGAGAATAATGGTGGCAGTGTATCGCTTGTTATATTCCTTGACGAAATCCCGCATCTTCTTTTGCATAACTACGTCCAGGCCAATGGTGGGTTCATCCAGAAATAAAATTTTGGGGGAATGAATTAAAGCCGCAATCAGTTCCATTTTCATTCGCTGGCCCAGGGATAACTTACGCACTTGGACCTTAAGAATGTCTTTCACCTCCAATAACTCAACCAGCTCATCTAAAGTTTGCTGGTATTTCTCTTTGGGAACTTCGTAGATTTCCCGGTTTAAGATAAAAGATTCAATGGCCGGCAGATCCCACCACAGTTGGTTCTTCTGTCCCATGACCAGAGAAAACTGTTTCTGAAACTCTGGTTTACGGTCCCAAGGGGTATAGCCAAGCACCGAAACATGACCAGAACTAGGGTAGAGCAGTCCTGACAAGACTTTCAGAGTAGTGGTTTTGCCGGCTCCGTTCGGACCAATGAAACCCACCAGTTCTCCCTCATTAATCTCAAAAGAAACCCCATTTACAGCCTTAACATCATAGTATTTACGGCTGAAGAGAGATTTAATTGATCCGCCTAACCCCGGCTCTTTCTGGTGAACCTTGTAGTACTTTTTCAGTTTGTTAACTCTGATGACTGTATCCATAAGGCAATTATATATCTAAGAACTGGCAGACGAGTAATGGCGCAGAGCGAAACTCCAAAACCAACTAGTAAAAGCAAGCAAAATCAGGGGTCCAACAAACTCTAAAATTAGGTAGAAGGGAGAAACTTTGCCCAGAATTATCTGGGCAGGTAATGTAACCACAATCAGGAATGGCCAAAATAACCCATTAAACACATTGCTGCCATTAGTGTAGACATCCAAAGGAAGTCATATCTCAATTTTACTCTCAATTAATGCCAAAAAACGAGGAATAACCTCGTTTTAAGAAGCATACAATTAGTTAAATTATCACTTATTTAACTGCCTTTTTAAGAGTCTTGCCAGGAGTAAACCGGGCGGCGCGGTGGCCTTTGACTATTTTTCTTTCTTTAGTGCCGGGAACAATAACCGGTTTATCTTTAACCGTTACCACCTTGAAAGTTCCGAATCCGGATAAAACCACCTTCTCCCCCTTGGCTAAAGCCTTTTTGATTTCGTCCAGCAAAGTTTCTACGGCTTCCCGGGAGGCCTTCTTGGTCAAGTGGGCCTTACGGGCCAATACATCAAACATTTGTTGTTTTGTCACGTTGTGTTAATTCACCTCCATAGTTGAATATACCAATTTATGGCCCAAAATTACCTTACCTATACCAGTGTGTCAAGAGGAAAATTATTTAGCCTTAGTAATATCTGTAGCCCGGACTTCGCGGATACCGGTAATTTTTATTTGACCTGCGTATTGAGCTTCTTTTTCCAGACGTTCTCTGATTTTGGAAATGAGTAAAGTCAGTTCTGAGTCAGACACTTGGTCGGGCTTAACCACTACCCGCACGTCCCGGCCAGATTGGAAAGCAAATACTTCCAGTACTCCGGGGAATGAGCGGCCAATCTCTTCAATTACTTTCATGCGTTTGACATACGTCTCATGGGGTTCATATCTGGCCCCGGGGCGGCTCCCTGAAATAGCGTCAGCTATCCAGACAATGCGCGAGATAAATGAGGAAAAGGGTTTGTCTTCGTGGTGTTCGGCTACTGCACTGATGACCGGTTCAGGCAAACCGAATTTTTTCAAAAGCTCCACTCCCAACTGCACATGAGTGCCTTCTTCTTCAGTAACCACTTTGCCGATGTCGTGGAGCAAGCAACCCAGGCGGACGAATTGGATATCTTCTTCAGACAAGCCCAGCTCGTGGGCAATCTGGACTCCAATTTTGGTTTCCTCAATGGTATGGATACCCAGGTTCTGACCGTAAGAAAAACGGAAACGGTACCGGCCGATGATTTTTACCAGTTCCGGATCTAAGTTGTACACACCGCAGGT
Organism: bacterium; assembly: GCA_030647735.1. Classification (GTDB taxonomy): domain Bacteria; phylum Patescibacteriota; class Microgenomatia; order CAZETR01; family Amesbacteraceae; genus JAUSIY01. The sequence goes on from JAUSIY010000056.1 coordinate 48,226, forward strand.
GGCACAAATGTTTTTGCCTTCTTCGACTAAGATCTGATCCATTTGCTTTTGAGTACTGCTTACCACTTCTTCGATGCGGTTGGGGGTGATCCGGCCATCGCGGATAAGAATCTCCAGACTGCGGCGGGCAATTTCCCGGCGAATGGAGTCAAAGGAAGAGAGGCGAATAGTATTACCTTCCTCAATCTCGATTTCGACGCCAGTAGCCCGTTCGAAAGCGGCAATATTACGGCCACCCTGACCAATCACACTGCCTTTAACGTTCTCATTGGGTAGGGTGATTGTGGAGACGGTATATTCAGCTGTGTAATCGGTTGCCCCATGCATCATGGCGTCGAGAATAATATCCCGAGCCATTTCGCTGGCTTTCAGCTTGTACTCCGCTTCGGCCTGATCTAATCTCTTGGCTAAATCTGTGTCAACCGAGTCACTTGTTCCGGAAGCCATAGTAATTGATAAGTATTAACTAACATCAGTGTCATTATATCTGTTTTTAACTACTTTCTCAATTACGGTCCAGGAAAAACCCCGGGAAGTTAGAAACCGCACGGCCTGTTCCCAGGATTTCAAATGAGGCTTTTTCTTTAAAGCGGTTGTAGCTAGTTCCAGATCATTTATTTCCGGAGTTTGATCTTCTTCATCTAGTTTTACTCCTTTGCGCCTCAGTTCAAGTTCTAATAATTTCCGGCTTCTGGGTCGGGAGCGGGAACGGGATTCAATATATTGACGGGCAAAGTCGCCATCGTTTATTAAATCCAGCTGTTTAAGTCTGGCAACTGTCTGATCAACCTCGACAGATGTATATCTTTGAGCTAGTTTAAGGCGCATTTCCTGTTCGCTGCGAGCCCGAAATGATAAAAACCGCAGTGCCGCTGCCAGGGGAGAACTATTCTTCTTCCGCTTCACCGACTTCTCTGGGTATCTGTTTCTTACCATCTTTGACAATTTTATAGATAGCTTCTTCTATTTGCTTGGCAACTTTAGGGTTTTCATTTAAATGGATGCGGGCAGCATCCCGGCCTTGGGCCAGAATTTGTTCATTGTAGTAGATGAAAGCTCCCTTTTTGGTCAGCACTCCCATTTCCAGGCCCACGTCAATTAATCCGCTAGATTTGCTAATGCCGCCTTCATTTAAGATATCCAACTCAGCCACTCTAAATGGAGGGGCAACTTTATTTTTAACCACTCGCACTCGGTGCCGGCTCCCAATAGCCTCATCGCCGTCTTTGAGAGTTTCAATTTTTCGGGTGTCTAAACGGATAGAAGAATAAAACTTAAGTGCCATACCGCCGGGAGTAGTTTCGGGATTGCCGAACATGACACCAATCTTCATCCGCAATTGATTGGTGAAAATGACTACTGTTCGGGATTTGGCAATCGCTCCGGTAATTTTTCTTAAAGCCTGGGACATTAATCTGGCTTGCACTCCCATGGTGCTGTCACCCATTTCACCTTCAATTTCGGCCCGAGGAACTAGAGCCGCGACTGAATCAATAACTACCACATCGAACGCGCCAGAACGGATCAGAGTTTCCACTATTTCCAAAGCCTGCTCACCGGTATCGGGTTGAGAAATGTATAGGTCATCCAGTTTCACTCCCATATTTTCAGCCCGGCTGGGATCTAATGCGTGCTCAACGTCTATAAATGCGGCTTGCCCTCCTAATTTTTGGGCTTCGGCAATACAATGTAGGGCAATTGTTGTTTTTCCTGAGGCCTCAGGGCCATATATTTCAGTAATCCGGCCCCGGGGAAATCCACCTACTCCTAATGCCAAGTCTAAAGCAATTGAACCGGAAGAAATAACCTCCACTCCCATTTTGTCGCCTCTCTCCCCAAACTTCATGATCGATCCCTTGCCGAATTGTTTTTCAATCTGCTCCATGGCGATTTTGATCGCCTGCATCTTTTGATCCACAGTAGCTGCCATTGACCTCAATATACAATTTAATTATTTAAATTCAAGAGGAAGATTGAGTTAGGGAAAACTGTTTGTAGACCGAAAAGAGGTAGAGAGCGGTAACGATTCCCAGAGGAATAGAGACGATGGAGAAAAGGACATTGAGAACACCGGCAATTAAGGGCACTAGAGAAGACAGCAAGCCAATGATAACTTGAATCCCAATGACGACCAGCGTGGGAAAGGACAAGTACCACAGCACCTGCTTGAATTTCCCTTTCACCATTGCCCGACTGGCTTTAAGAGCTGACCAACCCCATTTGTTCTCGGTAAACAAAATTGGAAGTGCGAAGCCGAACCAGACCATGAAGATAAGTCCGGGAACGACTAGTAAAGCCAGGCCTAATACTAATAGTAGAGTGGAGAGCAAAACCGTGACAACAGCTTTGCCGGTAACTTGCCAGCCTTGGCCTAACAATTGACGAATGGGCAAATGGGACTGATCCAGAACTGATTTGACTTGCACGTACATGGCTGAAAAAAGCCAGGTAAAGATAATTACTGCGGCGATAACTCCGATTCCCGCCAAAGCCACTGCCCAGGCCTGCCATGTACCAGTAGCTACTAAAGCTCCATTAATAACAAAAGGAATGACAATCAGCAGAATGATAGCCAAAGAAATTCCTAACTGCACCAGCCAGAATTTAAAGAAGTAACCAAAATTAGCCAGAAACAGATTAATAGCCTGTTTAAGAAGAGTATAGGGAGAAGGCATTACCTTTTATTATAGGGAAGTTTGACCAGCCAGGCAACTGCAAAGAAAGATCCGACGATTAGGGCTACCTGTGGAGAAATAAGCCCCCCAACTAGTGCAGGAACTGCGGCATACAGAGTCAGCTTTATGGTATCTGCATAAGTCACCTTGCGGCTGATAATTTTGCCGATTAACAATAGAATTCCAGCGGCTACTAAAAAGGCCAGACCTTTGAAGATCAGATACGAGCCCAAGAAAGTAAATGAAGCTACGGCAATTAAAGCCAGGCCAATTCCTAACAGTGTTGATTTATGACCAGTTAGCCAACTAATAACAGCCTGTTTTTCCAGCTTCAGGTCCTGGCCGATATCAGAAAATTTAAAGATTTGGGTTTGGCCCTGGTTCTTAAACGTCAGTTGATCTTCCAGAACTAATATTCCAGATTCAATCTGATCAATTTCTTGGGCCTGACCTTGGGTATTTAAAACAAATTTGAAATTCGGTTCTTGAATAACGAATGGCTGATGCAGATCAGTCGAGAGTTTTCCGTCTATAACTTCAATTGTCATTTGAGGAACGATTCGTTCAACCAATTTAGGTACTTGCGGTGTGAAATAGACCACAACCGACAGAGCCAAAATCAACAGTAGGGCACTAATGGCCAGGACGTACTGCATCCAGTATCTGACAGTCTGACCAACAGTCTTTTTAATTATTTGCTGGCCGTACTCCAAATTGCGAACGCTGGTCCAGGTTTCTTTGATAGGAATGATCATACTGGTCGGGGCGGGCAGAATTGAACTGCCT
>JAUSIY010000018.1 GCA_030647735.1 bacterium
GCAGGGATTTATGCTGTCAATTAGTGAAGAGATGACCACAAGCGGTAACAGCCAGGTGCCCCCCCGGCTAATGGACCAGAGAATTTGAGTGCCCCAGCCGCTGTAGCGGAAAAAAATTACTGCCAAGGTCATGAAGCCAAAGGTGGCAAGTAGGGTAGTGAGCTTCTTATTCATAGTAATTTAAGGCGTGACCAAGGCTCGAATTGTTAACTCCAGAGGGGGTTGACCATTTTGTTCCAAAGTTATTGTCCTATCTATTTGACCAATGCCGGCTGGACCATGAGCAGCCGGATCAAAGATTGCTTCAATAGTTCCTGTTTGGCCAGAAGGTATTTCAGCAGCAATACTCGGGATAGCCCCATTATGCCCTGGCATGCCAAAGGGACCCCATTTTTGACCATTAACTTCCAAGCCGGCTTTGGTGCACATGCATGAAGTAAACAATTTAGTGACTGTAGCAGAGACGGTGTCAGAGTTTGTGATGTTAAATTTATGGCTCACCAGGCCTTTAGCCATGGATACGGTGCCAAAATCGTAGGCTTGTTCTGTGGCAGTCAGTTTGCCCACAGATGTGGCCAAAACTTCCGGTTTAACTTCTGGTCTGGATAGCCAAAACATACCTCCAAACAAGAGAACCAGCGTGCCAACTATGCTGATAATAATGAGCTTAGAATTCATAGTTAATTAGCCCGGCGGAAAACTTTGACCACTTCTGCGATAGCCTGGTCTCTTTTATTATTGAGCACAGCATCAGTTACGCAAGTTTGCAGGTGATTTTCCAAAATTAACGTATCGACCTCTTTTAAGGCTCCCTGAATGGCCTGAGACTGGGTAAGCACATCAATACAGTAGTCACCAGCCTCTACCATGCGGATAACTTTGTCTACATGTCCGCGGACGATTTTTAACCGATGAATAGACCTCTGCTTAGTGTCCATGTGCATACATTAATCCCCCCCTGGGGGATTGTCAAGAGGAGCCCAGTGTTCCGGATGAGCATCAAACATACTTTTGTCTGACTGGGAACAAAAATAAAAGGCCTTACCATTAAAGATGCTAGTCAATTGCATTTGAGACTTAGGTTTGATCATGCCGCAAACCACATCTTTGACTAACTCATCTGATTTCATGAGAGCCTCATTCTTTTTAGAGTTAAAGCATTGGCAACTACAATAACTGAAGACAAGCTCATTAACAAAGCCCCAACTTCCGGAGAAAGACGAATTCCCCAGGGAATGAATAATCCGGCTGCAGCCGGAAGAGCCACCACATTGTAACCGACCGCCCAAATCAGATTCTCTACCATTTTGCGATATACCCGGCGGGCCAACCTAATTAAACTCACGATATCCTGGGGATTACTGCGGGTAAGGACAATATCACCGGCCTCTACAGCGACATCTGTACCGGCTCCAATAGCCACTCCGACATTGGCTTGAGTTAGAGCTGGAGCATCATTCACCCCGTCTCCCACCATCATGACCTTTAATCCTTGGGACTGCAGTTGCTTAACGTGCTCATATTTCTTTTCTGGCAGAACCTGAGCAAATACTTTATCAATTCCTAAAGCTTGGCCGACCGACTGGGCTACCTGAGGATTGTCTCCCGTTAACATGGCCACCTTAACCCCTAATTGGTGGAGACCATTAATAGCTTCTTTGGACTGAGGTTTAATTTGGTCACTTAACTGAATCTGACCTAAAATCTTCTTGCTGTTAGCAATATAGACCACGGTTTTGTCTACCTGTGGCAGCTCTTTTTGACTAAAGCCTCTGTCGGTCATTAGTTTGGCGCTACCGACAAAATATTGCACACGATTTATCTTCCCAGTAGCTCCCTTGCCCGCTAAGTTGCGAAAGTCAGTCACTGTGACAGGTTTAATTTTTTGGTTCTCAGCATACTTAACAATGGCTGCGCCGATGACGTGGGAGGAATGGGCTTCTAGAGAAGCGGCAATTTTCAAGGCCGTATCATCTCCGCTAACTTTTGTTACCCCAAATTCCCCAGCAGTTAAAGTCCCGGTTTTATCCAGAACCACATAGTCAACACTTTTGACCACTTCCAATTTAGACATGTTTTTAATAAAAAGCCCATTAGCCACGGCCAGCCGGGTGGCGATAGTAGATACAGTGGGGATAGCCAAGCCCAGGGCGTGGGGACAGGCAATGACCAACACGGTGATAGCCAGAGTCATGGCAAAGACAAATGTTTGCCCGGCAAAGAGTGGCCAAATTACTAAAGCTGAAATAGCTACCCCCAGAGCAGTAAAGGTAAGATATTTGGCAGCCCGGTCGGCCAGCTTTTGGATCTGGGGTTTGGTAGTTTGGGCCTGGCTGACTAATTTCTGGATTTGGCCGATGGTGGAATTTTCTCCCACCTGGTTCAATTTGACTTGTACCGAGCCATCCAGACAAATCGCTCCGGCAATTACCTGATCTTGTTTGCCTTTAGCCACGGGTCGGGATTCACCGCTGATATGGGCTTCATTGAAGTTGGCTGAACCGGAGATAATGACTCCGTCAGCCGGCGATTTTTCTCCCGGCTTAACCAAAACCACATCACCATCACGCAGTTGATCCAAATCAACATCAATGGTTTGACCATTTTTAACCAGGTGAGCCTGTTTGGGTAATAACTTGGCTACTTCAGCCAGAGCATCTCCAGCTGCAGTGCTGGATTTGGCTTCCAAGTAATGACCAAATAATAAAACCCAGATTAAAGTAGAGATTTCTAAGTAGAATTCGACTTGCAAAGCGGGAAAGAAAGTGGCCGCCGTAGAAAAGAGGTATCCGGCTCCTACAGCCAGGGAAACCAAAGTCATCATCCCGTATTGGCGGGCCGCAATTTCGTGGCGGGCGTGTTCAAAAAAGATTAACCCGAAGTAAAAAATGACGGTGGCTATACCTAATTCGATATAGGGACGGAAAACAAAGTCAGTGTAGCCAATTAAATTCATCCCTGGAGTACTGAAGAGAGCGAGAGGGACCAACAGCCCGGTGACTATCCAGAAACGGCGTAGAAAATTTCCAGCCACTTGAGGGCCTGACATCATGCTTGAGTGGTCGTGGGAAGAGTGATTAGTAGGGACAGATTCTTCTGAGACCAGATCCATACCGCAGTCAGGACATCTGCCGGAATGATCTTGGGACACCTCTGGATGCATGGGGCATGTATAAGTCATGAGCCTTAGTCTAATCCCCCCCTGGGGGATTGTCAATTGGAATCAGAACGTTGAATTCTATTATAATCTCTCCCTATATGTGGGAATTGTTCTGGGATGTCGAAACCAAAAGTTGGTTTGATGAGGTGGGGGGAAATGATCCTGCCAAGTTGGGAGTATCTATTGTCTCAGTCTTCTGGAGACACGGAGACAAGAGTGAGCTGATCAGTTTTTGGGAAAACGATTTTGATTCAATGTGGAAACTATTTCGTCAGGCTGACCGGGTGATTGGCTTTAACACTAAGGGTTTTGATGTCCTGGCCATGTCTCCTTATGCCCCTACCGACTTTGATAAACTGCCCCATTTCGATATTTATGAACAGCTGAAGTTGGTAAATGACGGCCGAGGAGCTTCGTTAAATGCTCTCGCTAAAGCCAGTTTAAATACTGCTAAAATCGATTCTGGAGCCAATGCTATAACCTACTGGAGAAAGGGTGATCCCCAAAGTCTAGCCCTACTTAAAAAATATTGTGAAGCAGACGTAATAATCACCCGGGACATCTATGATTTTGCTTTGCGGCATAACTTACTCAGATTTGTGGACAAATGGAATAATCTGAGAGAGGTGAAGGTTAACTTTGCATATCCAACTGGGACAACTGCTGCTAAGCAGTCGAGTCTGTTTTAACGGCCGGACTATTTAGTTGTTTCTGGAGTAATTTAAGAGTTTCTTGTTTGGCTTCTTCAACAGTTTCCCCCATCACTTTAGCAGCCTTGGCAAACGT
>JAUSIY010000021.1 GCA_030647735.1 bacterium
GGGTCAATTTGCGTATTGAACCTTTAGATGAGGGAGTAATCCAAATAAAAGGCAAGGGAGTGTTTAGCCTACTTAAAGGTGAAACGGGGGTGCATCGGGTGCAACGGGTACCGGAAACCGAAGCCCAGGGCCGAATTCATACTTCCACGGCTTCCATAGTGGTGTTGCCGGAAATTCCCGAAAAAGCCATTGAAATTAATCCTGATGAACTGTCTTGGGAATTTACCCGTTCCGGTGGTCATGGAGGCCAAAATGTTAATAAAGTATCCACGGCAGTTAGGCTGACTCATGTTCCTACCGGAATAGTTATTTCCTGCCGTCAGGAACGCAGTCAGGAACAGAACCGCAAAATTGCTTTGAGTATGCTGCGTAGTCAACTGTGGGAGAGACAGCAGGAAGAAAAACTCAGTCAGATTGCCGATACCAGGTCAGCCATCGGCCGGAGCATGAGATCGGAAAAAATCCGCACTTACAATTATCCGCAGAACCGGGTAACCGATCACCGTCTTGGTAAAAGTTGGCATCAACTGGATAGAATCATGAACGGGGAACTGGAAGATGTGATTAGTGCCATGTCTCAACTCGCCCCGGTTGTAGAATGAAACAAATAGGGTTTGAAGATATTCCCCAGTTGGTCGAAGCAACTATTTCCGGACTTATCGGGTGTATATACTGCCCCTCCTGCCACGGAGAAGTAACAATAGAAATAAGTCAGGGGAGATGTGTTTTAACCAACCTCGACTGTCAGGAAAAACCCTTGTGTATGTTAAACGTGATTGAGGGAATGGTCTCTGCTGGAAAAGAAGTAGAGAAGCGGCGAGGATAATTAGCGGCGGGAAGGATGTGTCTTTTGATGCCGGCCAGACTTGATTTCAGCCAAAATTACTCCGATGGCAATAACTGCCGCTCCAGCAATTAAGATGGGGGTGACCGACTCGTGCAGCCACCAAACAGCGAGAGGGAGAGTAATTACCGGATAAAGATAACTAAACATAGCAGTTTCACCAATCTCGATACTTTTTTCAGCAATTAGCCACATCCAGTAAGCTAAAGTTCCGGAAATGAAAGCCATGAAGAACACTCCCAGATGGGCACTTAAAGGGGCCGCTAAAATACTTTGGACAGTCGGACCCAGACCGAACTGGAAAATGCTGATCGGAAGTAGAAAGAAGAAGCCGATGATGAAAGTTACGTGGGTCATGGCCAGAGGATTAATTTTATGGCGCATAATTAGTTTAGCCATAACAACCGAAACTACTCCTACTACCAGCGAGGCTACAATCAATAAATTTCCCGTTAAGGAAGTACCATGGCGCACTTGCCTGTTAAAAAAAGGTTCAATGATGACTAAAGCTGTGCCTAATAAGGCAATTCCCATACCCCATTTTTCCCGATGGGTAACATGTTCCCGTAGCCAGATAACCCCGGCTACAGCTACCATCATGGGGTAAAGAGCGTCAATGATGCTGACTGCCAGAGCTGACGTCTGGCTATACCCTAAAAATAACAGTCCCAGACCTATGGGAATAGACAAAAAGCTGTACAGCAGAATGCTCCCTAATTGCACTGGATCTTTGGGCCAGCCAGGCTGTTTGATAAACCGCAGCCACACTAGTCCCAGTAAAGCCTGTAGACCGACTCTGTAAGTTAAAAACACTGACGGAGGCAAGAACTCTAAAGTAAACTTGATGACCGGTCCGGCTACACCCCAGATGAGGGTGGCAATGAAAAGGAGTAAGTAGGCTTTAGTGCGGGCAGTCACAAGTATATTATCTGATTTTTGAGACCAGTTCTTCAAGGACGAGCTGTTCCTGATCTCCGGTCTGCATATTTTTCAGCCTGAAAACATTTCGGCTGGCTTCTTCAGGGCCGATAATGACTACATAAGGAATTCCCTTTTCAGATGCAAACTTGAGCTGTTTGTCGAGTTTAGCCTCTGGGTCCAGATATACTTCGCAGTTTATCCCCCTCTGCCGTAATTCCTTGCCCAGGCGGATGGAATTGGTAGCCAGTTCGGCAGAAAAAACAGTGACTAATACTTGGCTGGAAGTGGGGGAGATATCCGGCCATAAATTCAGCTCTTCAATAACATCACATAACCGGTCCAGACCAAACGAGGTGCCCACAGCCGGCAAATCCGGTCCGTCTAAGGAACGGATCAGATTGTCATATCTGCCCCCGCCGGTAATGGAGCCGATTTTGGGCTCAGTAACCACTGTTTCAAAAATTGTCCCGGTGTAATAATCTAAACCGCGTACTAGCGTCGGATCAAATTTGATGTAGGTCACCCCCATATCCTGGGCCAAGTCTATTACCTTCTGTAAATCAGCGTCAGGGATCGCTGATTCAAGCTTGGCAAAAATGTCTGTAATTTGCTTCTCGGACACTCCCTTGGTGGTTAATTCTTGTTTGACTTCTTCAACTGATTTCTTGTCCAGTTTATCTAACGATTGTAGGACAGCGGCCGAGTCGGTAATGGTTGCCAAAATCTTGCGGGAGTTCACCCGGATGGTGAAATCAGTAAACCCTAGAGCAAGCAAGGAATCGGATATCACGGCTAAAGTCTCAGCGTCAGCCGATAGGGAGGCAGTACCTACTGTGTCGATATCACACTGATACAGCTCCCGATACCTGCCTTTTTGGGTGTTCTCGGCTCGAAATACCGGTTGAATTTGATACCTCTTGAAAGGTTTAGTCAGATTAGGGTATTGAGCCATTACCCGGGCCAAGGGTACGGTCAGGTCATATTTCAGGCCAACCTGCCGGTTACCTTGATCCTTAAACAAATACATCAGTTTTTCTGCCTCTTCACCGTATTTGCCCAACAAGATCTCACCGTATTCCAAGGTGGGGGTAGCCAACTCCACAAAACCATACGACTCAAACACCCGTTTGAGAGTGGAAATGACCCGGTTTCTGATGGCCATTTGCCGAGGCAAAAAATCCCGGAAACCCTTGAGTGTTTGAGCTTGGTTCATATATTTAGTGTAACAGAAACAAAAAATCCCGCCTTATGCGGGATCAACCTTTTATTATCGAATTTGCCTGATTCTAACAGTTTGGCTTCTGGCTTGTATTTGGCAAGCTCCTCCTGGATCGTGACTCCAGTGGTAGCGGATTTATCAGTTGTAGGCTCAATTATAGCCTATTTAGTAGTATAATTCAACTTTTATGAAATGGTTCACGCGCCGCAGGGTGCTTCTTTTTGGAGTAATCTTGCTCATTTTGCTGGGAGGCTGGTGGTGGAGATCCAGTCAGGCTCGGCGCACCCCAGTCCAGACCTACTCCGTGGTTACAGGTGACGTCAGGTCGGTAATTATTGCCAGTGGGGAGATCAAGGCCGATAAGATAGCCACTGTGCGTTTTCCGGCCACTGGTAAGCTAGGATACCTTAATGTGACCGAAGGGCAATTAGTAAAGAAGGGCCAGTCTCTGGCCGGCATGGATGCCACAGATCTGTCTTCTGCCGAAACTGAGGCTTACTATCGATATTTGGCTGCAGACGCAAATGCCAAAGAAGTAGAAGATAGTGTCAAGGGTCATGACCGTGACGAAACCTACGTCCAGCGCAATGACCGGGTTGCTGCTCAAACTGCCCGGGATATTGCTTACGATAATTGGCGGGAAGCCCAACGGGACGTGCGGGACGCATTACTGTTTTCCCCTTTAGCTGGAATTGTGACCAATATTTCAGTTTCGGCCGTTGGGGCAACTGTTACTGTCACCGACGGAGTAACTGTAGTGGATCCTGGGGGGTTGTATTTTGCTTTGGAAGTAGATGAGGCTGATATTGGCCAGGTGCAGCTTGACCAGGCAGTGGAAATGACTTTGGATGCCTATCCTGACAGCCCTTTCACGGGCCACGTCGGCACCATTGCTTTTGCTTCTTCAATATCTGACTCAGGAGCCACAGTATATAAAGTGCGGATAAAGTTAGATCTGGCGGATATGGCCAAGTTAAGATTGGGTATGAATGGAGATGCCAAGATAACTTTGGAAGAAGCCAAAGGGGTGTTAACTTTACCTTTGGAAACCGTGGTTGATGGCAGGGTGAAATCACAAGACGGCCAGATTAGGCAGATTGAGACAGGCATTGAGGGAGAAGATACGGTAGAAATTAAATCTGGACTTAGCCAGGGCGATCAAGTTGTGGCTCAATGAAATCCAAACCCCTTCCGGTAGTTGAATTTCGGGAAGTGTCCCGAGTGTACGGTAATCCCAAAATCGGGGGTGAAGTAGTCAAAGCGGTAGACAAGATCTCATTTAAGGTTATGCCCGGAGAGTTTGTAGCCATCACCGGCCCATCAGGTAGTGGTAAATCCACCCTCTTACATTTAATTGGCCTATTAGACCGGCCCACAGCCGGGGAGATCCTTATTGACGGAGTGGATGCCTCAAAACTGTCCGACCAGCGCTTGGCCAAGCTGCGCAACCAGAAAATTGGTTTTGTGTTCCAGCAGTTCAACTTACTGCGACGCACTCCGGCGATTCGAAACGTGGAACTGCCTTTGGTGTACGCTACAGTTTCAGCTAGTCAGCGCCGCCATTTGGCAGCTCAGATGCTGACCAAAGTAGGGTTAGGAGACAGGTTTACTCACTTTCCTTCTCAACTTTCCGGAGGGCAGCAACAGCGGGTGGCCATTGCCCGGGCCCTGGTTACCAGACCCAGCTTGCTGTTGGCTGATGAGCCCACCGGAAATTTAGACAGCCACAGCGGTGACGAAATAATGAAGCTATTTACTACTTTGCACTCCGAAGGAGGCACCATCATTTTGGTAACTCACGAACCGGATATTGCCGCCCGGGCTAAGCGGCAAATCATTATTAAAGACGGCAAGTTAATTTCTGATAAGGGGAAAAAGTAATGGACGGCTTAGAATTATTCAGAACTGCTATAGATGCCATAAAGACCAACAAAACCCGGTCGCTGTTAACCGCTCTGGGAATTATCATTGGAGTTGCCTCGGTGATTTTGTTGGTTTCTATCGGCAGCGGTCTGCAGTCATTCATTACCGGTGAGTTTGAATCTCTGGGCTCAAATACGGTGTTTATAGCCCCCGGCCGGATGAGCGGATTTGGTGGTGGCCCTCCCGGATCAATCGCCTCCAAATTCACCTGGAACGATATTACTAATTTAGGCCGTTTGGGTGAGCCCGTTACCAAGGCCAGTGGTTTTATCACTAAACCGACTTTGGCCAAGTACCAAAACAGAACTGTGACCGCAGCCATAACCGGCATAGATGAAAATTATTTACCGGATAGAAAATTGAAATTGGCCACCGGTAAGTTTTTTTCTAAAAGTTCTTTGGAAAGAAGCCAGCTAGTGGCTGTCATCGGCTGGCATGTCTATGAAGAATTATTTAAAACTCGGGAAGCTCTGAATAGAGACATTGATGTGGGGGGTCAAAAGGTCAAGGTAATTGGCATTCTGGTTAAACGGGGCGGCGGTTTTTCCGGGGCTCAGGATGAGAACTCCATGGTGTTTATGCCGGTGACAGCAGCCATTAAAATAACCGGAATTAAAACCCCGGCCACTATTCTGGTTAAAACTACCGATGCAGCTGGAACTACAATTGCTGTCCAGAAAATTAATAATTATTTCTATCGCCGCAACTTAACTGACGATGACTTTACGGTTATGGAGCCCACTGAACTGCTGTCGACCATCAACTCCTTTTTAGGAGCTATTACCGGAGCCTTAACCGGCATTGCGGCCATATCTTTGGTGGTTGGCGGTATTGGGATTGCCAACATCATGCTGGTTTCAGTTACTGAGCGGACTCGGGAAATCGGCTTGAGAAAAGCGGTGGGGGCAACCAGCCGAAATATTATGACTCAGTTTCTGACTGAGGCGGTAGTGCTGTCTCTGGTGGGAGGAGGAATTGGAATTACCATTGGATGGGGAGGATCCTTGATTATCCGCCAATTTATTGAAACCGCAGTTACCTGGCAATCCGTAGCACTAGCCTTTGGTGTTTCAGCTGCAGTAGGGATAGTTTCCGGCATTGTTCCGGCCATCCGGGCAGCCCGGCTTAACCCCATTGACGCCTTAAGGTATGAGTAGTATACCTAAGGGTATGTTCAGAGACAGATTACGACAGATTCTTGAATCAAATTGGAGACTAGGCATAGAAGTGGTCGCCACAGCCTGCTTTGCCTACGGAACAATTTTAGTCACTAAATCATTGGAAGCGAATTGGCCTGGTCTTTTGCTCATGGGCATTGGAGGAGCAGTTTTGGGAGCGGACGCTTACCTCTACTTTAAGAGCCCAGTTTGGTTTAATAATGGTCTAAACTCAACTGATCCCGAATAGCCCTCAGTTTATCAATATTGATCCGAGTAAGCAGATCTATAGCATCAATATTCGGGTCAACCCAGTCCTTGGGGTCATGGTAAGTCAGGGCCTCCCGAAGAGGTTGACAAGCAGCCTGAAAATCGGGTTCAGCGGGAGAAACCAGTGTTACCAAATCGTCTTTGAGGTCTGAGGCCCAGGCAAGATATACTCCCAAGGTCGCACTGGCTTTCTCAACCAGTTGGGGATCAACAATGTCATCTAATCGGGGAGCTTCAGTTACGGGGGGGCATACTACTTAGCTGAGACTAAGTTAACGATGGCCGCGGTCAGCGAGTTTTCGGCGGTGACGGTGCCGACGGCCACAATTTTGTTGCCGATTTCAATATCTGCTACAGTTTTAGTGTTCCCCACATATTTGGTAGTTGAGGACAGTTTAATGGTCCAGCTGGCTTTTTTAAGATCTTCTACAGTGAGAGTGGAAGCAGAGGCTTTGGTGACGGTTGCAAAAATTGCCTGCCGCTTGTCTTCGGCCGGCTGACTAATCACTAACAACCGTTTGGCAGTCATGGTGCCATTACTGTCCACGTCTCCCATAGCGATGACAAACAGGCCCACTTTCAAATCGGCCGAAGTGCCGTCTTTGCCTCCGGTCAATTTAATGGCTGTGTCAGTGGTGACGGTTGCTGTGCGGGACTGGTTTTTCAAATTGGTAATAGTCAGGTTCAGATTGTCGATGGTTGTAATCGAACCCACATAGGCCTTTTTAGCCACTGCCTGTTTAATTTCAGCCAGTTCCTGGGCCACTTGTTCTTTAACTGCGTCCCGGATGGAAGTGGGTGAGGGAGACTGGGCCAAGACCAGGGCGGGAGTAAAGATGAACAGGGCGATTAAGGTCATCAAACGTGTCATATTTTGGCTGTGGTGTAAGTAACTACTACCGATTGCTCAGTGGTATTGCCGTCTTTGTCAAAGACAATCACCCGGATAGTATTGTATCCTCCCACTAAGCTGACCTCCAGGGAAAATTCACCTTTGTCATCAGCCGCCAGGGCTTGCTGGCCGTTTTCTGATAAGATGATTACAGCAGCGGCTGCTACAGTTTTTCCGGAGACAGTAATTTTGTTGGTGGTAACCAGTGCCTCATCAGCTGGAGTCGTTAAAGCCAGGGAGACCTTCTGAGCTTGGTCGGAACTAGGCGTGGGAGTGGCAGCCACAGTTAGCGGAGTGGAGGCTGGATTAACCGGCAGATTTTTTAAACTGCGGTTGGCCGTCCAAATGCCGAAGGTAATGACTAGGCCCAAGGCAAAACCAATGGTAATTGCCAGGATGACTTCCTTCTTCATTTGGGCCGAGAATATCTTACCTCTGTGGTATTGTCAAGACAGATTTCATGATGTATTGTGAGGAGCATGGAATTCAGTTACTTAGGTCATTCAGCATTTAAGCTCAAAGGCAAAACCGCCACTTTAGTGACTGATCCGTATGACGCTAAAGTCGGCAAGTTTCCCAAAGATACTACCGCGGATATTGTGACCGTATCGCACGATCACTTTGACCACAACCAGGTTAAACTGATTAGCGGCAGTCCCTTTGTGATTGACTCAGCGGGTGAGTACGAAGTTAAAGGGGTTTCGGTTGTGGGAGTGGGAAGTTGGCACGACAATAGTGGCGGAAGTGAGCGGGGGGCCAACGTACTTTACGTTATCGAGATGGACGGACTGCGGATTTGTCACGCTGGAGACCTAGGCCACAAATTGACTGATCCCCAACTGGAAGCTTTAGGCAGTCTTGATATCGTTCTACTGCCGGTAGGTGGAACATTCACATTAGACGCTAAGCAGGCAGCCGAAGTGGTCCAGCAATTAGATCCGTGGATTGTCATTCCTATGCACCATCAGCAACCGGGTTTAGACAGTGCGGCTTTTGGTAAACTGGCTGAAGTAGATGTCTTCCTCAAGGAGCTGGGCAAAACGGTTACTCCTGTACCAAAACTAGTCATGTCTCGGGACAAATTACCTACCGAGCTTCAAGTCGTAGTTTTGGAAAGAAAATGAAATGGCCAATACCAAAGTTCCCCCTCACTCCCCGGAAGCTGAGAAATCGGTTATCGGGGCGTGTTTAATTGACCGGGATGCGGTCATCTCCGTAGTCGAACTATTGCGTCCCGAACATTTTTACGAACCCAAACACAGTCAGATTTACACTGCTATTCTGGACCTATATCAGGACCGCCAACCGATAGACCTAGTCAGCGTAGCTGAAAAGTTGAAGAAACAAAAAGAACTGTCATCGTCCGGGGGGGCAGAATATTTAACCCAGTTGGTGAATCAGGTGCCTACTGCAGGTCACGCCGAGCATTACGCCCAATTAGTCCGGGATAACTTTACTAAACGGCAGTTGATTTCCGCAGCTGCCAAAATTACGGAAACGGCTTTTGATGACGGAGGAGACGTGCGTCAGATATTAGATTCTGCCGAAAGCAGTGTGTTTGCCTTGGCTCAGCAACACTTAAAGCAGGTATTTGTGCCGGTCAAAGACATTTTAGCCAGCTCTTTTGACAGACTAGACGAGCTGCATAAAACCAGCGGCAGCCTGCGGGGAGTCCCCACTGGCTTTAAAGATCTGGATGACACCTTGGCCGGCATGCAAAATTCAAACTTATTGATTATGGCAGCCAGGCCTGGAATCGGCAAAACTGCCCTAGCGTTAAATATTGCCCAGAACGTGGCAGTCAGGTACAAAATGCCGGTCGGCTTCTTCTCTTTGGAAATGAGCCGGGAAGAATTGATGGACCGGCTATTGGTATCTCAAGCCGAGATTGATGCCTGGAAGTTAAAGACTGGCCGGCTAGATGAAGATGAGTTTACTAAGCTCTCCGATGCTATGGGAGAATTGTACGAAACTCCTCTGTTTATTGACGATACTCCAGGTATTTCCATTTTGGAAATGCGGACTAAAGCCAGAAGGTTACAGGCTGAGCACAACTTAAAATTGATAGTAGTTGATTATCTGCAGCTGGCCCGGCCAGTGCGAAACTTGGATAACCGGGTACAGGAGGTCTCGGAAATTTCCCAGGGGTTAAAAAACCTGGCTCGGGAATTGAAAGTTCCGGTGATAGCCATATCTCAGCTATCTCGCCAGGTTGAATCCCGAGGAGTCAAGAAGCCTCAGTTATCAGACCTGAGAGAATCGGGAGCCATTGAACAGGATGCTGACGTAGTCATGTTCATGTGGCGGGAGAAAGACGAAGACCTGGAGGATATGACCTTAGATATTGCCAAGCACCGAAATGGTCCTTTAAAAACCATCAAATTGAGATTTAAGCCCAACATGATCAAATTCTTCTCAGTGGAATCCAAGCGCAAAAGTAATTAACCGCTGGCTTATTTTACTGTAACTGACTTAGCCAGGTTGCGGGGCATGTCCGGATCAAATCCTTTTTTAACGGCTAAATAATAAGCCAACAATTGACCCACAACTACATGGGGAATAATAGAAGCGTGTGAGCAGTCGGGGACAGCCAACCAATAATCAAATACTGGGTTATTCCGGGGTGACAAACCAATGACATATGCCCCCCGAGCTTTGACTTCCAGAGCCGAGGAAATAATATCCGCATAGGTTTCATCATCAGGGGCCAATACCAAACAGGGAGTACCCTTTTGAATCAGAGCAATGGGCCCGTGTTTGAGCTCCCCGGAAGGAACCCCTTCAGCGTGAATATAGGAAATCTCCTTGATTTTAAGAGCAATTTCCAATGCTGCCGGGTAAGACTGACCTTTACCCAAAACGAAAATATTGCCTGCGGAAACTATTTTGCGGCTCAAAGCTCTAATGCGGCTTAAGTGATCAGGATGCAAAACCCGCCGGACTACTCGGGCCGCCTGGTGCAGTTCATCCTGTCCGACTTGGGGCTGGTGACGTAATTGGTGAGCAGTTAAGAGGAGAATGGCCAGCTTGGCCAAAAAAGCTTTAGTGCTGGCTACGGCCTTTTCCGGTCCGGCTTCAAGTAACAGAGTTTGGTTGCTCAACCTGCTGATAGTCGAGCCGGGGACATTAACCAAACCAATAACCCGGCAGCCCGCCTTTTGGGCATGTTGGATCGACTGCACCGTATCAATAGTTTCCCCGCTCTGAGAAAGAGCAATTAACAGACTCTTTTTGTTCAAAAAGTCAGCATGATAATAAAACTCTGAGCCAATGGCCGGAATAATTTGGCGTTTGGCAATGCGGGAAAAGAAATACTGCCCGGCTAAGGCGGCATAAAAAGCCGTGCCGCAGGCTACAGTAAACACCTGATCGGCCTGGGTAATTCTTTTGGCCAGCTGCTCAGTTTCATATAGTTTTGACCGGGCTAATAAGTCAATTATCTGGGACTGTTCATAAATCTCCTTTAACATGAAGTGGGCGAATTTACCTTTGTCTGCCTGTTTAGCCTGCCAATTGATGATATTGATCCTGGGTTTAATGGGGGACTGTTTAGTAAGTGACATAATTTTTACCAGGTCCGGAAAAATCTGGGCAATCTGGTTGTCCTCCAGATAAATAACCTTGTTTGTTAAAGGCAAAAGCGAGGCGGTATCAGAGGAGATTAAGTGATTGCCGGGATTAACCCCAATAACCAGGGGGGAACCAGATTTAGCGGCTACGAGATAGGGATAGTCCTGATGAAAGACAATGATGGCATTTAATCCCTGTAGCCGTTTAAATGTTTTTTGACAAGCAGATAGTAAATCACCCTTAGGAAGCTCCCTCTCAATCAGATGAGCTATGATTTCACTGTCTGTTTGAGAAGAAAGATGATGCCCCTTCAGTTCTTTTTTCAGAGTAGCCCAGTTATCGACGATCCCGTTGTGAACAATGGCCAATTTGCCGCTACAATCCAGATGGGGATGAGAGTTAGCCTGTGTGACACCTCCATGAGTGGCCCAGCGGGTGTGACCGACTCCAAAATGGCTGGAGGGCAGATGGGTGCGCGACAAAGAAATCTTCCCCACATGCTTTTCCAGTTTCAGTCGCAGGTGATCTTTAACCGCAATTCCCCAGGAATCATATCCCCGATACTCTAAGCGTTTAAGACCAGCTAAAATTGTTTGGGCCGCGTCCGGATCGTTAGTTACCCCAAAGATGCCGCACATTCCCCACATTATACATATACCTTTACCTTTCCAGTCCGAAGTTATTACTGGTGCCGGGAGCGGGAGTCGAACCCGCATGGGCTTAAGGCCCATAGCTTTTTGAGAGCTACGTGTATTCCAGTTCCACCATCCCGGCTTGTATGGTAATTTTAGCCTGTTAGCAGTAGAATTGCCAGGCATGACCAGTCAATTAGTATCCAATCGGGGATATGAGCGAGAAACTGTTTGTAGTGGATGTGGGGCCGAGGTACAGTTTGATATTAATAGAGGTGAGAGGGGTGCGTATTTTTATAACGGGGCTCAAATAGAACCGCCTCAGGATGGGAGAGACATTGAACGTGTTTTGCCGGAAAATTGCAAAGGTTGCCCCGATTGCTATTTAGCCATGTGTTTAGGGGTGTGGAACTTATCCTGAAATGATGGTTGTTCAAGATCTTCGCAACGGAATCACCTTTTTGATGGACGGCCAGCCGTGGATGTGTCTAAAATATGAGCACGTCAAAATGGGTCGGGGTTCAGCTACCATCAGAGTTAAAATCCGCAATTTATTAACCGGTAGTACTGTCGAAAAAAGCTTTATCAATTCTGCCCGGGTAGAAGAAATCGATACTCACCGCCGGGCCATGCAGTATTTATACCGGGGTACGGGTACTTACGCCTTCATGGATCCTAAAAACTTTGAACAGGTAGAAATTCTTGACAGTGTGGTAGGGGAACAGGGACCATATTTAGTAGCCGGAGTGGAAGTCAATGTCCTGTTTTGGGATGAACGGCCATTATGGATCGAATTACCTCCCAAAATGGAATTTAAAGTGGCCGAAACTGACCCGGGGATTAAAGGCAATTCAGCTTCCAATATGTATAAAAGTGCAGTTCTGGATAACGGGCTAGCCATTCGGGTACCTCTGTTTGTCAACGAAGGAGATAAGGTTATCGTGGATACGCGGGACGGCAGCTATGTGGAGCGGGGAAAGAATTAGCGGAAGATAACAATCAAACTGGCAATGACTACTATTGCCTGGGTTAACACTCCCAGCATCGGTCGTACATTCCATTGGTGACCGCGCTGCCAGCTGATTAACTTCTTGATTAAGGGCACATTTTGCATTCCTAAAAAGTAGTAGGGAATTTCGGCTACATCCGGAGCTACGGCCAGAAAACAGGCGAAAAAAATCACGCTGAAGCGTGATACGTCCGGTAAAAACCTGGCGGCAATTAAAGTCCCCAGCATCAGGGCAAATCCGGAGTCTAAGAGAATTATTAATCGGGATTTACTGGAAATCATCCCTTTGGATTTCAGTTCAGTATTAATGTGCGGATTCCAATGGGGAAGATAATCAGTGACAAAATGTGAAGCTAAAGCCAAGGGCAAGGCGATGTAGGGGTTGGGTATAGCAGTAGCAATGGCAGCTCCAACCAGAGTATGAGGGAGTTCTAACATAAGTTGTTGTATTATTGTAGCATGTGGCCACAGTTAATTGATTTTGGTCCAGTGAAGCTGACTTTCTTTGGAATAAGTCTGGTGGCGGCCTTTGTTCTGGGTAGTTTCTTGC
>JAUSIY010000029.1 GCA_030647735.1 bacterium
GGGCAACTGCGCTATATTCTGGCCCCCGAAGGAATGAAAGCTTTGGACAAGGTGATGGCTGGTGAAGCCTCTCCTTTAACAGTCGGCAATGCTCTGCCGTTAAAAGCCATTCCGGCTGGAACTTTGGTGCATGCCTTAGAAATTACTCCCGGTAAAGGAGCCCAGATGGTGCGGGGAGCCGGCAACGCCGCGGCTATTGCTGGTTTCGAAGAGAAGTGGGCTCTGGTAAAATTGCCCTCTGGCGAGATTCGCCGCTTTCTGCCTGAGGCCTATGCCACCATTGGATCGGTAGGCAATACTGATTGGAAAAATATCAATTACGGCAAAGCCGGCCGCAAGCGCTGGAAAGGTATTCGTCCCACAGTGCGAGGCACTGCCCAGAACCCCCGCAGCCACCCCCACGGAGGAGGAGAAGGCCGCAGCGGTGAAGGTATGAATCCTAAGACTCCCTGGGGTAAGTCTGCCCGGGGAACCAGAACCCGAAACAAGCGCAAGCACTCACTGCGGTTAGTTGTTGAGCGGCGCAAAAGCAAAACATAAATATGGCAAGAAGCACTAAAAAAGGACCTTACATTGACGAAAAGCTACTGGCTAAAGTGGCCAAGATGTCCGGTGGGACGAAGTCTCCCATCAAGACCTGGGCCAGGGGTAGTCAAATTCCGCCGGAGTTTGTCGGTTTCACTTTCCAAGTTCATAACGGCAACAAATTCATTGATGTATTTGTGAATGAAAGCATGGTGGGTCACCGACTGGGTGAGTTTGCCCCCACCCGCACTTTCCGAGGCCATGGAGCCATAGTTAAACGCACTATGGAGAAAACTTAATCTATATGACTAACATCATTGTAGCCAAAGCTAAATTTACCCGAGGCAGTGCCCGCAAGTTGCGCTGGGTAGCTGACAGTGTGCGCAAACTACCTCCTTTGGAGGCCATTGCCAAATTGCAGGCTTTGCCTCATCGGGCAGCCAAAACCTTGTTACCCGTGTTTCAGCAGGCCATGGGTAATGCCAAGAATAACTTCTCCCTGTCGCCTGAGAAATTAACTATTAAATCTGTACAGATCGGGGAAGGACCCAGATATAAACGTCGGGACGTCCACGCTCACGGAGCCCGTTATGATTCCGGAATTCGTCATAAAAAGTTATCTCATATCTTGGTTGAATTAGAGGTTAAATAATATGGGCCACAAAGTAAATCCATTAGGTTTTCGTTTGCCGTTAAATCCGACGGCCAGTTGGCGATCCCGCTGGTTTACCACTAAGCCTGCTAAATACGCTGCTTACTTAGGTGAAGACGTCAAGCTGCGCCGGGCGCTTATGAAACGCTTGGCACCGGCCGGAGTGGTCAGGGTAGATATTGAAAGATCTCTAAAGAATATGAAAGTGATCATTTTTGTTACCCGTCCCGGAGTAGTCATCGGCCGGGGGGGATCCGGAATTGAAGAGCTGAAGAAATTTATTTATAAAACTGCCGGAATTGATCCTAACGACAAAAACGCTCCTAAAATTGATATGCCCGTGGAGGAAGTCAAAAATCCCGATCTGGCCGCCTACCTAGTAGCTGTCAAAATTGCCGAGCAATTAGTTAAACGACTACCTTCCCGCCGGGTAGCTGCCAGAACTTTGGAGCGGACCATGCAGTCTGGGGCCAAAGGGATCAAAATTTTGATTTCCGGCCGGATTAACGGAGCCGAAATTGCCCGCCGGGAACCGTATTCTGCAGGTACTGTTCCTCTACAAACTTTGCGAGCTGATATTGATTATGCACAGGTCCCGGCTTTGACCCGCTCAGGCTATGTGGGAGTTAAGGTGTGGATTTATAAAGGAGACAGATAATTATGTTACAACCCAAACGTCAAAAGTTCCGTAAACAGTTCAGAGGTAAAATGGGTGGCGTCAGTATCCGGGGTAGTGCCGTAGCTTTTGGTGAATTTGGATTGAAGGCCGTTGCTTCTGGGTGGGTGACTGCCCGCCAAATTGAAGCCTCCCGGAAAGCTATTTCTCACGAGATTCAGCGGGGAGGCAAAGTGTGGATCCGCATTTTTCCGGACAAGCCAGTAACCAAAAAGGCCTTGGGGACTAGAATGGGCTCCGGTAAAGGTGATATCCATGAATATGTAGCTGTCGTCAATCCTGGCCGGATTATGTTTGAGTTGGCTGGAGTAGATCAGGCTTTGGCCCAGCGGGCTTTTCGATTGGCATCTTCCAAGTTACCTATCAAAACTATATTTGTAGTTAAACACTAATATGACTAAAACCCGCAAAAAATATTCTGAGTTAGATAACCCCCAGTTACTGGCTGAGGCTAAGTCTCTGCGGGAGCAAATTACTAAAGCCCAGATTGATTTAGCGGCCGGCAAAGCCAAAAACACCCGGGCCGGATTTAACTTGCGTAAAGCGTTAGCTATTGTTCTCTCATATGCAAACTATCACCGGTAAAGTCATTTCCATCAAGATGAACCAGACAGTGATAGTCCAGGTAGATCGTCAAGTGGCCCACCCTAAATATCACAAACAAATGCATCGGATTACTAAATATCACGTGCATGTTACCGTGCCGGTGCAATTGGGTGACCAGGTTAAAATTAATAAAATTAAACCCATGTCCAAAACTAAACACTGGATAGTGGCGGAGGTAGTCAAAGTATGATTCAACTACGCTCAATTCTAGTCCCGGCCGATAACTCCGGAGCCAAAAAGCTGCGGGTGATTCTGGTGCATGGAGCATGGAAACGCAAGTATGGCTATGTGGGAGATATGGTGACTGCTGTAGTTGATCAGGCAGATTCCACTGGGGTAGTCCACGACTCCGAAATGGTCAAAGCAGTGATTGTTCGCACCCGCAAAGAGACCCATCGCAGTGACGGCAGCTATATCCGCTTTGATGACAATGCGGCCGTAGTCATTGATCCTAAAACCGGTGATCCCCGGGGCACCCGGGTGTTTGGTCCGGTAGCCCGGGAAGTCAAAGACAAAGGTTATGCCAAAATTGCCTCTCTGGCCACGGAGGTTCTGTAAAAAATAAATATATGAAAATCAAAAAAGGCGACACCATTCAAGTATTAACCGGAAAAGACCGGGGTCGGCAGGGTAAGGTAGAACGGGTGTTTCTGGCTGACCAAACGGTGCTGGTGCCGGGAATTAATCAGTACAAGAAACACCGCAAGCGTCAAAGTGAGACAGTCCCTGGGGAAATTCTAATTCTGGACCGCCCCCTGGCTATTTCCAAAGTTGCCTTGATTTGTCCCACCTGCAAACAACCTACCCGGGTAGGTTACCGTATTACCGGTGACGAAAAAGCCAGAATCTGTCGCAAGTGTGAATCTATTATAGATGGTGCAGCTAAAGCAGTTACTGAAAAAACCTCAGCCAAAAGTAAGCCGACGGTTAGCTCAAAAAGCAAAAAGAAAGTATGAATTTAAGAACACATTATCAGGATGAAGTTGCCCCAACCTTGATGAAAGAATTCGGATTAACCAACTTGATGGCTGTACCGAAAGTGCACCGGGTTGTGGTCAACATTGGCTTAAAAGAGGCTGTTTCAGACAAAGGTATTCTGGAGAAAACTTCCGGATGGTTGGGGACTATTACCGGTCAAAAGCCCAAAATTACCCGGGCTAAACTGTCCATTGCTGCTTTTAAAGTTCGGGCCGGTGATGCGGTAGGACTGGCAGTAACTCTAAGAGGTCAGCGGATGTACGATTTCCTCAACAAGCTATTTAATATCGTTCTCCCCCGGGTGCGCGATTTCCAGGGAGTGTCGACGACCGCCTTTGACAAAAAGGGCAACTACACTTTGGGTCTGACAGAGCAAATAGTTTTTTCTGAAATTGAGTATTCACAGATTGATAAAGTCAGAGGGCTGGAGATTACTCTGGTAACTAATGCCGGCGATGTTAAAATCTCCCGACGCCTACTTGAGTTATTAGGCATGCCGTTTAAGAAAGACTAATATGGCCAAAACCAGCAAAATTGTCAAACAAACTAAAGGGTATCTCAAACACCCCAACCAGTACCGCAACCGCTGTCAGCTCTGTGGCCGGCCACGGGCCTTCTTGCGCCAGTTTGGGGTGTGCCGGTTGTGCTTTAGAGAGTTAGCTAACCGGGGAGAATTACCCGGAGTCAGAAAGGCATCATGGTAACCGATCCTCTCTCAGATCTCTTAATCAGAATAAAGAACGGTTACCGGGCCGGCTTAACCACCCTCAAAATGCCTTGGAGCCGGACCAAAGGGGCAGTGGCTGAGGTATTGGTTAGCGAAGGGTACGTGTCCTCAGTTAAACATGAGGGAACAGAACTCGTGGTGGAACTTAAATACAAAGGCAAAGAACCCGCCATGATTGACCTGCGCCGGGTGAGTAAACCCGGTCAGAGAATTTACAGCTCGGTAAAACAGTTACCCAAGGTCTGGGGGGGCTTGGGCATAAACATCCTGTCTACTCCCAAAGGGGTAGTGAGTGAAAAGGTAGCCAAAAAGTTAAATGTTGGTGGCGAGATTATCGCCCAAATTTGGTAAATATATGTCCCGTATAGGCCGTCAACCCATAACAATTCCATCTGGTGTAACTGTAACCGTAACCGGACAGACAGTGACTGTGGTCGGGTCCAAGGGAGAACTGACTTTGCATGTGCCCGCCCAGGTCAAAGTTGAGGTTAAAGACAACCAGGCTGTAGTGACTTCAGCCGCTCCTAATCTGCACGGCTTGTTTAGAACCTTAGTCGCAAATCAAGTGGTCGGAGTATCAACTGGTTGGGAAAAAGGATTAGAACTATCCGGAACAGGTTACCGGGCAGCCACTTCCGGGTCTGAACTGAATCTGTCCTTAGGTTTTTCTCACCCGGTAGTTGTCAAAGCTCCGGCCGGAATTACTTTTAAGGTTGAGGAAAACAAAATTACGGTAGCGGGGATTGATAAAGTACTGGTGGGAGAAGTAGCCGCTAAAATCAGACACTTGCGACCAGCCGATGTTTATAAAGCCAAAGGACTTAAATATGTGGGTGAAGTGATCCGCCGTAAGCCGGGTAAAGCCGCCAAAGCAGGAGCCACCGGAGCCGCAGCCTAAATATATGATCGCCGACCGCAGTCACAAAAACAGAGCCAAACTCAGAAGCCGTTCCAGCCGGCCCAGGTTGTCTGTGCACCGCTCCAGTAAATATATCTACGCTCAAGTAATTGACGACAAACAGGGAAAAACTCTGGCGGCAGCTCGTGGCAATGACGCCAAAGTAGTCGGTGAGCAGGTGGCTAAAGCCGCCTTAGCTGCTAAAATCAGCGAAGTAGTTTTTGACAGAGGCAGTTATCGCTATCACGGTCAAGTTAAAAACCTGGCCGAAGCCGCCCGAGCAGGCGGATTAAAGTTCTAATCACAGATAATAAATATATGGCCTACCAACAACGCCGAGATTTTACTAAAGAAGTCAAAGAATTTGACGAAAAGGTCGTTCAGGTGAACCGGGTATCTAAAAAGAACCAGGGAGGTAACCGGATCAGCTTCTCAGTGCTAATTGTTGTGGGAGACAAAAAAGGTCGGGTGGGAGTCGGCTTGGGTAAAGCCCCCGACGTGTCTTCAGCTATTCGTAAAGGCAGCTCTTACGCTCAAAAGCATTTGATCACTGTACCTTTAAACGGCCGGACCATTCCTCACGAGATGCGCCTGAAGTTAGGGGCAGCCAGACTGATTATGAAACCCGCCCCGATTGGTACCGGAGTTATTGCCGGGGGATCCGTAAGGGCTGTAGTGGAGGCGGCTGGAATTCAGGACATTGTAGCCAAGATATTAGGTACCAAAAACAAAGCCAGTAACGTCTACGCTGCCTTTGAAGCGTTAAAAAGATTGAAGGCCAGGAATTAATATGAATATGCACCAACTACCCAAATCAGTAACCCGTAGCCAAAAGAGAGTTGGTCGGGGATATGGTAGTGGCAAAGGTGGCCACACGTCAGGCCGGGGTCAAAAAGGACAAAAGTCCCGAGGCAGCATCCCTCTCATTTTCGAGGGTCGGAAGATGAAGAAATCTCTGATCAAGAGATTTCCCTTTCAAAGAGGTAAATCGAAGTTTAAACCCTGGGGTAACAAACCGTTTGCTATTAACCTTTCAGATCTGGCGGGTTGGCCGGTCAAGACCGAAGTCACCTTGGCCAATCTGATTAAAGCTGGCCTGGTTCCCGAAGGAACTAAAACCGTCAAACTATTAGGTAAAGGAAAACTGGCCGAGAAGCTGACTATCAGTATTCCTACTTCAGCCGCGGTCAATAAACTGGTTGCCCCCAAATAAAAACCGAAGTATACTCGGGGAGTGGAACCACTTGCCTTCCAGATTCGTCCCCGTAAATTGACAGAGTTTGTCGGTCAATCTCATCTAGTGGGTCCCGGCCGGCCTTTGAGACTGGCTATAGAAAATAAGCAAAGAATCTCGTTTGTTTTGTGGGGCCCGCCCGGGACAGGCAAAACCACTCTGGCCAAAATTTATGCCCAGGCATTAGGGATTCCTCTGGTTGAAATTTCTGCCGTTTCGGCCGGCAAAGATGACATGCGGCGAGCAGTATTGCAAACCGGATGTATTTTGTTTATTGATGAAATTCACCGGTTTAATAAAGCCCAACAAGACTTTCTCCTCCCATACGTTGAGGATGGAACTATCACCTTGATAGGGGCGACTACCGAGAATCCCAGTTTCGAAGTCATCTCTCCTCTTTTATCCAGATGTAGAGTTTTTGTACTCAATGAGTTAACCGAATTG
>JAUSIY010000036.1 GCA_030647735.1 bacterium
CATCAATAGCCGGCAGGAGTCCTTTTTGGTATACAGACCTAGACAATGTAATCACTGAATCGAGGTATGGAAAAACAGATTGCACTCCGTGATCCAGTAAATCGTCAGAGGGCACGTAGATCGCTTCAACGGCCGAAATTACCCCCTTGTTTGTAGAGACAAGTCTTTCATGGAAAGCGGCCATTTCAGAACCCAGGGTCGCTTGATACCCGTCTTCAGAGGGAATGGAGCGCATGATGGTGGCCAGCTCGTTACCGGCTTGGGCAAACCGAAAAATATTGTCGATGAAAAACAGCACGTCTTTACCCAGTGTGTCTCTAAAGTATTCCGCCAAGGTGACTCCCCCCAACGCAGTTAGGAAACGCATGGCAGCGTTTTCGCCCATGGTGCCGAAGATAAGAGCGGTGTTAGCTAAAATTCCCCGCTCTTTTAGCTCCAGCCACAGTTCGTGACCCTCTCTGGTTCTTTCTCCCACTCCGGCAAAAACTGACACATTCTTCTGTTGTTTTAAAGTCACCACGTTGTGCAGCATTTCGGAAAGCAGAATAGTCTTACCTACTCCCGCTCCCCCAAACAAACCCATTTTTCCGCCTTTTAACAAGGGCGAGAATAAGTCAATAGCTTTGATACCGGTTTCCCAAATGGCCTCAGCTGTAGAAATGTCCGTAAAGGACGGAGCGTCCCGAAAAATTGGCCAGCTGTCCTTGGTCACTAGCGGTGCTCCCCCGTCTAACATCTGGCCAAAGATATTAGTTACCCGCCCCAAAACGCCCTCTCCTACTGGAATGAGTACCGGTTGGCCGCTGTCAACCACCGTCATACCCCGCTTCAGTTTCTCACTTTTTTCCAAGACCAGACAGTAAAAAGTGGCCGGCTCTGAGGATGAATAGACTTGCATTTTAATCTCGGGATCTTCCTGAATTACCAACAAGTTATATATAGCCGGGGACCTCCCACTGAATTCCACTTCGGCTACTTGGCCTCTTACTGAAACTACTTTTCCGTTTACCGACTTTGTTCCCATATGGAAATGCCTGATAAGGTAGATAATTGTTTGCGATTATCGATTTTGTGGCGCCATCTGACCAGTTCAAATTTCAGGCTAACTAACCGTTCTTCGATATTTTGCAGAGACCGGTCTAAATGTTGCAGCCGGGAAGCGAATTTGGCCAATAATGACTCGTGCATCACCTGCTCAAAAATAGAAGACAGAATTTCACTTTCAAACACCTCTAGAATCTCTTTGACCGTAGGTTCGAAAAGGTATTTATTTTGAGGTTTGTTGTCTAAGTTAACATTGGGCAAGCTGTCTCCGGAAATAGAAGATACGGTAGGATTTTGATTAATGATATTTTCAAACTTTCCGTAAAAAACTATGATTTTTTCAAATTGTAAGAGGTAACGCATAATTAGCCTCAAACTGTCTAAGTCTACACTATCATCGGAGAGATCAAAGTAGTTATATAAGATCTCCGGATGCCGATCTTGTAGCATTCGTAGTCCCTGTTTGCCAATGATAACTACTTCTGCCTTATTACCTGCTAAAAATTCAGTAAACTTCCTAAAAATTCTTTCGACTATATCGCCGAATAAACCTGAATTAGCGGATAGAAACACGGCTACAGTCTTGCCGTTGCGGTTAATTTTTGACTGGGCCACTAAAGCCCCCACCTCTTTAACATATGTCAGTTTTACCTCAGCGAATATTTCAGCCAGCCCTTGTAAAAACTCCCGAGCTTTTAATACGGCTGAGCGTATTTTTTGCATCCGCTCTGCGGCTATTTCCTCATATACTTCCACAAAACCCCGCAGGCCAACCAGGCTTTCATTCTCCATGGCTAATATTTTTCGGGATAACATATTATTTGGGGACTGCAACCGCAGGTTCCGGCGGGTTTATGATGGGCAATAACTGGTCAGATTTAGATTGTACATTAACTACCAGGGTGGCTACGGTGTCAGAATTAATAACCAGGCTGTTAATCATGTTCCGGAGGACTGAATCACTTTGATAGGCAGCAACTAAGCCTGACAGCTTATGCCCGTCCCATAAACCGGCCCACAATAACCCCCAGAGAATAGTTTGAACGTTAGTCGGTATTGATATATTCATCGGTTGGTTAAACAAGGTCAAGACTTTTTCTCCCATAGCTAAAACCTGGCGGGAGTTATCCCCCAGTTCCGCTCCGAAACGGACAAAGTCCTGGGTCCGCAAATAGTTAGTCATAAGATCTAAAGTGGCCTGGTACATTTCCCGACGGAGCTTGGATTGAGTTTGGTGACCCACCCGGGTGACTGAGACGAAAGTGTTCACTGCTGGCCTGCGGCCGGCAAAGTATAAATCTGAATCAAAGTAAATGTGGCCGTCCGTCATAGACATGACGTTGGTCTGAATGTAACCGGTTAAATCTCCCTGGGTAGTCTCAACCACTGGCAAGCAGGTCAAAGCTACCTCTTGCCCGTCTATCTGGAAATTCCCGGACCTTTCCAGCAGCCTAGAATGGACATAGAAAATATCTCCCGGGTAAGAGTCCCGGCCGGGAAACTTTCTGCCCAACAAGGAGACTTCGCGGTAAAATTTAGCGTGGGTAGACAAATCGTCTAGAACCAATAACACGTCCCGTTTTTGGTCTCTGAAATACTCGGCAATGGTCATGGCTGTGTATGGGGTAAGATAAATCTCTCCGGCTGAATCATGAGATGAAGAAGCCACAATGATGACATTATTTCTGATGCCCTCCTTGAGGAAATAATCCTCTACCCTTCTGATTTCTTGTTTCTTTTTACCAATAGCTGCATAAACACAAATACTCCCCAGTCTGGACTGAGCTACAATTGCTTCCAACAGTAATCGGCTTTTGCCGGTCTTGCGGTCACCCAGAACTAGTTCTCTTTGGCCTTTACCGACCGGGACCATCATGTCCACAATGATAATTCCAGTTTCCAGCGGTTTATTAATTTTGGCTCTGGAAGCAATTCCTGGAGCATGCACATCTACCACTCTTAACTCGGCGTCGGCAGGTATGGGCGTAGACGGCCCAGCAATAATTTTACCCAGGGAATTAGCAGTCTTGCCTAATAAGTGCTTACTAATTGAGATTGCGAATCTGTGCCCAGTTCTGGCTACCCGAGTACCTACTCTAACTGAGGAAGTTGATAAAACTAATACTTCCACAAGAAGTTTACCCAGGGAAACAATCTCGCCTTCTTGACCGCTTTCAAATATCACCTTTTCTCCCAACACTGCTCCAGGTAACCCTTCTATCTGAGTCACGGAATGGGTAACTAGTTGCACATAGCCCACTTCTCCGATTGAAGCCAGCAGAGCCTCAAAGTCGGCCATATTTCTCCAATAGTTTCTCTAAGTCAGTCTTTGCGCTTAAATCCACGTACTTTCCCGAAAAGCTAATCTGGGCTCCGGCAATCAGACTCCGGTCTACAGCTAAGTCCAAAACAATCACCGGAGAAATATTTTGCCTGGCCCACAGGCAGATCTGTTGAATTGAAGCTGTGGGTAATTCCACAGCAACTGACAATCTCAGGACAGCCACTTCTTTTATCTTTTGGCGCACTTCGTCTAAATATGCTTTGCGCTTCTCTTCAGATATATCAAAATATTTAGCCGTGTCCGTTCCTACCCGAGTTAATAACACCTCCGACCAGGATTGCTTACCTTTCGTATACAAACTATTGTTTAGTGTATCGACAGTTTGTATTAGTTCATTGACCTGATCGATGGTCCAAATATTTTCAAGAATATCCATGCTGTTTCTTAGCTTTTTCCAAAGCTGCAATGATTAACTTCTGGTGTTCTTCCAGAGGAATTACCCGACCAATAATATCTTTAACTACTTCGGATACAATCTGGTCAATTTTAGCTTCTGCTTGAGCCATTTGGGCTTGCTTATACTTCTCAACTTCTGCTTTGGCTTGATCATAATTCTGTTGCATTTTAGCCGCCACTGTTTTTTGTGATTGAATTGTTTCCAACTCTAACGCTTTCTTAAATTCTTCTATTTCTTTTAAGGCGTCGCCTTCGACTGTCTTTGATATAGTTTGTAGGATATTTTTAAATTCCCGCATGTTGGTTGCGGAGATTTCTGACAGATTTTCTTCTAGCTTCGACTTACTCTCGGTTGCGGAAATTTTGGACCGCCCGATAATGTCTACTCCCTGATCCCGGGCGTTTTGGATAATGCTAAGGGCTTTTTGGCGGGCCCGGGACATCACCAGTTCTTCTTCCTGATGCAATTTCCCCGCCTTTCTGCGAAAAGTAAGAAATCCCGCAACGGCCAGTGCCCAAGTCCCTATCCAAAGACCCGCATAGATGGCAGAAATATTGTTCATACTCCTAGAGAATCAAAATCAAATAGGCCAAGGCTAGACCAGCTAACATAATGACCACAGTCAATATAATATTAAATATTACACTAAGCTGAATAGTTCTACTAGCAAGCGGGTTACGTCCGACCGCCTCTACCCCTGTTTTGGCCACCCTGCCAAAGTACATGAAGCCCAGGGTAAAGGCAATCACAGTTACCACCAGAGCCAGAATATACCGTAAAGCATTTAAGGGTGTCAGGTAAACCGAGGCTAAACCTGTCCGCAGAGTTTCCAGTAAATTACCTCTAATACCCTCGGCAACTATTGCCGGCCGGACGTTTACGGCCACCAGAACTAGCTCCCCTTGCTGATCAGCCTGGGCTAAACCTATTACATAACCGCTCTGGCTAGCTTTTTGACCTATCCCGGCCGTAGTCGAGCTGGTCACAAAATCTCCCTTTTTAATGTTCGCGTCAGCTTTGACTCTGACTACCCCCTTACCAGAATTAACCACCGGCAAAGTATCTGACTGGGTAGTGTTTTGCAATAATACGGCTGGTTCTTTACTAATTACCCCCAATATTGTCGAGTCATATTCCCGATTACAAGGCACATTCCCTTCCGGATAAGCACACAGAATTGTTCCGGAGGTCAGATCCACATTTTCTACAGCGGCCGATACGGATATCGCCGGAGACACTCCCTGAGCATGCACTGAAACCACCGGAAACAGTAACAGCAAAAAAATAACCGGCAGAAAAATAGTCACTACGTTAATAGTAATCCAGCAAATCAGGTTGTCAA
This sequence comes from bacterium, assembly GCA_030647735.1. GTDB lineage: Bacteria > Patescibacteriota > Microgenomatia > CAZETR01 > Amesbacteraceae > JAUSIY01. The sequence goes on from JAUSIY010000036.1 coordinate 5,128, forward strand.
CTATTCTTTTGTCTCTAGAAATTTTATCTGAGGCTAATAAATGCAAATGGGGCTTGACAGTCAATACTCAATTTAGTCATATTAATAATATAGCGAAACTTAGACAAATAAAGCTAATGTCTAAATATTTTGTCTAACATTGCCCAAAATGCTTACAATTGCCCAAGCTGCCCAGTATCTCAAAGTAAGTACTAAAACCCTCCGCAGATGGGAAACTCAAGGGATTTTAATTCCCCACAGAACCACCGGAAATCAGCGCCGCTACGAAGAAGAGCAAATAAAAGGCTTCAAGAAGCCCTCTCATTTATCTCTTTCTCCTCTTACTCCCGCCT
>JAUSIY010000037.1 GCA_030647735.1 bacterium
GAATTAACCACCAGAAATTTACCATAGCTGAAGAAATAGCCACCAACACCTGGGTCATAAAGGGCAATTCAGCATTAAATTGGGAATACACTTCAGTTAATTTAGGCACTACGACTACCAGCATGATGACCATCACGGCTACCATCCCCAGAATGACAATTAAGGGGTAGACTAAAGCTCCCCGGACTTTACCGGAAAACTCGCGCTGTTTTTCCAAAGTGGTGGCCAGTCGGTCTAGAATAGTTTCCATAACTCCAGCCGCTTCACCGGCCCGCACCAGAGCTACATACACCGGAGTGAAGACGTGGGGAAACTTGGCCATGGAACCGGACAGGGAAGTCCCTTCCTGAACGTCTTTGAGCATCTGCTCCACAACTGTACTTAGAGCCGGAGCAGACTGTAGTTTGAGCATGGTTAAAGCATCAGTTAGCGGCAGACCGGCAGTAACCATGGTAGCCAGCTGGCGGGTAAAGTTAGTTACCTCCACTTCGCCGATACGGCTGAAACTGGCCAGCAGTTGGTTTAAGCCCAGACCGGAAGTGGCCGAGGTGATTCTGATGGGAGTCAACTGCTGCTCGAGTAGCGATCTGGCCACTTCACCAGCTGTGGTGGCATCCATAAATCCTTTGACTGGAAGTTTTTGGACCCCTACGGCCTGATATTGCCACTTCATGTGCCGCTGCCACCTTTAATAAAGCGGTTGATATCACCCGGCCGTAGGGCATATGCCTGGGCCGTTTCCAAATCTACTGTCCCGGCTTTAACCAACTGAGCCAGGGAGTTTTCCAAAGTAGACATGCCGTATTCACTCGAGGTGAGAATAATGTTGTCCAGCATGTGGGATTTACCTTCCCGGATGGCGGTTTTGACAGCTTGCGTGCCCAACATAACCTCATAAGCTACGGTCCGGCCTGAACCAATTTTGGGAATTAAGCGCTGGGAAAATACTGCCTCTAGATTTCCAGACAATTGCAACCGCACCTGGGCCTGCTGAGATTCGGGAAAAACATCGACAATCCGGTCAATGGTTTGGGCTGCGGAGTTAGTGTGCAAAGTTGCGAAAACCAAGTGGCCAGTTTCAGCAATGGTTAAAGCGGCAGCAATGGTCTCAAAATCCCGCATTTCCCCAATTAAGACTACATCAGGATCTTCCCGCAGCACCGAACGGAGGGCTATTTCCCAGGAGTGGGTATCAGTACGTACTTCCCGCTGGGAAACAACGGCTTTGCTGGGAGTATAGACATACTCCACCGGATCTTCGATCGTCACGATGTGCACTGGGCGGGTGTGGTTAATTTCGTCCAGCATAGCAGCCAGGGTTGTGGATTTACCGTGCCCAGTAGGACCTGTGACTAAAATGAACCCCTGCTTTAAGGTGGTGAAGTTGTGCAGCAACTTAGGTAGACCTAGACCATCGATCGTGGGAATTGTGTTAGAAATCTGCCGAAAGCTGGCAGCCATGGAAGCCCGTTGATAATAAGCATTTACCCGAAACCTGGCCTGAGTTCCCAAAGCGATGGAAAAGTCCAATTCTTTATTCACCAGTAATACTTCTTTTTGCTGGACACTGACTACTCCGGTGACCAATTGTTCTAAGGTAGGAGCGGTCAGGACAGCCTCCCCGGGTACGGCCACTAAATTACCATCGATACGTACAGTGGGAGGCACACCTACAATTAAATGTAGATCCGAAGCTTTATGCTCAATGACATACTGTAATAGCTGTTGAATTGTCATCATACTTATTCCTGGGCCACCCGCAGGATCTCTTCTATAGTAGTCACTCCCTCGACAACTTTCAAATACCCATCCTGTTTCATGGTAATCATCCCCTCAGACACAGCGGCGGCTTCAATTTCTGAAGTGGGGGCGTGTTCTAATACCAACCGACCAATTTTTTCAGATATCGGCAGTACTTCAAAAATACCTACCCGACCCAAGTAGCCGGTATTACCACACTCAGTACAACCTTTGCCTTTGAACAGTTGGACCGGAGTTTTAGCTGTGGCCGGATCAAAGGTCCACAGTTTACCCAGGACTTTTTTGATGTCATCGATGATTTCCGGAGCCGGAGTGTAGGTCGTTTTACAATGGGGACAGATTTTCCGGGCTACCCGCTGGCCAATGATGGCAGTAATTGTGGAAGCCAACAAATACGGCTCAGCCTGCATGTCCAGTAACCGGGGCAGAGCACCGGCTGCATTATTAGTGTGCAATGTGGAGAAGACTAAATGTCCGGTTAAAGCCGCTTGGACGGCCAGATCAGCCGTTTCCTGATCCCGCACCTCTCCGACCATAATAATGTTCGGGTCCTGACGCAAGAAAGAGCGCAGACCCGAAGCAAAAGTTAACCCGGCCTGGGGATTAATCTGCACCTGATTAACTCCGGTAATCTGGTATTCCACCGGATCTTCCACTGTCACCACATTCACTTTAGTCGTACTGATTTTGGTTAAGATGGAATACAGAGTGGTGGTTTTACCGGACCCGGTAGGACCAGTTACCAGAATAATCCCGTGCGGCCGCAGAATTGACTCATCCAGGTTTTTCAAGGCTCGGCCCCGCAGACCCAGCTCCTGCATAGTGGGAACAGCTCCGGTTTTTTTAAGAAGCCGCATAACTACTTTCTCTCCGTGTACCGTAGGCAAGGTAGAAATACGTAGGTCCACTTCTTCAGTTTCCGTCCGGAAGTTAAACCGGCCGTCCTGAGGAATCCGTTTCTCGTCAATTTTTAAGTCCGACAGAATTTTAATCCGCGATACCAATGAATCATGAATCCGCCGGGGCAACACCAATTTTTCGTGCAAAATACCGTCAATGCGGTAGCGCACTCGCACTCTTTCTTCTAGTGGTTCAATATGCACGTCTGAGGCCCGGGATTTGACCGCGTATTCCAAAATGGTGGTCACAATTTTAGCAATGGGAGCTTCTTTAATAAATTCGCCCATCCTGCGAATATCCACAGTTTTAACTGCTTCTTCTTCCTGACCGGCTTCTTTTAAGGCAGCTGTGACTTCTGTTGACAGACTCTGGGTATATCGGGTATCAATGGCTCCGGAGACCTCTGCTGCTACTGCGGCATAGGGCTTGATTCTGGCTCCGGTTTTCTGCTCCAGAAACTCAATGGCCGACAGATCTATAGGGTTGGCCATAGCTACTGACAGTTCCCGTTTATCAGCTTTATATTCAAAGGGGAGGACCTGCAGTCTTTTGGCTACCGACTGTTCCACTAAACTTAAAGCCACCGGCGACACCGGCTGGTCGGAGATATTAACAAAAGGAACGTTGTAAAACTGAGCTCGGGCCACCACTAAATCTTCTTCGGTGACTTTATTTTGCTTAATCAGCCAGTCGCTAACCGGAGTATTAGTGGATACAAAAGCGCTACGGGCAGCCTCGGCGTCGACGGCACTTAGTTTATTGGACTTGACCAGAATATCCAATATTCCCAACTCGTTTTGGTTCGGGGCAGGAGCCATAACTATATAATACACAATTATGCATGCGTTTTTAACAAGCGATGTCAAAATAGCTCCAGGAGTGGACACTTTAGAAATCAGGCCGGAAACTTCCATCGGCATTGACGATGTTCGCCAGATTCAGCATTTTTTGTCTCGTAAACCCACTCAAACTGACCACAACACAGTGATTATTTACCAGGCCCATTTACTCACTATTCCGGCCCAGAATGCTTTGCTAAAAACTTTGGAGGAGCCACCGGGCAACTCGCTCATTTATTTAGTCACAGACATGCCGGATCAGTTATTGGCCACTATATTGTCACGGGTTGACCGGCAACCCAGTTCACCTAAGAATGCCCCCAGTCCGGCAGAATTAAAAAAATTCCAACAACTGCTGACCCAATTACTGTCGACTGGAGTAGGGGAGAGGCTGAAATTAATTGAAGCTCAAGCTTTCACCCGCGAGTCAGCTTTAGTTTTTTTAGATCAGGTGGAGTATCTAATTCATCAGGATTTAGCGCAAGTCCGGGTATATGAACGGGTGGTCCAGACCAGAAAATATTTAAAAGCCAATTGTCAGGTCAAACTTTGTCTTACCCAACTGGCCCTGGATTTAACTTGACATCAGGCTTAAATTCGCTAGACTTGGCCCATGGAAAGAATCCTTCCCAACGGCATGGCAGAAGAAGTAATGAGAAGAATAGGTCTGGAAGGAAGGCTGCGGCAGATCAGATACCCTCAGGCAGATGGGCTAACTGCGGCAGGATCGTTTTCTTTTCCGTTTCACGACCCCGTAGTTGTCCGGGAATTTGGTGAAGTGACTATGGCTGAGTTTCCTCCTGAGCTTGCCAAGCTAATCAACGACAGCGTGGCCGATCGGCTGGAAGAATTAATTCTGTACAGCTTAACGCCCGTTGACTATACCTCTGTTTCACCTGGCGATTTGGATCTTATTTAAACCCCTTTGTCAATCTTGTTTTGAAGCAAAATAACTGTTAACATAAGGCTAGATTAGCGGCTGTTCAGCCGCTTGATTTTGTCCAGATGGCCACCAAAATTACATCAGAATACAACGCCTCTTCAATTCAGGTTCTGGAAGGACTGGAGCCGGTGCGCAAGCGCCCCGGCATGTATATCGGCACCACAGACACTAAAGGTTTACATCAAATGGCCTATGAAATTATCACAAACTCCATTGATGAATCTCTGGCCGGTTACGGTAGTCGTATTTGGGTAGCTTTGCATAAAGACGGCTCGCTGTCAGTTCAGGATGAAGGCCGGGGAATTCCTACAGATATCCATCCCAAGTTAAAAGTTTCGGCATTGGAGCTGGCCATGACTAAACTGCACGCCGGAGGAAAGTTTGATGAAAATACTTACAAAGTGTCCGGAGGCTTACACGGAGTAGGAGCGTCGGTGATTAATGCTCTATCAGACAAGACCAGAGTGGAAGTCCGCCGGGACGACAAGATCTACGTCCAGGAATATGTCCGGGGTAAACCCAAGGCCAAAGTAGCAATAACTAAAGATACCCAGGCTTTAGTAGATGTCCCTTCCGGCACATTCACTAAGTTCTTGCCCGATCCGACCATATTTACAACAACTACTACCTGGAATCCGGAACTTGTGGAGAACATGATCCGCAACTTTGCCTACTTAATTGCCGGAATGCATTTCTATTTCACTGATGAAAACCTGGGGACTACTAAACAGTTTTATTTTGAAGGAGGCATCCGCTCTCTGGTAGCCCACATTAACCGGGACAAGAAAACTTTAACTGACCCTGTGTACTTTAATAAAACCGTAGAAGAGGTAGGGATTGAAGTGGCCCTGCAATACAACGACTCGTATTCCGAACTGGTGCAGTCATTTGTAAATACTGTCTATACGTATGACGGAGGCACCCACGTCACTGGTTTTAGGATTGCCTTAACCCGGGCTATCAACGACTACGCTAAAAAGAACGGCCTATTAAAAGAAGGGGAAAACGGCCTGACCGGAGAAGATATGCGCGAAGGTCTGACGGTAGTAATTTCGGTAAAAATGCCCACCCAGGCCATTCAGTTTGAATCTCAAACTAAAGCCAAGTTGAACAACCCTGAAGTGCAGGGATATGCCAGTACCGCCGTCAAAGAGGGCCTGGATATGTATTTTGAAGAAAACCCGGCTGACGCTAGGCGGATTGTGGACAAAGTGCTCCTGGCTGCCAAAGCCAGACTGGCCGCCCGGGCCGCCAAAGAAGCGGTCCTCAGAAAAGGCGCTTTGGAAGGATCAGCTCTGCCCGGTAAACTGGCTGACTGTCAGGAGCGGGATCCGGCTTTATGTGAACTATATGTAGTTGAGGGAGATTCCGCCGGAGGGAGCGCCAAAGGAGGCCGGGACCGGAGGTTCCAAGCCATATTGCCCTTATTCGGCAAGGTCTTAAACACTGAACGAGCCCGGATTGATCAAATTATCGAATCTGACAAATTCAAGAACTTAATTATTGCTGTAGGAGCTGGAATTGGAGATCAGTATAACTACGAGAAACTCAGATATCACCGGATCATTATCATGGCCGATGCTGATATTGACGGTTCACATATTAAATGTTTATACATCACTTTCTTTTACCGCCACTTAAGAGATGTGGTCGACAAAGGTCATTTATATATCGCCATGCCCCCCTTGTATAGAATAGAGGTGGCCAAACAGATTCTATATGCATACTCGGACGAACAGCGAGACCAGATACTGGCTAAATTTACCGGGCAAAAATCTGTGGTCCAACGCTTCAAAGGCTTGGGAGAAATGAACGCCCAGGAACTATGGGAAACCACCATGGATCCTAAAAACAGAATTCTCAAACAAATCAACGTCTCAGACGCAGCTGAGGCAGACAAAACTTTCACTATGCTGATGGGCTCGGAAGTACCCCCTCGCAAACAGTTCATTGTTCGCCATGCAAAAATGGCTAATCTGGATGTATG
>JAUSIY010000044.1 GCA_030647735.1 bacterium
CCAGTTTTTCGACGTTAGGGACTACTACGACTTTACCCTTAGATTCTTAATCTCCCTCTCCAACCCCTCCACGATATTTTTGTATACCATGAACTCAGTGTAGCGCAATTCAGAAAGGCTGCTTTCGTGCTTCACTCCTCTGAAGTTTCTTTTCTTATCCAGGAAAATTTTTTTGTAATGGGCTAGCTTCTCCTCTAACTGATTCAGTTTCTGTTTGTCGGTCATCTGTATATTTTACCAACAAAAAACCGCCAATGATTATCAACGGCGGTATTTATGCATCTTGTTGCTCGGAAAGTGGTAAGAAAAGCAGCGAGTTGGCCTATGACTTGTTGGCCGACTCCTACCGATGGATATGTATTTGTTTTAATGAGCAAACATACCAAAAATCTCAGGGTGTTAAATTTCACTCCTAGAAAGGAGGTGATCCATCCCCAGCTTCAGCTAGGGATACCTTGTTACAACTTAGCCCTCATCGCTGAGTTCGCCCTTGTCCCACCAGAGGTGAGATATCAGGCGCCCCCAACTTTGCTGGCTTGATGGGCGGTGTGTACAAGAAGAGAGAACGTATTCACCGCGGCCTGCTGATCCGCGATTACTACCAAGTCCGTCTTCATGCGGGCGAGTTGCAGCCCGCAATCTGAACTGAGGGAAGTTTTGTTGGGATTAGCTCCGCCTTGCGGCTTGGCAACCCATTGTTCCTTCCCATTGTAGGATGTGTGTGGCCCCAGATATAAGGATCATGCTGACTTGACGTCGTCCTCTCCTTCCTCCCCGGTTTAACCGGAGCAGTTCCCAAAGACTTTTGAACATTGGGTGAGGGTTGCGCTCGTTCCCCAACTTAATGGGACACCCCACGGCACGAGCTGACGACAGCCATGCAACACCTGTGTTACCTTCCTTCTTGCGTTGGATTCCCCGCAGTTTCCTGCAGAGTAAACGGTAACATGTCAAATCTGGGTAAGGTCCTTCGCTTAGTCTCGAATTAAACCACATGCTCCCCTGGTTGTGCTCTTCCCCGTCAATTCCTTTGAGTTTTAGCCTTGCGGCCGTACTCCCCAGGCGGCTCGCTTCACGCGTTAGCTACGACCCCCAAACACAAGGTCCAGGGATCAAGCGAGCATAGTTTACGGCTAGGACTACACAGGTCTCTAATCTGTTTCGCTCCCCTAGCTTTCGTTCACTGAGTGTCAGTTGTGCCCCAGGTACCTGCCTTCGCCCTCGGTGTTCCTTGTGATATCAACGCATTTCACTGCTACACCACAAGTTCCAGTACCCCCTAGCAAACTCGATCTGGCCAGTTTTCCGTTCGGATCCGAGGTTGAGCCTCGGGATTTCAAACGGAACTTGGTCAGACACCTACGAACGCTTTACGCCCAATAAATCCGGATAACGCTTGCACCCCACGTATTACCGCGGCTGCTGGCACGTGGTTAGCAGGTGCTTATTCTACTCTCCATATGGAAAGTCAAAAGGGGTTTACGATCCGAAGACCTTCATCCCCCACGCGGTGTCGCTGCGTCAGGCTTTCGCCCATTGCGCAATATTCCCAGTTGCTGCCATCCGTAGATGTATAGCCCGTATCTAAGTGCTATTGTGGCTGACCGACCTCTCAGTCCAGCTACCCGTCATCGCCTTGGTAGGCCATTACCCCACCAACAAGCTGATAGGACACAAGCTCCTCCTTCGACGGCCAGTTACGGCCTTTTACCTTGCGGTTTTATGCGGTATTAATTGGCCTTTCGGCCAGCTATTCCCCATCAAAGGGTAGATTCTTGTGCATTACTCACCCGTCTGCAACTATCTTTCGGCCTTGCGGCTAAAAAATCGTTCTACTTGCATGCTTAAGGCACACCGCCAGCGTTCATCCTGAGCCAGGATCAAACTCTCAAAAAAAACTCTTACCACTTTCTGAAAAACAAGATGTTACTGACAAATATGTTTTTAAGGTGCAACATATGAAGCTTGGCCATTTTACACTACCAACTGCTAGGTGTAAAGAATCCTAGTTTAAAGGCTTACTTTGACCACTGGTTAAGTCGTACAATAAATACTTATCAAACTTCTCCCCCACTCGGTAAATGAACTGGTTATCATCAACCCAAGCCTCCGGTTCGCCATCGACAATTTTTCTGACACTATTGCCATCCCAATACTGAACATATACTGGTCCGTTAACTACATCATATTTGCGAAAAAGCAATTTACTTCCATTAGGAGAGATTATCGGTTTCTGAATATAGGCCCACCTTCCTTCTTCTACAACGACCCCTTCCGTGGCCGGATAATCAGCTACCACTATTTTAGTGTAGTTTTCAGTCCCCGATTCATTACCAGTTCGGCCTAAGGATAAAGCCCACTTACCACTAATGCTTGTTGATATTTGTGGATAGAACCATTCCGCAAATCCACTACCTGCTGTTTTAGTATCTGCTTCAAATTTCTCTATATCAAAGACAATGTATCCGGCAGTCGGAGCCTGATTTGCATCAATCAAAGTTAGCAGCTTGGTTGGAGACACCCAAACTACCACATTATCCAACGGACTAAGCCAGATGACTTTGCCTGTAACAGTATCTGCTAAAAACACTCCTTGAGGGAATTTGTTTTGATCAAATGTCCTCGTCTCCTCCACAAGCATCCCCATAAATGCTCCCTTGAGGGTTTCCCCTACAGAATAGAAAACGACATACTTAGAATCCAAAGACCAAGGTCCCAGTCCTGAAACAGGTCGCTCCCTAGTTACCTGGACTTTTTCTTTGCCATCAGCAGAGATTAACCACAGCTGGTTATCTTTGATATAGGCGGTTTTAGATAAGTCTGGAGAGATCATTGGGTCAGTACTGCCTTGGTAGATTGCTCCCCCACCTGCAGATATCTTCTCTTCCACCTCAATTGAAGTACCTACTCTACTTCCCTCAACAGGCAGGAGAACTAAATTAAAGTCTTTAGTCTGAGCATAACTTTTAGCCTGGGTCGGAGACAAGGGTTGGAATGACCAGCTGTCAGAAATACTCTCAGGATTAGTGCATATCGGACAGGCCGTCGGGGAAGATTTTAATCTCATTCCTAAACCAAAACTTCCTCCAACTAAAACCAATACTCCGACTCCAATTAATAACCATTTAACAATTCCATTTAGACCTCTTTGAGGAACAACAACTGGACTTGTTGGTACCGGATCCATACAATTAGTTTACCCTTCTATTTTAGAGAGCACAATCCCGGTGCTGACAACCACGTTCAAACTCTTGTTCACTCCAAACATAGGGATCTCCACAACTTTATCTGCTAAATCTAATACTTCCCGGCCTACTCCTTCAGTTTCATGGCCTACTACTATGGCAACAGGTTGAATATCCGAAACCCGAATATTGAAATCAGAAATCGAAACAGATCTGGCACTTTGTTCAACAGCGATTACTTTGATGTTTGGAGTCCGAGATTTGAGATTTGAAATGGCAGATTTAGCCGAATCAAAATATTGCCATTTCACCCACTCTTCCGTTCCTACTGCGGCTTTATGAATCCGGGAATTGGGTGGGGTTTCGGTATTACCGGTCAAAATTATTTCTCGAGCTGCCACTGCATCTGCCAGTCTGAAAAGAGAACCAATATTGTATGTGTCCATGACATTATCCAGTACTATATATATAGGCCGGTGCTGAATATGGGCTAATTGGGTATCTGAGGGTTTAGTGGCCCGCAACTGCTTAGCGTTTAACTTCATCTTCAGAATTTTACACCATTACAGAGCAGCCCAGTCGTCTTGAGAAGCAAACAAAGCGTCGTGGAATTCCCAGAACTTACCCTGATCCCGGGCGCATTCGGCTGCTTCAGCCGTTTTTTGTGCATGGGGGTGGATTTGAGACAGGGGGAAATGTTTGTATGCAAAGACTACCTTGTCACCATATTCGTCTAAAATCTGTTTGATCGTCGGAAATGCCTGGGCACAGTAAGGACACTGAAAATCTGAGTATTCTATTAATGTGACGGCCGCCCCTGGGTCGCCATTAATTGGAGCATTACCTAAGGATATTTTCTTGGGGATGGGGTCAAAATAACCATTTTTGGCCGCCTGCTGTAAACTATCGGAATAGTCGGCCACCTTACTTGATCCCTTACCAGCAAGCTCTCTGTCAATAATTTCCTTAAAGTTCCCCAACGGAAACGCTCCGCCTAGGAATCTGCCGTTTACATAAAAAGCCGGGGTACCGGCCACTCCCATAGCAGAACCTTCTGCAGCATCTGCCTCTACCACCGTCTTCTTTTCCCCAGAGTTCATACAAGTAACCAGCTTCTGACTGTCTAGGCCGACCTGTTTGGCTAAAGCGGTCATCGCCTCGTCAAAGGAAGCATATTTAGAAGCTGCCCCTTGACCAGCCCTAGGAGCAGTAGTTCCAGCTATTTTATTTGAGCCCTGTAACTTCCCCCACATGAGCCCCATACCAAAAGCCATCACCACGATTACGGCTACTAAGAAAGGGACAACTTTTCCTGCTAAATTGAATTTCACCTTGGGGATGCGAAGCATGCCTACCATAATAGACAACTTACTTCTCCTCTGTCAACCAGCGCTCTACATCCAAAGCTGCTTCACAACCATAACCGGCTGCCGTAACCGCTTGGCGATAGTGATAATCATGAATATCGCCGGCTGAAAATACTCCTTCAATACTGGTCATGGAGTGATATCTCTGAGTTATAGGTATGTCGGTTTTATCTAGCAGATTCTGAGGTTCATGTCGCCGACTAACCACGTACCCCTTTTCATCTACATGAATATCACTGGCAAACAGTTCGGTAACCGGAATATGGCCAATAGCTACAAATAGACCATCGATGGCCATTTCCTGCTCCTGATTTGTTTGGCTATTTTTAATTTTTATTCCGGTCACCTTGTCCGTTCCTAACACATCAGTGACCTCAGTATTAAAAATTATTTTAATGGCCGGATTGTTCTTCACCCGGTCCTGCATGATCTGACTGGCCCGAAAACTGTTTTTGCGATGAACGATCGTGACCTCGGGAGTAAACTTGGCTAAAACCAAGGCTTCTTCCATTGCCGAATCTCCTCCACCTACCACAACTACTTTTTTGCCTTTGAAAAAAGGGGCGTCACAGGGGGCACAGCTAGATACACCGCGGCCGATGAGTCTTTGTTCGGCCGGCAATTCCAGCCATTTGGTTTTGGCCCCGGTTGACAAAATAATCGCTTTACCCAGATACACGTTCTGGCCTACATTAGCCACAAACGGCTTCTTACTGAAATCAATTCCGGTAATGTCCGCCTGCAGAAATTTTGCTCCATGCCGCTCGGTCTGATCCCGCATCCGCTGCATAAGTTCCGGTCCTTGAATACCTTCAGGAAACCCCGGGTAATTTTCTACTAAAGTGGTCAACATTAACTGACCTCCCCACTTTTCTCCCCCAATAATTAAAGTCTTTAAATTTGCCCTGCTGGTATATAACCCAGCCGTCAATCCGGCTGGTCCTGAACCCACAATAATTACGTCATATATCTCTTCCATTACAGTCCGGCTTTCTTGAGTAGATCCAAGTATCCAGCTTTACCGGCAAAGCCCACCTGGCGGCCAATCTCTACTCCATCTTTAAACAAAATTACCGTCGGAATAGAGAGGCAGTTATATCTCTGGGCTAAATCGGGAAACTTATCTACATCAAGCTTGGCAATTAATACTTTCCCGGCATATTCCTCAGACAGCTGATCAATAATCGGACCGGCCATTTTACACGGCCCACACCACTCGGCCCAAAAATCTACAAAGGCCATCCCGCTTTTAATCTGGGCGTCAAAATCAGAGCTAGTTAAATGGACGGTGGCCATGCCCCCTACTATATCAGCCTTCTAACAATCTAATCAAGACATAAATCAGGACTATACCAGCGACAAAAACTAATATTTGGGCTGAATTATTTTTGACTTCATGATGCAGGTGGGCGTGGTGCAATTCGGGAATTAAATCAGAACAGGCCAAGTAAATAAACATCCCCCCGGCAAAAAATAACAGAGTAGGTAATATACCCTCAATTTGTGTCCCGACAAAGTACACTAGCACCGCCCCAATTAGAGCAGCTAAGGCACTAATCAAATTCATGACTATAGTTCGCCTCCGACTCCAACCGCCCGCTAACATCACTCCAAAATCAGCCATTTCGTGAGGAATCTCGTGAGCCATAACTGCTAGGGCCGTAACTGCACCTAAGCCTGGGTTGGCCACCACAGCTGCCCCCATGACTAGTCCATCAATAAAATTGTGCACTGTGTCCCCCACGTTTACCATAAGCGGAGTAGAGTGTTTTTCTTTGTTGTCTACACAATCGTCTCCGTGATGGTGATGCCACAAGAGTGACTTCTCCAACAGAAAGAGAAAGATAACTCCGGCCAATATCCAGCCAAACATTAATTCTTTGCCCATAGCAGCTGCCTCCGGCAATAAATCAAAAAAAGCAGTGGCCAACATCACTCCGGCCGCAAACGAAATCATTAAAAGTGACTGGGCATGGCTGAGGGCTTTCTTTCGTAGCGCTAACAAAATTCCTCCCACCAATCCACCCACGCTACCAATAAAAGAATAGGCCAAAATTTGCCAAATCATCGGACTAATCCTATCACACTTACCAACAACAGAGCCGCCCACACCCACTTAATCAGATTGTGTTCTCGCAAGGTGAACTGGCGAGCAAAAATCCAGTACCATTTGGCATAATCTTTCTCCTGCCAAAAGGTAAACAACAACCGGGTACCCAAACCCAGAACTACCCCACTGGCCAGCAGGCTGCCTGATGAAGTAATTGTCCAGATACCCACTACAGCGACAATTAAACCGGTAAGTACGTTGTGCACCGGCAGTCGAGTCCGTTCTCCCGCTGTCTCTTTAAGTATTCCCCAAGCGTTTTTCCAATCTTTTTTCTCTATCTCACGTCTTACTCTCTGGCAAGAAAGTTCCTGAGGGTTACAGGCATAGGCATAAAAAAGATGGTCTAATTCTCCCAATACATAACCAATTCCCCACCCAACCACCATCAAGATATTTCCGATGTAATTTAGTCCTCCTAATCCCAAAACCAAGTACTCCCTAACTAATCTGATAATTAAGACCAATCCCAACACAAAGAGACTCATGGATTTAGTATATCACTCACTTTTTCTTGGCAATATCTTCTCTGACTTCATCTAGCTTTCCCATCTGGCGCAAGCCTTCCTGCACCCACAGTGCTTTGTGCATATCCTTACCATCTTGGTGACTTGCGAAGCTATACACTGCTCTCGGTTCTGGTACAAGAACTATTCCTTGGCCGCCCGCTGGATAATCAACCCGACTTCCAATTCCCTTTTCGACAAACTCGGCAAAACCACCAGGAACCACTACTTCCAGTTGGCCGGTCGGCCTCATCCAGGTCCTCCAACCTACTTGCTCAGTGTGTCCTCCCACTAAGGCATCGGCAGCAATTCCCCATACTTCCGCCACCCTGGTTAGACCATGAGCAGGATTGATCAGTGAAGTGAAATGGCTCAACTTGTCCCGAACGTATAAAGTGAAGTCTGCTTCGGGAGTATCAACCCGCATTACTGTCTCCGGCTGAAGCAAAGGAGTACCAGCAACAGGGCTTTCATAATACAGCCAGTCACCTGGTAGCAGCCTCTCTTTGGTCACCTTGTGCATTTTACCGTCATCGCCCTCTTCTTTAACTATTAGATCTTTTGACCAATCATTATGCCTTAAGTCGTCGGTTAACATAATCCCTAACAAGGACGAATCTGCTTGATCCAAAGTGTCAGCTAGGTCTGCCAGTACCTCGTCTCTATCTCCGCGCTTAGCTGTTCCTTGGTTTACTAACCGTCGGGTAGCTACATAAAAGGCCCAGTCATCTTTATTAATGTCTTCTAAAACCTCCCCCAGTCCTTTCCGATCAAAACTGTTCGATCCAATTCTGGTGTTGCCGATGAATTGCACAGAGACAGGTAGCGTTGTAGAAATATGCTGGGCCACTGTCTTGTACAGTGGGGCGCTTCCTTCAGATTTAGAGGCCACTTCCTGCGGAGCTATAATACTTTTATCAGGCTCTAATGTAACTTCGGGAGCCGGGAATCTGCCATCATCTTGAATCATCCCCACCAAATCTTCCAGGGTCCCTGCAGTTCCAGAGGCGTTATCCCACAATTTCATAGCGTCATAGAGAAGATTAGCCCGATCATAGTCGGCTACGGGGTAACAATTAAGTTTTTCTCCCTCTTCTCCCCGCCTCCATATGGACACCAGTCCTCGACCAGCATCGCCAGGCTGGTTCCTGGGAGGGACAGCCACCCTGCCTACCAGAAACTCATCCGGATTGTCCCTTGATCCTTTAGCGGTCCCCACTTCTCCTAAAGAAGTCGTTACGTCTTTTCTAATAATAGGATTGCGTATCACATCTTGTCCAGCAACCAATCGGTGCATATGAGCATCAGCCACCATGGTCGGTCTATCTGGATGACCTACCGGTACTTCCCGAGATCTGGCCCGAGTAGAACCTTCAGGACTTTGTTGAGTTCTGCCAGAGCCAGCGTTATGGTAAGCTTCGATTCTTCCCAAGTCCTCTGTGGTCAGCCCATCTTTAAAAATGATCTGGCCACCACTATAAATCAGAGGGGTAGTCTCATCTGCTATGTCCCTTAAAGGATCATAACCAGCGACTTTGTCTGCCCAACCTTCATGGCAGAAGTTTTTACCTACACCTACCCACTGGCCTCTAACCCGGCCAAGTTTAACCCGGGCATTGGCTACTTGGTCATTTAGACCCAGAGCTATTTTAATAGTGTTGGTGTTCATAAATTTATTGGATTGGCCTTCAATAATATTTCCCTGGGTAATCATAAGCCCGTCTCCAGTCTGGGCTATAGCATCGTCTAAGCCGTCGGGGTCGGCCGAATCGTGAACATCGTGGGTATCTCCCACATGGTTGACCTTAAGCGGTAAATCTTCCGGAAAAAGAGATATTGTGACTTCTGATTTATAAGGATTAAGAGCCAGTAAAACTGTTTGCCGTTCCCTAATGTACTCTTTTACTCTGGCTGCGTTTTTTTCTGCATCTGGTCCTCTGAGGAAATCTTTTCTCTTTGGAATTTCCATCTATTATAGTTCTATTAAATCTACCCTAATCTTTCTGGATCCTAGTCCCAAATTCTGTCTCTGTCAACCCCCTAAATTTGGCTGTCGCAACTGTTTCAGTTTCCACATAAATAATGCCCCCTTAGAGTCTGCGTTGCTGTCCAAAACAAACCTCCGGCAAGCGTCAAGGACTGCCCTGTCTACGGTTTTAGCCAACTTAATATACAAGGCTTTGTGTTTTAAATCCCCCAACTCTGCTGCTAATCGATAGCCGTAGTCCTGATACTCCCGGGAGATATATTTATTTTTGTCCCCGGCTTTTTTCTCATCCAGAATTTGGCTTATGGATTTCATGGCCTATTTTCTCCAATACACTATTAATAACTTCCCGTTCTGAAGTCGAAAACCTTTGTAGCACATACGCTTCGCCTGGAGTGCGATTTTCAGTATCCCGATTGTCTACACCGATTCTAATCCGCCAGAAGTCTTTAGATCCAAAAGTTTTTTCTAGAGATTGAACTCCATAGTGGAGTTTAGGTCCTACTGCTTTTTGGATTTTGTATTCTCCTAAGCGCAGATCCAGATCATCGTGAGCCACGTATAGATCTCCTTCTGGAAGTCCCTGCAATAATCTGCCAGATTCATTCATGAAGACATCCCGAGTTTTAACTAGAGTTACCTGGGGGGATTTAAAAACCATGGCGTTGTAGTTTTTACGCCATCCATAGTCACTGGCTAGTTGAGTAGAGAGCAATTCCACCAGCATCATCCCCACATTATGCCTACTGCCCTGGTATTGCTCACCTGGATTACCGAGTCCCACAATTATCTGCATGTGGATATTTTAATCCTTGACTGTCTTTGTCACAAATGGCACACTTTAATTCCGGAGACCCCAACCCGGATTTTTTATGCCCGAAAAGATGCGCGAGGTTAAACCTGGAGATCAATTTAGATTTCCTAACGGTCTGGTTGTCACCGTTATCCCCATTCATCCTGCCGACCTTCTCCTTGGTCAGGATTTTATGAAAACCCAGTTTCCATCAGGAACCGTTCTCTGGGTGAATACTGGATACTGGAAGCAAACAGGAAACATTAAACTCTGGCAAGCAAAAGAAACCTAGCCAAAGTTCCTCCTGAATTTCCTAGGCGTTAAACTTTCTTGATTATTTTGTCAACCCAACCACTCAAAAGCGGTAATTTTACTGTCGCTCCCTGGTAGGCTTTGACTGCTAAGAATAACTGAATGACTAATCCGGCCACCCAAACAAAGGGAACCAGGATTGCCAAAACCAGAGTTGATCCCAAGACTGTGATAAGGACTAAAACCGCCAGTCCCAATAACAGGGATTGCACGGCATGCCATTTAACAGTGGAGTTTCTCTCTACTAGCAGTAAGACTATGGCTGCCACCCAGCCGATAAAAGGCACGTAGCATAAAGCTGAGGCCAAGTTGGGAGCTAAATTTGTAGAACTTGCACTTCTAGTTGCCATCTAAATCACCGCCTATCTCACTTGAGTTTGATATATTTTGGCCATCTCGTCAATACCTGTTGCATCCTGAGGCTGTTTTTCCCGCCAGGAAATCAATCGAGGGAAACGTAGGGCCAGACCGCTGGTATGCATAGATGACTTGGTTATCTCATCCGCCTGAACCTCTACTACTATTTGAGGTTTAGCCCATACATCGACCAGCATTCCTTTTTTCACCTGGTAACTGGCCGGTTTTTCAGTCAACTTAATTCCATCAATTTCTTTTTTCATCCGCCGCCATTCCTCGTCAGTCAGACCGGTGCCAACTTTAGCGATTGTAAAATAGGCATCCTTCTGTTTGTCGTATACCCCGATCAAAAAGTCTCCAATTCCAAAATCTGAACGTTTCCCTTGACCTGCGTCATAGCCCATGACCACAGCGTCAATAGTGTCCGCCAGAGCTGATTTAGCGTAACTTTTCTTGTATTTGATCCAGTTGAAATCCCTGCTTCCCGCCCGATACGGGCCTTCCAGTTTTTTGGCAATTATCCCCTCTGTCCCGTCCCCCAGAGCAGTGTGGAAAAACTTTTCTATGCTATCTTCATCCTCGGCAATAATTCTTTCCATTAATTTTACTCTCTCTCCTTTAGCTACTAGTTTGATCAATTGTTCCCACCGGTCTGAGTTAGGCCTGGACATAATGTTTTTATCCTCTACTACCAACACGTCAAATAAGTAAATGGTCAGGGGGATTTTTCCGGCCATGGCAGAAATATCATATTTACGCTTGCGTTGAACCGTTTCTTGAAATGGTAAAAAACGGCCATTTTCACCTACGGCGATCATTTCCCCCTCCACAATACAGTCTTTATCAAGCTGATGTTTAAAACCCTGAACAATGTCAGGGTACATACTAGTTACATCCTCTAAGCCCCGGCTGAATAGTTTCACTTCGTCTTTTTTGACATGAGCCTGAATCCGCAGTCCGTCTAGTTTGTATTCCACCGCACAACGACTATTTCGAGCCCAAATATCGCCGGCTGAAGTAGCTCGTTCGGCTTTAGCCATTAAAATAGGAGTGCCAATCTTAGGCTCTAGAATCTTGGGCTTACCATGAGTTTTAATCGCCGTCACCACTTCCCCCAAATCGGCCCGGACATTGTAACCGGCCTCGATTTCACCCCGTAAACTCTTGTTACCTGTTAGCATCCAAGACAAACTGTCGAGAACAGTCATATCGGAAAACCCGGTACGCATCTTGCCTAAAATCATGCGGGCCACATATTTGGCTGACAAGGGGTCCAGATCTGCCAGCAAAGATTTCATCAAAGAAACTTTTTTTTCCTGACTGCCTCCTCCTCCCGCCTCAGTGATTTCCTTAAGTCTTTCATAGACGTTACTAATGGAAATATCGCTGTGATGGCCTAAGCTAAATTTCTCGGCCACCAGACCCAAGTCACCCAGCTTTTTAAATAGT
This sequence comes from bacterium, assembly GCA_030647735.1. Classification (GTDB taxonomy): domain Bacteria; phylum Patescibacteriota; class Microgenomatia; order CAZETR01; family Amesbacteraceae; genus JAUSIY01. The sequence continues at coordinate 12,064 of JAUSIY010000044.1, forward strand.
TCCGTAGCCCGCTCTCCTAAAGCTCTTAGCAGCATTTTATCAGCCACTTGAAACTGGGGATTGGCATATAACGGTCCCAATCTGCCCTGAGAAAGATATGCAATCAGCTTGGCGTCAGCAACGGTTGCTTCCTTAAATAGTTGGGCCAAAATAACCGTCATTTCGTTCCTGCTGCTCGTTTGTTCCAATCTCTGCAAGTATTTCGCCAGCTCCCCGAATTTCATACTGGCATTTTACCTCACATATAACCCCGGAGGTAGAAGTAGCCGAAGGCCACCACCACCAGAAAGATGGTTCCAAACATGACACTCACCCAGCCGGCCTGGTAGTGCACCATCTTGTATACTCCCTCTCCCACTAAAGTCAGTCCGAATAGAGTAGGTAGCACTAGCATGACGTATAACAATTGGGTATCAGTGCCCATAGAGGTTATTTTTTAATGACATAGTGGGCAGCCTTCGTACTACCCTTTTTAACTACTACTCCCTTAATCATCAGGTCTTTCAAATCTCTTAAGATGGTATCTTCCGATACCATGGGCAGTTGAGTGCGAGCTTCAGCCATTGTCATTTGACTGTTGGCATTTAAGTATTCCATCAGTTTCATTTGCCGCTCAGACAAAGTCACTTGCTTTCCCTGCTGCTTTCGAATCTGGGTATCTACCGATACTTGCCGGACACTTTCTTTAATTCTGGTTAGTTCAATAGCCAGAGCCTGAGTGAAAGTCTCCAGCCAGGGGGTCAGATCCCTGTCTTCCAATTTGGTGGCCTGATTAGATACTGTCATCAGACTGCCAAAATAGTCTTCGGCATGCTTGTCAAAATATTCCTCCAGAGCAAAAAAGCGTTTAATGTCATATCCTTCCATCACCAGTACTAAGGTGGCCAAAGCCCGAGCCGTTCGGCCGTTGCCTTCTACAAAAGGATGTACTGCAGCCAGTACATAATGGGTAATTCCGGCTCGAATCACCGGATGCTCACTCCGGCCAAAATCAGAGTTCAACCAGCGCAGAAAGTCCTCCACTAAAAAGGGCACCTCCAAAGGTGTCGGAGGGCGGAAACCTACTTCTCCCGTGACTGAGTTACGTAGAACCACCTGGACGGTACGTAACTGCCCAGATTTTTCCAGCTCCACCAACTTGTCAGTTACCAGCTGGTGAATTTGCAACAATAACTCTTTGGAATACTCAAGCTGAGTTCTGGCCGCTGCTTTGAGTTGCTCCAGGTGGTCCAATACCCGCCGGTAGTTAATGACCTCCTGCACATCCCGCTCCCGGCCGACCACCCCAGCTGCAGCAGCCTGTTCTGGGGTATCGAGGACTTGATCTACAATAATCTGGGCCTGCTGCAGGGTAAGATCATTGCCCTCCAAAGCCGTTCCGTAGTGAGCCGCTTTGAGTCTGGCTTCAGATTGAAATTTAGCCTCCCAGGCGGGAATAATGGGAGCGTTCTCGATAACTTCCCGAGCAGCCTCAACTAAACCGATGTTTTTCAGTATGGCTGTGGTTATTCTATACCTAGGTATGTACATGCGTTAATTTTACGGTAAATCTGCGGAAATTACAAGCCTAGCCTATACTTTTGCCGGCGGGATAGTCTTGAGGTCTACCTTGATTGATCTGACTAGTTGAGTTCCAATGGTGGCAATTTTAGCTCCGGCAGTGACTACAAAACCCATAAATAGCAGGTAGAAAGTCAAGTTAAGAGGGTCATTGATAAGTTGAGGGGAAATGAGCTCTGACTTGGCCTGTCCCTGTGAAGGTAAACCTGCTCCCAAAAGCTGAGACATATCAAACCCAACGCCGCTAAGGTTAAATAATTGAGGAGGGGCCTGCTTGCCTGAAAAAACTGACCACACCAGAAGAATAGCCAGGAGAATCATCCCCACCCCGATGGTTATTAATGAGTAGCCCAAAACTTTTTCTGACATCCCTTATTTATATCACTTTTCAACACTAGACAAGTTAATTTTCCCCCCGTTAATTTTGGGTAAAACTTCCTCATCGGCTGTAGTCAGAATTATCTGGCCTCCCAGATGCATATGCTCGTCAACTAAGTGCATTACCTCATTTCGGTGAGAGCGATCCAACTCCGAAAAAATATCATCTAATAACAGAAGAGGCTTAGTCCCAATGTCTAAGTATTTTAGTTCCCCAGTCTTTAACCACAAAACGGCCATCCGCTGTTCTCCCCGACTACCAAACTTAGAGACATCTCTGTTCTTATAATTGACAATAAAATCGTCCCGATGTGGACCCACCAAGGTAGAAGCAGCGGCCACTTCTTCCTGAGCGTATTGCTCAAGTCTGGCCTGAGAGATGATACTCTGATCATATTCAGCCTTATAGGCAGGATCTTCCGGTAAGGCTTGCAGATATTCGCTGCGTTTTAATGATAGATACTCTCCGTTTTTGATGAGCAGCCGATCCCAGAAAAATAACTGGTTTCTGTCAGCCAGACCTTCGCGAATTAAATCCAGAAGTTTGTTGCGCTGGCGTAACCCCTTCTCGTAACTGATCAGGCAACGTCTATATTCTCTGTCAGCTTGGGAAATAACAAAGTCTAAATATCGGCGTCTAGTTGAAGGGCTGCCGGTTACTAAATCTAAATCTTGGGGTGCAAATAAGACAGCTCTGATTCGTCCGACAAAATCGATCATTCGTCTGGCCACCCCATTAACCTCAAACTTCTTGCGGTCGTTTAAGATAACTTCGAGTTCGTTTTCTGCTGTTATGCCTTTGGCTTTGGCAAAGGTTTGGTCATAAGTTACCATTTCATTGTCCCGATCGGCCCGGAAACTTTTGCCGGTGGCCAGTAAATATATGGCTTCGACTAAATTGCTTTTACCGCTGCCGTTTGGACCAATGACCACTGTTGTTGGCTCCAGATCAAACTTAACTTTGACATAGCTTCTGAAGTTTTGCAGTGAAATGCTGGTTAAAATCACCAGCCTATTTTACCCTAGTGAAAGATATTTACCTTGTCCCATCAACTTCAGGCATTTCAAATACTGTTTTCGTTCTGACCCACCTGGTTCCTATAGTATTATTAGCAACAACACCTTGAGCTCTTACTACAGGTATTTTTTTGGCCCTGACTCCATCCTTACCAATGTAGCAGGACCTTAGTATAATGGCCGAAATTTTCTCTGGGTCATTGTAGCGCTCTAAAACCTCCTCTGCAGTGACCGTATTACCCTCATGCTGCTGCCGTTGCCCAGGCTTAGCTGTAGGTTTATCCCAATATTGTTCTCCTAAACTAAACGGGTCACCGAGCCCGTGTCCATAAGCAATTAATATCTCATGCCCAGTGCTATTACTTAGAATGTTGTTAAACCGCTCTTGCGACTTTCTGTCAGTAATCATGGTTAAAAACATATTTCGCAGCGTTCTGTAAGGCCGAGGAATAAGAAGGCCAAAAAGTGGCTCAATATTAAGAATGGCAGGTTTTGCGGTTACACTAACTAAAGACCCCAGACCAGTTAGTCCTTCAGAGTCTCCATGTTTAGACCTGATATTTCTATCTTTGCGATCAAGAGACTCTTGAGGTGCTAGATCGAGGTAGCGAATTGCTTGGATATGACTTGGGATAACCACATTTGATTTAGCCAAATATTCTTTTATCTTCGCGTCCAAGGATATCACTATCTCAATTCCCCAAGAAAGTTCGTCACCCTTTTCAAAATAAACTACATTTCCTGATATGTTCTTACCCCAACCTTTTGGAACCTCTATCGATGGCCTGTCTACACCTTCCATGAATTTAATATATCACCTTTAATTAAAATTTCTGGCTCTCAGAAAAATAGTAAGTACCCCGACCACTTAAAAACATATTACTCCCTAGTGAATAACAAGTTCCCAGGATGACTTAAACAAAAACAACCAAAAGATTGTTCCTAATAAAGTCGCCGCGCTCACTATCAAATAATTCACTTTATTTCTTTTTAAAAGTATTCTTGCTGTAAAAGCCGATAGGAGTGGGCCACCTATTATTCCGATTCCTAACGTAGCTGATATTTTCCCCCAATGTCTAAACTTTTTTAACCATTTTTTCTCACTCTTCTTTTCTTGTTTCTCTATATCTTTAGCAAACTTAAAGAAGCCTTCATGACTAAAGAAGAACAAAAATAAGGCCGCATACACAGTGTTTAGAGTGATTGCAAACAAGGACTCAGGCCCGAGTCCTCTTTCAAAAATAGCTTTGGTAAATAGCCATTTAGTTCCTAGGGAGTAGGTCACTAGTACCAATAGGGCCTGCAGGTGTATCTTTCGCATATGCGTCTAATTGAGTATAAATAATTATGTCTTCAGATACCAAGGGAATTATTGATCAGGCTTACTCCATAGCTAAAAAATCTATCGAGTCTGATCTTCTCCCTATTGGCATTATTAATGGAGAGCATCATTATGTTGACCTGTGGGCCCGAGATAGTTTTTTTGCTTCCTTGGGAGTAAATACCTTAGGCAAAACTGAATATTCCAAATCTACCATTGAACTTTTCTTAAAATATCAGCGCTGGGACGGTCTCGTCCCTTATCGGATTTTGCGTAGCCCTACTACTTGGGCTAAATACCGGGGTCGGCCAACTTACTTCAAAACTCCTCATCCTAACTTTCGTTCCCGCCAGTCAGGGGGGATTGTCCCAGATGGAGGTTTAATGACTATTTTGGGAGTTAGGAGTTATTTTGACACCACGAGGGACTTATCGTTTTTGAAAAAGATTTACCCCCAACTTCAGCAAGCGACAGACTGGTATGTTCATTCTTTTAACTCAGGCCTGGTCAGAGAATGGTTTCAATGTAGCTGGACTGATTCTCTCATGCAAATCGGCAATGTGCTGTACACCAATCTCTTGTATTACAAGGCACTGGCTGACATGCGCTATTTTTCTCAGCAGTTGCACTTGACTAAAGACGAGGAATACTTTGCCATATTAAGTCAGCAGATCAAGGACTTGGTTATGGCCAAGTTTTGGAACGGGCATTTCCTGGCAGACTGGATTGACTACAAACGCCAAGATTATTTTGCCTCTTATTCTAATTTGCTGGCAGTGCTGTTTGATTTATTCGACCGGCCAAAAGCTCGGCAAGTAATAGAATATGCCCTGGCCAACTGTTGGAATCAATTCACTTTGGAAACTAACTATCCCAAATATCCGTTTTGGCGGGTCTATCCACTTAACTATCTGGCCGGAATTCCTGACTACCAAAACAGGGGTTGTTTATGGTTACAGTCCGGAATCCTGCTGACTATTGCTCTCAGTCGCTTAGGTTTCCACGACCGAGCCGTTGCCACTTTAAATGAAATCAGCCAGCAGATTATTAAGTATGGAGACGTGTACGAAATTTATGAAAGAGACGGTCGACCTGTAAACCGCTTCTTCTATAAATCGGAAAACCATTTTTCTTGGTCATCTGGTCTTTTCCTCTACGCCTATAGCCAAATATTTAAGACTGGCATTTCGGGCAATAGTAAGTCCCCCGACCAGACATATAGTCCTTTTTAATTCTAGTTTTACACCGATGACAGGGTAGCCCTGTCTGGTCGTAGACTCGGAAATGGTCCTGATAATGACCGCCCAGTCCCCGCAGATCAATGTACTTAGCGTCTGCTGCAGTGGCCCCACCGTATTTAATCCCCTCTTCCAAAACTAGTTTCACTTTGGAAAATAATAGCTTTAGTTGTTTATCGGTTAATTTGTTACTGGGAGTTTGGGGATTTATTTTAGCCTCCCATAAGGCATCATTGGCGTAAATATTACCTAGTCCGGAGATTACCTCTTGATCCATTAACACAAGCTTAATTGGCCGCCGCGATTTACTCACCCGCTCGGCAAATTCTTCAGTGGCCATTTCAAATGGTTCCGGCCCCAATTTTTGCAAAAACTTTTCATTGGCAATGCTGGCCTTAGTTCCGACTCTTACCCAACCAAACAGACGCTGGTCGTTAAAATATAATGTTCCTTGATCCAGTTTAAAAATTACCCGGGTATGAGCACTGGGCAAAGTTCCTACAAAATCTTCTGTGGGATGACCACCCACTATCCGGTCTTTGTAAGTTTTCCCCTGGTCATCGTAATCCAGAACTAACTGGCCGGTCATTTTAAAGTGAAAGGCTAAGGTTAAATCCTTTTCCAGATCAATTAATAGTACTTTGGCTCGACGACGGATGTCTTCTACTTTCAAACCAACTATCTTTTTCAAATCTCCCTCCACAATTTTACTGTTGAGAACCTTGACCCACTCAACTCTTCTGCCTGGTAGTACCTTGGTCAGCTGCAGTCTAACTGTTTCTATTTCTGGTAATTCTGGCATATCTTTGGGCTAAGTCTATCATTTTCTTCTGAAATTGTTGTAAAGAGAAGTTTTGAGCTTGAGATTTAATAATTTTGGTATTCCACTTCATTCTGTTAAAGCGTCCAATTGCCTTAATTAAACCATCAGTTGAATAGTCATCAAACAAGACTCCCGTCTTGCCATCAACTACAGTTTCCTTATACCCTCCACCATTAAAAGCAATCACGGGCGTACCCATGGCCATGGCCTCTACCGGAGTCATACCGAAATCAACATTTTCTTCCAAGGCTAAAAAGGCTTTGGCTTCTCCCATTAATCTAGCTTTCTCTTCTTCACTCACATATCCCAACGTCTCTACATTTTTAAGACCTCCGAAACCAACTGACTCGCCGGCAATTTTCAGTTTAATGCCTGTCTTGCGACTGGCCTCGACTGCCATCTCTACACCCTTAGCCCCAACTAAGCGAGACAGGACCAAAAAATAATCTTGGCGGGGGCCAATCTTTACTTGAACCATATCTATGGGAGGATAAACTATTTCCGAGTCCCGACGATAGAACTTAGTAATCCGATTGGCTACTTCTTGAGAGTTGGCTACAAACACATCCACTTTCTGCGCTTGATTAAAATCGTACATGCGCAGAAAATGGCCGACGATTAACGCATAAACCTTGACCGGCCAGTACTTTTGAAAATTTATTGATGTCGGATATCCGTATAACCAGCGGGGTGGGGTATGACAATAGCAGATTTCGGGAACGTTAAATTTTTTACCTAGACCCTTGGTGATATACCAACTGGCCGAACTGATTACCAAGTCGTATCCGGAAAAATCAAAGCCGCCCCAAATCCAAGGAATTAAAAACCTCAAAGGACTGTACAAGTGAGCCAGTCCCGGTATCCATCCAAACCAAGAAGAAACAATTTTTTTGCCACTAAAGGCTTTGGCCGCCGTCGAACCGGAAACGGCAAAAGCAGTGTAGATGGGCGCGTCCGGCCACAAATTGGAGAGGGCTAAAAGAACCCGTTCTGCTCCCCCGTACTCGCGCAAGTAATCATGGACTAAAGCTACTTTCATGATTCGAATAATTTAGGCTGGTTAGTGTTTACCTCTACTTCTCCTCCCAAGCGTTTAATTAAACTTTTATATCCTAGTTCCTGCAAAACTGCCAATAATTTTTCCTCGCTCGGAGTTTGAGCTTCCTGCCAATTGGCGGTTACCGGAACATCTGTTTTAATTGTTGCTAACTTTTGAGACAATATCGCTCCCTCATATCCAGTCACCAGTTTATTGCGAGCTGCTTCGGGTACTTGAGGTAAATGTTTATAAAGATTATCTAAAGATCTAAATTCAGCCAGAAGATGGGCGGCTGTTTTGGGACCGATTCCGGCCACACCCGGATAATTATCACTACTATCCCCCACCAGGCCTTTATAATCGATTATTTGATCTGGGGGAACACCCATCCTGGACATGACAATTTCTTCATCAACCAGAGTTGCATCGGTTAGGCCTTTCTGGGGCATGTATAAACTCACTTGTTTATTCACCAGCTGCATTAAATCCCTATCTCCGGTAATGATGGTTACTTGAAATTTATGTTTACCTGCTTGTTTGGCCAAGGTGCCAATAATGTCATCTGCTTCAAAGCCGGCAGTTTGAAACACCGGAATGCCCATTTTTTCTAGAACCAGCTGAAGTTTAATTACTTGACCCCAGATATCTTCTGAAATCTGCCGATCTTTCTCGCGATTGGTTTGATATCCCACATACATGGTATGACGAAAAGTAGGACTGGGATGATCAAAGACCACAATTAAATGAGTCGGCTTTAACTCACTAATAGCTTTTAACAGCATTGATAAAAAGCCATATACTCCAGCCGTCGCTTCCCCGCTACGATTGCGCCAATCAGGAAGAGCATAGTATGCTCGGTGAAGCAGGCTATTTCCGTCTAGTAATAATAAGCTCTGCATGGCTCAATTTTAACCTAAAACTGATTAGATTCCCTTAGCATCTCGGTGTGATGCAATCAAGCCGGGAGCGCGCAACTTCCTTGTCAATTCTATAACCTGAGGTAAAAAACCACTTAACTGAGACACAAAAATTATCGGTTCCAGATCAACGGAAATCTGTTTCGCTTTGGCTAAATAATTAGTCTTCAACTGATTCATTCTGGCCATGATTTGCTCATGGGTTAATCCATCACTTTTGAAAGCAGTGTAAAAGCTGGGTCGGTTTTGAGATGAATCCCCTCTCCAGCCCACTTGATCATCCACTACTTGAAGGGCCATCACTGAGAAAAATAACCCCCTTATCCATCTTGGAACATCTGGATTAAACATAAATGTTTCAGGATCAACTATTTCTTCATAATGGCCGAGCCCTACAGCAGAAACAGACATAGCTAGAGAGATGGCATTCACTTGCTCCCGATACTTAATTATTTGGTATGCGGCAACACCAGGATCCGGCCGGTTTCTTTCAACCATTCTTAAGTTAGCAAAATACTGTCTGTAGTCCGGTAGGCTTGTTCGGCGGCGCAGTTGACGGTACGTCCCGGCCGCAAGTTCTCCTAAATCATAATGATTGTTTGCAATTATTCCCAAAGCTAATATGTCTCCTAAACTGTCCTCTTCAACTGGATCAATTGCCTGCTCCTGCTGTCTGGCCACATAAGTTAGAGCAGCTTCACAGGCAACACGAAACTTAGTTCCCCGCTTCTTCCGCAAGGTCCCTAAGGCACAATCAGCAGCCATTAGATATCTCCCGGCTGATTCCCACATGGGGCTAATTATACACCCTATAGTATAGGGGCACTAATTTTAGTCTTCTTCCTCTGGTGGGAAAAACCCACTGGCTATATTACCCCAAGTATCCAAATCATTTTCCCAGCTTCCATAATCTCCTTGCCCATAATAATGGTTATCAAGGTATTGATCTTCCGGTGTCTCGCTCGAACCTCTTCTCCTGGCTCTTATCTTTAGCAGTTTGCCCTTTTTAACCAGATCTCTTAACTCTTCATGGTCCAGGCCGGAACTGGGTTTAATTCGGGCTACCTCAGTCTGGAATTTATCTTTCCATACTATATATCTCTGTTCTCTGGCCTGAGCACACTTGAGGCAACCACACTTATCAAGATGTGGTTCCTGATGCATTAAGTCGGCCAAGTAAGCTCTTTCTGTCTTTCTGACAAAACGGGTGGCCTCCTCAACTATGGAGCCATCCATAAAATTCGGCTTTTCTGGCATTTGGGGAATTCTAGCGCATTAATTGCTCAAATTCATCTCCATCCATGTTCTCCACCTCCAATAGCTTGATTGCTACTTTGTCCATTTGTTTGCGCCGTTTCTTCAATATTCCCTGGGCCTTTTTGTAAGCTTCGTCAATAATTCGCTTGACCTCTACATCAATTTTAGACTGCATTTCAGGGGAAATCTGGGTAGGTTCATACAACGCCTTGCCCCACTCCACCATATCTTGCCGGGGACCATAGTTAATTGGCCCTAACTCACTCATGCCGTATTCCATAACCATTTGCCGGGCGACCTCCGTAGCTTTATCAATGTCACTACTAGCTCCAGTAGTGAACTCATCAAAAATTAATTCCTCCGCAGCTCGTCCTCCCAGCATCATGGCAATTTGGGACAGCAGCCGGGATTTAGTTTCATGCACCCGGTCGGCCGTGGGCGGAACCAAAGTGTGGCCCAAACTCATGCCTCGGCTGACTATAGAAATGCGATGTACGGGATCCAATCCATCTTGAGCCCAGTTAACTACTGCATGGCCCGTTTCGTGATAAGCCGTCATTTTGCGATCCAGGTCAGACTGAATCCGTTTCTTCTGCGGACCTAATTTGACCTTGGTGGCTGACTCTTCAATATCTTTAGCCAGAATTTCCTTGCGGCTTTCCCGGGCCGCACCAATAGCAGCTTCATTGAGCATATTCTCCAAATCTGCTCCGGAAAAGCCCACTGTACGCTTGGCTACTGCATCCCAATTTACATCCTTAACAAAAGGTTTATTGCGGGCATAGATGGCCAGAATTGCTTTTCTGCCTTCAATGTCCGGCATGTCTACCATCACCCGCCGGTCAAACCGGCCAGGCCGCAGCAGCGCCGGATCCAATAGATCTCCACGGTTAGTAGCTGCCAGCACCACCACGTTATCATTGGGAGTAAAACCATCCATTTCCACCAGGATTTGGTTTAAGGTCTGTTCCCGCTCGTCATGACCCCCCATGATCCCGTATCCCCGCTGCCGACCGATGGCATCAATTTCGTCAATGAAAATGATTGACGGGGCTGTTTTTTTAGCCGTAGCAAACAAATCACGCACCCGGGCACTGCCTACACCGACTAACATTTCCATAAATTCTGATCCGGCCATGGAATAAAAGGGCACACTGGCTTCCCCAGCTACGCTTCTGGCTAGTAACGTTTTACCCACTCCCGACGGCCCCACCAGTAATACTCCTTTGGGAGTCCGGGCCCCCATGACCCGATACTTGGCGGGGTTTTTCAAAAAGTCGACTATCTCCTCTAGCTCCTTTTTGGCTTCATCTACTCCGGCTACGTCTGTGAATTTGACAGACTGCTTGCCTTTATCAAACAGTTTAGCCCGACTTTGACCGAAAGAAAAAATATTATCCTGTGCTCCCCGAGCCTGTTTGAACATATACAGCAATACCAGCATTACGAATCCGGTACCAATAATACTCGGCAAGGCCGCACCCAATATTTGACCCAATGTTTGATCTTTGATTTCATATTTAACCGACTCGGGTTCAATGCCCGATCGGTCTAAAATTTCAGTGAAACTTACAGTGCTCTCTTTACGCGAAAAGGCAACTTCCGCTTGATCTTTGTAAGTCAGTTGTAGTCTGTCAGCATAAACTTCTACCTTATCTACCTTGCCAGATTTAATATCAGCTAAAGCCTGAGATAACTGCACTTCCTTAGCTGCCCGGTCCCCGGAAAACCATAAACCAACCAAAGAAAAAACCATCAGCGCTACTACTCCCCACCAGATTAAGTTCTGGATATTAAAGTTCATTTGCAGCATGAAACCGTGCAAAGGCTTCTTGCCATTTTTTCCGTTTACTTTCGGAGGGATTGCTAATTTATGACTTACCTTGGCCATCTCTCGGCCATTTTACCTTACTCGCGCACCTATAGCCACATCGGCCGCAGGGAGCAAAAAAACAGGTCTGTTGTCCGGTCCGTCTACAGCCATAATCATACCTTGAGAATAATCATCCATAATTTTTTTGGGTTCCAGGTTGGTCACAAAAATAAATTTTTTGTTTATGAAATCTTCCGGAGTATAACCAAAAGGTCTGACGGCTGTATATATAGTCCGCGGGTTTTCTTCCCCCAGGTCCACTGTCAGTTTAATTAACTTCTCGCTACCCTCCTGATTAACGGCGGTCATTACCATGCCTACGGCCATTTCTACTTGTTTAAATTGATCAATTGTTATCATAAAGAGTAATCAATCTTCATCGCTTTACGAACTTCAGCCATGACCTCTTTGGCCACTTCCTGGGCTCGATGATTTCCCGATCTTAATATTTCATCTACCTTGTCCGGCTGGTCTTCATATTCTTTTCTGCGCTTGCGCATGGGTTCTAACAATTCATTTATTACCTCCGCTAATCTTTTCTTTATTTCAATATCACCAATTTTCCCGGTCCGGTATCGGACTTTAAAATCCTCAACTTCTTTTTTATTAAGGTTAAAAGCATCGTGATAAATAAAGACAGGATTGCCTTCGGGATTTCCCGGGTCAGTGGGATGAACGCGAGCAGGGTCCGTATACATGCCCATCACCTTTTTATTTACTTCGTCTACAGAATCCGAAAGATATATGCAATTCCCGATACTTTTACTCATCTTGGCCTGGCCGTCTGTGCCGGGCAAGCGCTTAATATTACCCACCAAGGCCTCCGGCTCTACTAAGACGTCACCGTATAAAGTATTAAACCGTCTCACAATTTCCCGTGTTTGTTCAATCATGGGTAGTTGATCTTCTCCCACAGGTACAAGGCTGGCTTTACAAAAGGTAATGTCAGCAGCCTGAGAAACCGGATACATCGCAAACCCGGCAGGAATATTCTTTCCGTATCCTTTTTGTTTTATCTCGTCTTTGACGGTGGGGTTACGTAACACGCGTTCCAGAGTTACCAAATTCAGATAGTAAATTGTAAGTTCGGCAATCTCTGGAATTAGTGACTGAATAAAGATAGTAGTTTTTTGAGGATCAATACCCACGGCTAAATAATCCAGGACCACTTCTTTGACGTTGTCTCTGACTTTTTGGGGATTATCAAAGTTATCTGTCAAGGCTTGTACATCAGCCACCATGACAAACTGTTCATAGGTGTCCTGCAGCTTGACTCGGTTTTGTAAACTGCCCACCAAATGCCCCAGGTGCAATTTACCTGTCGGCCTGTCTCCCGTTAATATTCTTTTTTTGGTCATATGTTTATAGTAACAAAAAAGCCCTGGCAAATTTTCGAACTTAAACTATTCGAAAACTTACAAGGGCCAATTAGGCGGTGCCACCTTGATATTTTACTCTTTAACTCTCTGGCTCCCCGGCTCCAACCCTCCGGATCAGCGCTGCAATTGTATTATATCACTTTGCCAGCCGACGTTCGTATTTTAATTCTCCTCTATCAGAGTAGTTTTGAATCCATATCGCCCCTCTTTTATACAGCTCTTCCTGAACTAACAGTCCTTGTTTGCAACCCCCGGGGTTGTCCACTAAACCCGGATGGGACTGGTTGGCAGACAAATGCATGTAATCGGCCGGTAAAAACTTAGGGGTGAACCCGCAGTTGATCCACACCCAAGCCAGTATCCGCCCATATTTATCATTCTGGTACCGGTCGTATTCCAGGTAGACTTTTTTGTTTTCTACCAGCTGACCCAGGTCCTGCTTCGCCGTGGCCTCATTCTCATCGCCGCGATTGGGAGCATCAACTCCAATTAGTCTCACTGTCACTCCGGACGCTAAAACAAAAGTATCGCCATCAATAACCTGCTTAACCAAACCAGAGCTTGGAAAGACAGATTTATTAGCATAGTAATTGGATCCCCATTTCTGCCAGCCTGCCCAGCCTAACCCGGCAGCCAAAATTATTCCGGGAATTAACGTTGCCGGTAGACCGATTTTGCGCAACCAACTGGTAGAAATCTTTTTAGGAGCCTTGCTTTTCTTCACTTATCCTAAGTGTAGCAAAACGGTTGACATAATCACTATTTTGAAGTAAATAGGTGGCATGGCCTCGTGCGACAATTGCTTAGCTGGATATGGAATACACTGTGAGGATCAAAGGTTTTTCAATCTCTGGTTTCAGGAAGCTCACATTATTGTTAATGGAGCAATTGCTTTGCGGACTTCTGAACCGGTAGACAGCTGCCCAGTTTTAACCGATACTATTCCCCAAAAAACAGTGGCAAGCAAAATACTTGAAAATGCGGCCAAAGCCAGAAGGACTATCGATTTGTCAGCTATTGGTCCGGGTAACTGGTAAGTCGATTCGGTTTGAAAAGCAGTTGCGTGTTACGGAGAGGGGATGAAATCAGGACCTACCCAGAGTCTTATCTTCAGGATTAAATTTATGCTCTCCTAATAGGATATGAGAAATCCGTAGTCTAAAAACTTGTTCAGGGGTAAGTTTTTCAAGGGCTAATTTTATGAAATACAGTTTGGCAGCAGGCTTTAATTTAACTTTTACTGTCTGATCACCATCATGTAACTCATTCAAGTGCAATGATCGCGCAGCACTTATCTCAGTCTCTGTTCTACCCTTCCCCAGAACATGGTTAATCCATCCGCGCACTTCGCTTTTTGGTGGCATAACTCCGACATTCTATCAAACCAATATTCATAGTCAACCTGACGGGCAAAATTTGTGTTGCGGGGCCGGGAATCGCACCCGGTCTGGAAGATTATGAGCCTTCCGTGCGGCTTTACACTACCCCGCATGTCAAAATACTTACCAATTATACCACTGAAATGGTAAAATTGAAGCTGGTTCGAGGCTGGGTAGCTCAACGGTAGAGCAGCTCTGTCATAAAGAGAAGGTTTGTGGGTCCGAATCCCACCCCAGCCACTAAATCCGGATGTATAAATCCCACCACTTCCGCCAGTTTGGCCGGATATCTGATTCACCTAAGGTCGACTGATTAGTTGACGGGTCCGGCAAAATAAGGGTGGTTTCTCCCTCTCTCCCGTAACCTAATTTGTCTCTGGCTTCCCGTTCAATAAATTCCGGACTGGATATTTCCGCCAATCTTTGCTTCAGTTGCTGATTTTTAAGTTGCTCCTGCTGTAGTTGACTGGTAGCCAGACTTACTTGTTCTCCAGTCTTCCACAACTTCCATAAGGCTACCCCCTGCCTAGCAGCAATCAGAATTCCCGCTACAATAACGATCCACTGCCATTTATTTTTCATACTCCTCTTGCTAGTCACGATTGTATCTTGTAAAATCCCCTAGGTAAACAAGACCTGTAGTATGAACACACTTCCAGATCCAGTCAGTTTCGCCAGTGCTCTGGCTAAATTTTCCGATCATCTTAAGGATCAGAAACGGTCCTCGGCTACTGTCATTGCTTATGCTAACGATTTAAAGCAATTACAGGCATACCTGGAGGAACACCGGATCACTCAGGCAACTACTGTGCAAACTCCCCACTTACAAGAATACGTAGCCTACTTATCTAACCACAACTACACAGCCAAAAGTGTCAGCCGCAAACTAAATTCGATTAAATCTTTCTTCAAATTTTTAACCATTCAAGGACTTACTTCCGTTGACCCAGCCAAACCATTAGGTCATCCAAAATACGCTACTCTTCCTCCGAGGATTCTATCCACAGATGAATATAAAAAACTGCGGGATGCTTCCCGACTGGATATTCGCATGTCCGCTATTGTCGAGCTATTACTGCAGACCGGAGTCCGCATCTCGGAACTGGCTAATATTCATCTCGAAGACGCCAGTAAAAATGAATTGACAATCAGAACTGCCGAGAATAATCCCGCCCGCACTATCCCTCTAAACCGCTCAGCAGCCACCGCTGTACAGAATTATTTAACCATTCGACCTCAGGTCAAAGATCTCCATTTATTTGTGACTAAAACCGGCCGGCCGCTATTAGTCCGCAATATCCGCACGGCCATTGACCGCTATTTTCGCCATGCCGGAATCAAAAATGTCAAAGTTAACGACTTGCGCCACACTTTTGTGGCCCACCAATTGCAGGCCGGGGTAGACCCAGAGTTATTGGCCAAAACTGTTGGTCACAAACGCTTATCCTCTACCAGTAAATACTTAGACTTCGTCAAAACTACTGTCTCCACTCTGTCTTCCCGTCTCGTAGAACTTTAACCCCGGATGTTAAAATTATCTAAATTAGGGCTCGTAGCTCAACGGTAGAGCGGCTGTCTTATACACAGTATGTTGGAGGTCCGAATCCTCCCGAGCCCACTACAGCTTAGACCTCTCGGCAATTTCTGCTTCTACTAACCTGACGTCGCGACCATATTTAAGCCGCGATAGTTGTTTGATGGCTTCCGCCAGCTGAGGATTATGCAGTTTTCTTTGCGCCTCCAAATCTTTGGTCACATCCATACTAAACGATGGCACTGGTTCATTATTGACTATAGTTTTGATATACACGTGATATTTTTCAATGTTTAAGATATCTGCTTCATTAAAGGTGGGTGAAAATTCATGTTGGAGGTAACCGGCATCAGAAACGCCCGTTCTGAAAGTCATTAGGGTACCCACATTGCCAAAAATAGCGTTTTTGACATCCTCCTCCATCTGGCCGATGAACTGGTTGGCCACAATCAAATTCAGTTTGTATTTCCGAGCCTCGGAGAGAATAGTGGCAAAGTCGGGCATGGCAAAGTTTTGAAACTCGTCCACATACAGATAGAACGGCTTACGTTGAGCCTCGGGAATGTCTGCCCGACTCATGGCAGCCATAAGTAATTGGGGAACCAGGATCATGCCCAAAAAATTACTGTTTTCTTCGCCCAACTTACCTTTAGATAGGTTAACAATTAAAATCTTGCTTTCGTCCATCACCTGCCGGAAACTGAAAGCCGACTGGCTTTGGCCAATGATATTCCTAATTTGACGGTTAGTGACGAACCGACCAAACTTGGACACAATGTAGTCCAACACTTCTGATTTGTGAAAGTCGCTGGTCTGAGCAATCTGGTCAGTCCAGAATCGTCTCACAATTTGGTCCGTTACCCGGGGCAACAATTCCTGAACAAACTCAGACCGCTGCAGCGCCTGTACCACTTCCACAAACGTTCCTCCCGGGATGGCTTCCAACACCGTCAGAATGGCATTACGGATGGAATGCTCGAACCGGGGGCCGATGATACCGGTTTTGTGCGGGTCGTAGAGCTTGTACATCATGCCGATAATGTAGCTACATACATAATGTCTCTGCTGTTCTGTCTTGGCCTCAATCATATTCAGACCCATGGGCCGATCGGGGTCAGAAGGTTCAAAATAGATCACGTCCTCCGCCCGCTCGGGAGGAATGTAACCCAATATTTCTTCGGCCAGATCGTGGGGGTCTAAAATTGCGACTCCTCTACCAGCCCTGATATCCTGCAAAATCATGGTTTTCATTAGTTCCGTCTTGCCGGTACCGGTCCGGCCGATAATGTACATATGTCGCTCGCGGTCCTCGTCCCGGATATACACCGGCCGGGTGATTCCCCGGTAGACACTTTTGCCCAAAAATAGTCCAGAGTCAGGAATCCCCAAGGGGGCGGGGGCCCGCTTGGAGTTGAGCCAAAAAATGTGCGGGGTTTCAATAGTTTTATTAGGAAAATGATACAGAGTGGCTAGCTCTTCAGAGTTAAGAATAGTTTTGGCCCCCCACCACACCATGGGTTGATAGCGGTAAATAAAGTCCACCATGAAGGCTCCTTTTAAACGCATCTTTTTGCCCTTAAGGCCATTTAATTCTCCGTTAAATTGCTCAAACGCCGCCTTGAGATTGGCCAAATGAGATTTGGCGGTGTCTTTGTTAGGCGACACCGCCACTATTCTGATGGTGGTTTCAAAGCCGTTTTTAGAAGTCTTGTTGTCTACTGCTTCCAAGGTTTTAGGATCAACTTTGTAGGAGGCTTTTTCCGGATCGGATTCTGCTTTTTTAGTTTTACCTATCCAAGCCCGTCCTTTACTTTTCCAGCTATTATCAGCCGGAGCAATGAGGATCTGAATATGGGCTCCTTCACCCTCCCCCATTTTGGCCAGGGCCGAGGTCAGACTGGCCATAGGATCCACCGCAATGTTTTTGTATATCTGGATCGGGTTGTACACCGCGTTGCGCATGACCAGCCAGGAAAATTCCACAGCCCCGGTTTCGGTAAAAATGTTAGGTTCATCGACCACTAGAATATCTGCCCCCGGATAGGATCCGTGAATTGATTTTTCTACCAAGTCCCTGATTTTTTCCGGAACTACAATGTAAAAACGAATATCTTCTTTGCGGGCTACTATTTCAAAACTGACATGGGGTTGGCTCTGCAAAAAAGTGAACCAGCCGAAAGGTCCTTTACTGCCTTTTTTAATAGAATACAAACTGGCAAAGACCTGTTCCATGGCGTCAGTTTTAATTTCATTGTCCCTGGGCACGCCTACTTGAATACACACCATCTGCAGACTCTTTTCCTCCCGATCTTTATGTCGGTACCAGGCCACCCATAGATACCCCAAGCCGAACAAAAAGACAAACAAAATTCCGGCCACTAACATGAGCGCCATTAATTCATATGCCAGAAGGAATGGATCAAGCACGTTTTAATGATAGCATCTTCAGTTGCCTATGGCACCATACTGCCAGCCAGCGAATAGATTCCCAGACTTTGCGGTGTAGTCCTTGTTGAATCTGGTCATTAGTCAAAGGAACTTTAATCTGAGATTGCTGGGGGTTAGCATTCACCATTCCCACTTGTTTCACAAAATCGTCAGCTAAAGCCTGGTTTAATTCCGGCTCTTTCTCTACTCTCTCTACATATCCTGCTACCTCCGGTTTAACTTCCGGAAGTTCCGGAATTTCGTTTACTTCCTTTATCTCAGCTTTGGCAGTTAGTTGAACTAAGTCTTCTTTTTTCCATTGGGCAGACAGGACTTCCAGCCGTTCTTTGAAACTCCCTCCGGCATTATAGGCCGCCTGATAATCGTTCTGCTTCTCTTCAAATTCTTCGACTGTATCTCCAAGAGTGGGGGTAGGATTTTTGGTTAACTGGTTCAAGTCCTGGGCAGGATCCATAATGTATATGTTATCATGTGCCCATGGTTGAGAGAGACGACTCTAATGTTGATGGGTATCTAAGAATTTTACTTGGACTTCTGGAGGCAAACTTAAAGACATCTGAAAACATTTTGGGTTTGTTTGATGAAGTTCTCCATGCCCAAACGCCGGTAGAATTGGATTCTTTTGAACAACGCCTTGAAATTGAGAAAAGGGTCGGTAACGAACTTGGAGCTATTTACGATAGAATTGCCCCGCCACAACTATCTGTGCAGTAATTCATTTCCACACTTCTTCCTCAATCCCCGCTTTAAAGTTTGTCCACCGAGCCAGAGTAAACAAAGCATCAGATAATCTGTTGAGATACTTCAATATGTGAATTGAATTTCTGGGTTTGGGAAAATTTTTATCCAAGAACAAAGTGGCTACTTCCCGCTCTGCCCGCCGGGCCACAGATCTGGTTACTTGTAACCATCCAACAGGATAAATAAAGTTGGCTAATTTGGGTAACTCTCTAGTTAACTTATCTATCAGCTTTTCTAAATTTCTGGTTTCAGTAGCCGTTATAGTCAATCCACTACCGGCTAAACTAGATCCAATGATTAACAGGTTTTTTTGGACACTTTTTAACTGGTCGTCTAATGCTGTGTGATGACGAGATACGCCAATCCAGGAATTAAGTTCGTCGATTGCACCCAATGCTATGGCCAACTGGTCACTTTTGCTTATTCGACCATGGAAAGTACTGGTCGTCCCCCGGTCTCCAGTTTTGGTATAAATTTTCTTCTCCCCCAATTGCTTGAAATGGTCAGCTGATTTCATTCTTTATTTGCGAATGTTGAAAATTACTTTTGACCCGTCTCGGGAAAGGCCCACAGGCATTTCCCTCAATCCGTTCATGGCTTTTCTGACTTTCTCCCGCCTACTTGTCGGCACAAACAAAGTCAGAAAACCACCCCCGCCGGCTCCAGAAATCTTCCCACCGATGGCCCCGGCTTTTTTGGCTGCCTGATAAAGAGTATCAATTTCACTGTCCGAGATTTTACTAGCCAATTGTTTCTTCAGTTGCCAGCCTTCATCTAACAAATGGCCCAGTTGCACTAGTTTTCCTTTCAATAGCAATTCTTTACCCTCTCTGGCTTGCTGAGCCATTTCCACCAAAATTTTGTTCTTTTTGTTAATGTTGGCTTTTTGCTCCTGCAAAACTGCAGCCGCCTGACGAGTTTTGCCGGTAAAAAACACCATTAGGTAGCTTTTGAGATCATCCAGCTGCTCTTCACCCAGACCCAATTGTTCCACATTAATTTCTCCTCCCTTTTTAAATTCGATGAAGTTTACTCCTCCGTAGGCGGCAATGTATTGATCCTGCACCCCGATGGGTTTTTTCAAGATATTAATCTCAATATCACAAGCGTGCTGGGCTAATTGCTCCGCAGTTACCGCCAGTCCTTGCTGTTGATACAAGGCATTGAGAACTCCTACAGTAACGGAACTAGAAGAACCCAATCCTGAACCGGCAGCAGGAACATCTGATAAAAAGGTTATCTCTATTCCCTGTTTGACCCCGGTTTCCCGTAAGGCCTCCCGAACCAGTTCGTGTTGTAAATCTTCTACCCGATCAACCACCTCTTTAACAGAGTAGTTAACGTAAATCTGCTTATCAAATCTTTCTTTAACAATACAGTACACATATTTATCAATGGCAGTAGTCAGTACCCCACCCCCATATTGGCGATAAAAATCAGGAAAGTCTGTGCCTCCGCCTAGGAAAGAAATACGCAGTGGTGTTTGGGTGATAATCATGCGCCAATTGTATCACTCTACTCACAGCAGGGATCTTTAAAACCACAGTTGGTGCACACTGCGTCTTTGCTTCCGGCTACCACTCCAATGGGATATCCGCATTGAGGACAAGGTTGGGTTTCAGCATTCGCTGTAACCACAGGAGTGGCATTTTTTGCATCCTTCTTCATATACAAAAGCCGCCTCACCGCAACTGGGACACAAATCTGCTTTTCTCTTTAACGGTAAGGCAGATTGGGTGCTGTTAGTTGGAGGGCTGGCTATTTCCAGTTGAGTGGGAATGGCTTCCGGCAATTTTTCCTGATATCCCAACAGACCAAAATGCAAACCCAAAGCCTTAGCCACGGCGTCCGGTAAACTGCGTATCTTGTTGGGACCAAAACCTACCGACCGGCTCCCGCCAATACCCTCTAATTGTTCAATTATTTGTTTGGCTCTTTCTTTAGCCGGGTAGTGATTACCAAATCTCAGTGTTGTAGAAATCATTCTGCCCAAAGCATCTGCCATAGCCGATACTTCTGATCCTGCCTTACCAATGATCAGAAAGACTTCAAAAGGATTGCCATCTTGATCGTGGTTAACCGTAATATATGCATTACCCATCGGGGTAGCAATTTTATAGGTAGCTCCTTCGACCTTAATTGGCCGGGGTTTAATTACTCCTGAAGCAGGCAGATCAGCGGGCGTCTCTTTAGGCTGTTCAGCTTTAGATCCTAGATTGAGCACTTGATCACCCTTACAGCCATCCCGAAAAACTGTGATCCCCTGACAGCCCGACTCCCAAGCTAATGCGTAAGCCCGTTTAATGTCGTCCCTAGTGGCATTGTGGTGCAAATTAATCGTTTTACTAACTGCATTGTCAGTATACTTTTGGTACGCGGCCTGCATTCTGACGTGCCAATCAGGATGAATCTCATGAGCAGTGCCGAAAACGGCCCGCACATCAGGAGGAATCTCTTCCATCTCCCGCACCATACCCGCCTCTGCCACCTTGGCCATCAACTCCTCTGTGTAAAAGTCCCTCTCTTTGGCTATTTGTTCAAAGGCTTCATTGACGTAGGCCATTTCCCGGTTTTCGGTTTTAACAATATGGCGGTAGGCAATGGCAAACAAGGGCTCCACTCCGCTGGACGAGTGAGCCAGGACGCTAATTGATCCGGTGGGGGCAATTGTTGTGACGGTGCTGTTCCTGATAGGTTTGTCTTTAGCATAGATGCTTTGCTTCCACAGAGGGAACGGCCCCCTTTCAACTGCCAGCTGCTGAGAAGCTAGGTGGCCTTCATTGTTTATAAATTGCATTACTTTTTCGGCCAGCTGCAGGGCTTCTTCGCTGTCATAAGCAATCCCCAGCTGCACCAGCATATCGGCCCATCCGCCGACCCCCAAACCGATGCGACGAATTTGATTTACTGTCACTTTAATTTGCTCCAGAGGAAAGGGATTCATTTCTATAACTGAATCTAAAAGCCTGACTGCAGAATGGGTTATCTGGCGCAATTTTTCCCAATCCACTTGTCTATCTTTGACGAAGTGACCTAAGAAGATGCTACCTAAATTGCAGGCATCAAAAGGATACAACGGTTGTTCGCCACAGGGATTGGTACTTTCAATTTCCCATCCCTTGATCCGAATTGGATTACCTGATCCTTGATTCATCCGGTCTAAAAAGATGAGTCCCGGATCTCCTGTCCGCCAAGCCCCGTCGGCAATCTCTTCCCACACTTTGCGGGCTGACAATCTGCTGGTAACTTCTTTAGTGTGCGGAGCTACCAAGTCGTATTCTCCATCAGCAGCCAAAGCCGCCATGAATTTATCTGTTACACCTACGGAAATATTAAAGTTGGTCAGCCCCCCCGCATCTTTACAGTGAATAAATTCCATAATGTCGGGGTGGTCCACCCGCAAGATGCCCATATTTGCTCCCCGACGATTACCTCCTTGTTTAATTTGCTGAGTAGCTTCATTGTAGACCCGCATGAACGACACCGGACCACTCGCTACTCCCATGGTTGAGCCCACCCGGCTTCCTGCCGGACGCAATCGGCTGAAGGCAAACCCAGTTCCCCCACCGCTTTGATGAATCAGGCCCTGCCATTTCACTCCGTCAAATATTCCGGTCAGATCATCAGGAACTGGAATCACGTAGCAAGCACTGTATTGCAGACCGTTATCTTTACCGGCGTTCATCAAAGTAGGTGAATTGGGTAAGAACCAGCGGTGTAACATCATCCGGTAATATTCCTTAGCATATTCAATCGCCTGCTGTCGGGTTTTACCGAACTTCACTTCGCATCTAGCCACTTCCCAGGCTACCCGCCAACACATCTCTTCTACTGTCTCGATAACTTTTCCCTGTTTATCTTTCAAAAAGTATCTTTCGTTCAATACCCGCAATGATTGAGATGACCAGGAAACTGCGGTTATATCGCTAGGAACCGCCGGTTTAGGTCCAGCCAGCTTCTCAACTAAATTAGTCATCTGGTCATACGCCAGCTCAGACCAATTAATCTTTGTAGGATCCAGTTTGGCATGGCCGTTGGTCCGATGACTGTTAATTGGTCGGCTGGTTTTGCTCTTTTGAGCAGAACCGGGAATAGGTTGTAATTGTAGTTTGGGCATATTAGGCGCTAATTTTTTCGATTAGTTTTTCAAATTCTGCAACGTCGTTGAGCTCAAAGTATACACTGGCAAATCTGAGCCAAGTCACCTTATCAATATTTTTTAAGCGTTTGAGAACCATTTTGCCGACGGCTTTGGAGGAAATCTCGCTGACTTCTTTGCGGCGGACTTCCCGTTCGACTTCATCGGCTAACTGGCGGATAAGATCAATTGAAACTGGCCGCTTGTCAAATGACTTAATAGTTCCAGTAACGATCTTTTCGCGGTCAAAAGGCTGTCGGGATCCGTCACGTTTGACCACAAATAAGGTCGGGCCTTCTACCCGTTCCCAAGTAGTAAACCGTTTGGAACATTTCTGACATTCTCGCCTGCGGCGCAACGACGAGCCGTCTTCAGCTACCCGGGACTCTAATACCGAAGTCTCAGAGTGGCCACAAAAGGGACATTGCATAATTTAAGGTGCTAGATGTAGCGGTATCAGCTAACATAGAACACTAAATAACCGGGGTCAACTACTAACTTGTGTATCAAAAACTATCACAGCCTCAACTGGGAAATTATGCGGTTATTCTCTCAAAGCCTGAGCAACTATTTCCTGCAAAACAGTGTTTAATTTAAGTGTCCCCTCGATTGCTTGGCTGTCAGCCCCACTAGTTAGAGGCAATAAACCCCGCAATAATTCTCCGTGTTTTTGTGAAGATTTGTCCAAGGTAAGCAGCAAACTCTTTACATCTTGGCCGGACCGAGTAAGTTCAGCTACCCGATTAACCGATTTTTCTAAATATTTCTCTGCCTTAGTTGCAGTAGTCACTCCTAAACTGACCTTTCCTCCTTCAATTAAGACCTTGGCCGCGTTAATACGCTTATCAGCAAATTGTAAATCCAATTCAGCTTTTTTGACTGAATTAAAAGCCAGCCAGTATTTGGTCCAGTCCCTGAGAACTTTGATCTTATACAAGGGGTTATCCGGCAAAACCCCGGGATAAGGTAAGTAGTATTCCACTATCACTTTTTCCGCACTAGCGGTGGCCGCTTCTTGCGGGAATACCGATTGCGGATTGGCCACTGACAAGATGGACATCAGTAGCACTGCTAACCCAAACAGCACGGCTGCTGAACAACCAATTAGCGCGTTCTTTAGACTGCCCCATGCCCATGTTATGGATGAATAATTGTCCTTGTCCGGGGCACTTTCTCTACTTTCGGATAATTTTTGGTCACCTATATCCATGTGTTAGTTGCTAGTATGCCACAATGTGTCAAATCAAGCAAACTAGGGGGTTACACCAATCTGGATTGGGTAGCACAGCCAGCCAAGGCTGCCTCCATAGTACTGGCCATTTCCCCAATCAACTGTTTTGCTTCGGCTAAAGTAATGAAGCGGTGCAATCCAGCAAAATAATGAAAGATGCGATTTCGGGCTCTTTTCCAAACGTCCCACATTTGGCCAGGCAATTGCTCTCCGTGACACTTGTCGACTAAATCAATATACACCCAATCCCACTGATATCTTTTAGGCAAGTTAGGATTCAGTGACTTCCCCACCCTGAATCTGTCCCCCTCGTATTGCCGCTTGTTAATTAGACCCAGGTCAAAAAACAGCTTTTTTAAAAATCCCTCATAGGCCTTGGCCATGGGAAAAACTATAAAGCTGTAGTCGTGCAAATCTCCCCCGCCTTTTTCTTCCCGCTCCATGAGTAGGTAGCTTTCTTTCACCAAATCCCGCATCGGTTCTTCCAAATACTTCCACCAATTAGTATTTTGATAGTCGTTCACACCCTATTTATACACCCACATTACAGATCTGCCAAAACATTTTCTATTTTCTTCGCCTCTCCCGCCGCTTGTCTCTGTTTACCTTTCTCTTCTCCCACCTTCTGTCTGGCCGTCATTATCCCCTTTATTTGCTGTCGGGTTTTTTCATTACCAATCACATCAAGCTTACTCGCTCCCGCGGACACAGACCATGGATTACCATTTTGTCCCGTAAACTCAAACCGAACTCCCAGCCAGCCATAATTACCCTGCCCATCCGCTTTTTCGTCCTTGGCGCGGCTGGCTAGTTTTACTGCCTCGTCTGCAGGAAGCCCCACCAAAGCAAAGTTTCCATAATCACTCATAGTTAACCGGAAAAAACCTTCTTGAGTGAAATACAACACCCCATCCAACCCATTACCCTCCGCCTGACCATTTGACAAACCAGTATCAACGACCAAGACTTGCCTACCAGAACTGTCTAAAATCTTTTTTTCAAATGCTTCTGGATATTTTTCCTGGTATTTAGCCATGATAGCCAAATTCTCTCTTTCCGCCGTAGTTAAGTTTGTCTCGGCTTGTCTTCTCAATTCTAGTTCTCTATCTCTGGCTGGCCTCTCAAGATTGGCAATTTCGTGAGCCGTTTTCTTGTCTTTAATCTGTCCAAATTCGTTGTATAACGTATCTTCCATTTAAATCAAGTTAATCTTTCCCCTCGTAAAAGTCAAGCTACTTCCACAAGCCAAATAGTCCTCCGACTGATAAGAGAATCCCTAAAGCCAACCAACCCAAGACAAAGATGATAATCCCGTTTAAGATCCAGTCTAAAACTTTTTCTTCACCTGGACCCAAGTCACCTCCCAGTAGATTGTCTTTGGAAGACTCGTGTTTGGCTGGTTTGATAGAGCGGGCTTTCTTGGCGGCCATACAGCAATCATAGTCACCAATTGGTTATAATTCAAGACAGATGCTAAATCCTGTTGATATATTAAAAGAAAAGGTGGTCGCTAGACTAGCTGCCAAACCTGCTCCCAAGGGAATCAAAATTGACTGGAAGAAAAGAAACACCTGGATTGTGGTGGCCGTAGTAGTCAGCTTTTCCGGACTGCTGATATATTTGTTTTGGGATTTACCCAACCCTTTGCAATTGTCTACTCATCCCGCCCCCTCTTCTACTAAACTTCTAGACAGAAATGGCAAACAGATATACGAGATCTTCATTGACCAGCGGCGAACTCCGATTAAATTAAAAGAAATTCCCAAATATGCTTGGCAAGCAACCATCGCCAGCGAAGACCGCGACTTTTATAAACACACCGGATTTTCAATTCGCGGAATCTCCCGGGCCGTTATCAACACTTTCTTTAAGCGTAACCTCCAAGGTGGGTCAACCATCACCCAACAATTGGTTAAAAATGCCCTGCTCACCCCCGACCGGACTATCAGAAGAAAGATCAGGGAATTCGCTCTGAGCCTAGCGGTGGAGATGATATATCCCAAAGATCAAATTCTGGAATTTTACCTCAATCAAGTTCCCTACGGCGGCACTGCTTACGGACTGGAATCTGCTGCTCAAACGTATTTCGGAGTTTCGGCAGCCAATCTTACCTTGGCTCAAGCCGCTTTACTGGCCGGGTTACCCCAAGCCCCCAGCCGGTATTCCCCGTTTGGCTCCGAGCCGGACCTGGCCAAACAAAGGCAGAAATATGTATTGGACCAAATGTTGGAAACTAAATACATCACCCAAGCAGACCACGACCAGGCCCTAGCTGAAGAGTTCAGCTACGCTTCTCCCGGATTACTTAAAGCTCCTCATTTTTCTTTATGGGTGAAAGACTATTTAATTGAAAAGTACGGTCAGAAAAAAATAACCGAAGAAGGACTGGTAGTCACAACAACCCTGGATTTGGACTTACAGGAATTTGCCCAAGATGTAGTGGCTACTGAAACAGCAAAGCTTAAAAGCGCCCGGGTCGGCAATGGGGCTGCTCTGGTTACCAACCCCAAAACCGGCCAGATTTTAGCCATGGTGGGATCTCGCGATTATTTTGACGTGGCCCACGATGGCAACGTCAATGTCACTTTAGCTCACCGCCAACCCGGCTCAGCCATTAAGCCCATCAACTATGCTACGGCCATTGAGCGGCGTTTGATTACTGCCTCAACACTCTTGGCCGACAAGCCCACCTGTTTCGCCCAGTCCGGTCAAGAACTGTATTGCCCAGTCAATTATGACGGCTTATTCCACGGCCCCGTCCAGGCCAGATTTGCTCTGGGCAATTCATTTAATATTCCAGCCGTCAAGGTCTTGGTTACTAACGGTTTGGAAGACTTTGTAGCCTCTGCATCGGCTTTTGGAATTACAACTTTCACTAATCCTAAAGATTACGGCCCTTCCCTTACATTGGGCGGAGGAGAAGTAACTATGCTGGACATGGCTACAGCGTTTGGAGTTCTCTCTAACTCCGGTCAGAGAGTAGATTTAAATCCCATTCTTAAAGTAGTGGACAGAAACGGCGAGACTTTGGAAGAGGCTCCTGTTTTACCTTCCAACATCCGGGTTATTTCAGCTGGAACGGCATATATTGTGTCTCATCTTCTATTAGATAACGGAGCCCGGACGGCCGCGTTTGGACCCAGTTCATATTTAGTAGTTAAAGGTCATCCGGAAATATCAGTTAAAACCGGCACCACTAATGACAAACGTGATAACTGGACCATCGGCTACAACCCCGATGTGTTAGTCGTGGTGTGGGTAGGCAATAACGACAATACTCCCATGTCAGCAGTCGCCAGCGGGGTTACTGGCGCTTCGCCCATCTGGAACAAAATTATTGGCCACTTCTTAACCGACAGCAAACCGCATTGGCCGGTGCAACCTCCGGAAGTGGTCGGGTCACTAGTGTGTTCTCTGTCAGGACTTCGGCCCCCAGATCCACTTCCCGCCGACTGCGCTCCCCGTTACGAATATTTCTTAAGAGGGACAATTCCCCATGTTCAGGGAGATCTACGCCGGGATATTCCTATCTTCAGGCCCACTCAAGCTCCAGCTACTGCTAAGCAGGCAGCAGATAGTCCCGGAGATATTGAGATGCAAAATCACTCAGTGTTCTTTGATCCTACTGGATCAATGATTTGTCTGGACTGTGCCGGAGGATACGGAGACGCCAATACAATTCGTTTGGACGGATCCGGCCAGGCCATTAAGAATTAACGTCTCCTCTCTTCCAATTTCAACCCTCGGTAAATATAATCCAGGCCAAGTCCTGCTCTTTCAAATTCATTATGAGACTTTTTAGATCGTTACTGACCAATATTGGTAAACCCCTTTACCTCCTGCTGCAATATTTGTTCATGCCCCTGCGCCCCCGGAAACGAATTAAAGTTAGACCTACTCCCCTTCCGGTAGTTATCTATCATTCCTCTTCAGGACAATTAAAAAACTTTTTGAAAAGAATTTATCCCGCTGTCCATTTACTAGCCCGGATTCACCCTCCCCGCCTGCCTTTCTTTCGCTTCAAAGTTTATTGGCGACTAGGTCAGATGTTGTTACTACTGTGCATGGGAGTAGGTATCTACTTCTATATCTTTAAAGACCTGCCTCCAATTAGTACTTTAACTACCCAAGCGCCACCGTTAACAACTCATATTCGGGACCGCAACGGCGTAGAGTTGTACAAGATTTACCACGACCAAAACCGCACCCTGGTTCCCTTGGAGAAAATCCCCCTCTCCCTGCGGCAGGCCACCATTGCTATCGAAGACGCCGAATTTTACCAACACTCCGGTTTCTCGGTGCGGGGAATAATGCGGGCTATATCCCGCAATCTCGAAGCGGGTGAAACTGTCGAAGGCGGTTCTACCATAACTCAACAGTTAGTCAAAACAGCTCTCTTAACTCCCGAGCAATCTTTCAGAAGAAAGCTCAGAGAATTAATTTTAGCGGTAGCTGTAGAGATTAGGTATTCTAAGGACGATATTTTAGAAACATATCTCAATCGGGTAGGTTTTGGCGGAGCTGCTTACGGAGTCGAGGAAGCGGCCCAAACATATTTTGATAAATCAGTAGGCAATCTGACCTTAGCTGAATCAGCCCTCTTGGCCGGACTACCGGCCAGTCCAACTACATATTCTCCTTTCGGAGCTCACCCTGAACTGGCTAAAGAACGGCAAAAAGAAGTTCTCCGACGAATGGTTTCGGAAGGGTATATCAGTTGGGATCAGGCCGAAACGGCAAGTTCCGAGGAACTCCATTTCATTCCCCAAGCGACAAATATCTTAGCTCCGCATTTCGTCATGTATATCAAAGACTTACTGGCCAAGAAATACGGCACCACAGTAGTTGAACAGGGGGGTCTGGATGTTATTACCACCTTAGACTTAGCTACCCAACAGATTGCCCAAACCACAGTCACTACTCAGATTGCCAAAGTAAAGTATTTAAATATTACCAACGGCGCAGCTCTAGTAACCAATCCCCAAACCGGAGAAATTCTGGCTATGGTCGGCAGCCAGAATTATTTTGATATTTCCCATGACGGCAATGTCAACGTTACTTTACGGCCCCGCCAGCCCGGTTCATCTATTAAGCCAATTAACTACGCTCTGGCCTTTGGTCGAGGTTTCACCCCCGCTTCCACTATTGACGACTCTCCCATCACGTATAAATCCACCGGCCAGCCAAATTACTCCCCGGTTAACTACGATGGCAAATACCATGGTCGAGTCACTTTACGCACTGCCCTGGCATCTTCTTACAATATTCCGGCTGTCAAACTATTGGCGGCCAACGGCGTAGACCAGATGATCGCTCTGGGCCAAAAAATGGGCATTACTACCTGGAGTGACACCAGACGGTTTGGCTTATCGTTAACTCTGGGGGGAGGCGAAGTGACTATGGCGGATTTGGCTGTGGCTTATGGAACATTCGCCAACGCCGGTCTGAAAGTTCCTTTGCAACCCATATTAGAAGTGCGTGATGCTTCCGGACGCCCTCTGGAAAAGTTTCGTTGCCCTAATGATGAGGTGAATATTGTTCCCCTTGTTCAAGCGGGCGGGGTGGAGGCGGCTACTGAAATAACTACCTGCGAATCAGACAAAGTCCTAGATCCCAGAATTGCTTTTATGATTTCAGATGTCCTTTCAGACAATACCGCCCGCACGCCAGCTTTTGGCCCTAGTTCTGACCTTAACCTACCCAAGGTAGCCGTTAAAACGGGTACTACTAATAACCTGCGGGATAATTGGACCATCGGCTATTCTCCCGACCGCCTGGTTGCCGTGTGGGTAGGTAACAATAACAATTCGCCTATGAGTTATGTGGCCAGCGGAGTCACTGGGGCTTCTCCCATCTGGCGCCAAATTATGAACGAGCTGGTTAAATCTTCCCCCTCAGTTGGTTTTTCTCCCCCGGCAAACTTAGTCCAAGTCAGTATCTGCACCGTTACCGGAGATCTCGCCTGTGCCAGTTGTCCTAGTAAAATAGAGTATTTCCTCCCCGGAACCGAACCCAAAAAGGCCTGCAATGATGAGAGTATGGCCAAGTACCGAGAAGAAAAAACAAAAAAAGACCAGGAGCAGGAACGGTCTCTGCGTGAGAAAATACTAGAAGGTATTTCTACTCCATGACCGAATTCGATCTGGTCATCAACCAGCTGGCCATTTGACTAAGCGGGCAGATACATTCAACCGCTATGAACATCCCCGACTGGTAAACTTTCTCAAAAAAAATTCCCCCGTGTTTCCAGCCGGGCAACCGTGTTAGATACTTTTACATTCAAAACAGGTAAGATTATGGCCAGTAGATCATGACCAACTTTAAAAATACTCTGATCTTAATTGCTCTTCTGTCTGCTTTAGTGGCCGCCGTTATTGGTTTGCGCTTTCTGCTGACCAAATAACCCTGACCAGTTGCGGAACAACTTCCTTCGCAGCAGCCAGATCAACCTGATCGTTTAGGATTGAAATGACCAGAGGTTTAGCCCCCATCACAATCCCCGAATCCGCCCAAATATTTATGTCGGTGCCCACCTTGTGAACTACCTGTATCTCATCAGGAACTCCGGCCGGGATCCGTTCCTCAAAAATGCTGTCTGTCAGAAACTGCTGCATTTGCCGCCAATGTTCGCTAGTAATTAAATTGCCTGCATAAAGAGTTTTCCACAGCTGGGCTAGGTCATATGCAGTAGTAGTGTTTTGATCGAAATCTGACTGATGCATACCTAAGTCTTTCAGCGTCTGCTGTATATACGGCCGACCAATCATTTTAGTTAGAGTAACCGGGGCCTCGTTATCTGACCGCTTACCTATCGCTTCCAAAAGAGGTTCTACATCGGCTAACTGGATCTTCCCGGCTTCTATCTGCCGATAGGTTGCTACCATAATAGGCACTTTCATTATTGAGGCAGCCGGTAATACTTTGTCTGCGGAGATCCCGTAGCCTAATTTATCTGACAAACGATATACATATATTCCGTATTTACCTGAGGTGCTGTCTAATAGTTTCTGCAGAGCAGAAATAGTCTCGCTGCTCATAGGGGGCGGAGATTTAGGAGCTACTGTGTAGGTTATTTTAACTGGCCCCCAGAAACCTCCTCCTTCCCCCTTATCCGCATTTGCTGCGTCAGAATGATTAGCCGGAATCTGCCACCTGCCCCAGGCCCAACTGCCCAGACTGACCAAACCAGTTAAGATGAATCCCCAGGCAATTAGTTTGCGATTCACTACTGGTTTTTTTAAGTTTAGGGGGCGCACGAAGCTGGGCATACCGGGCTTACTGTAGCATGTTTGCTGGAGCTGTTCCAGCCAAGGCCGTGACCAAATTCCCGATGGCTATCTTTGTCATGTCCCGCCTGGCTGTAGTTGTGGCTGAGGCAATGTGCGGAGTCAAAATCACGTTTTCCATTTGTAATAGTTCAGCCTGGGGATGGGGTTCATTTTCCAATACATCTGCTCCATAGCCGGCTAACATGCCCGCCCGTAAAGCCTCGGCCACTTCCGCTTCATTCACTACCGGACCCCGGGCGGTGTTTACTAAAAAGGCTCCTTTTTTAAACAAGGGCAAGTTCTTGCCGTTAATTAAATGGGTGGTCTCGGGAGTCAGGGGAACATGCAATGTTATGTAGTCAGCTTGTTTTAATAAGTCTTCCAGATTGGCTTTGTATTCAAACTCATTTCCTTCCATGGGTTTATGACTGTGATACATCACTTTCATTTCAAATCCCTGAGCCCGCTTGGCTACCATACTGCCGATTCGCCCCATGCCCACGATGCCTAAGGTTTTGCCTTTCATATCACTACCCATAAATATCCCAGGCTCCCAACCGGTGTAAGCCGCATTATGCATAAATTCACTTGCCTCATTCAGCCTGCGTGTCAGAGCCAACATTAAAGTCCAGGCCATTTCAGCCACACTTTCATTAACAGCATCTGAGGGAGCGTTGGTCACCCAGATATTTCGCTCTTTGCAGGCAGCGACATCGATGTTGTCAAAACCTACTGCGTAGTTAGCAATAATTTTAAGCTGCTTATTAGTATCACCGGCCAAAATATCGGCCGTGATTTTGTCAGTTAACAAAGTCAGCAACCCATCATAACCTTTGGCCAGTTCTGCTTTCATCTCGGCAGCGGAGATGGCGGAGTTTTCTGTGCGCACTACCAACTCGTGGCCGGCATCAACTAAGGGTTTGATTTCTGCGTCCCAAAAGGGGATTTTGCGAGTGACAAAAATCTTCATTGATTGGCTATGTTATAAACAGGAAAAATTAAGAGGACTGACAATATAGTATAAACCAAAATTAGAACAACCAGCCCGCCGACAAGAATCCCCGCCGTAGTCCACCAACTTTTTTTCTGCATCTGCTTACTCCAAATGAATCCCCCCACTAACCATATCCCTGTTAAAACAGGCAGTAATTTTGATACGTTGCTTAAATATCTAAGACTAGTTTCAGGATTCATAATTCCTTTACTGCAACATTTGCAGCCTTTTTCAGCCACTCTTCTATTTGCTGGGGATGTAGTAGTCCGGCTTGCGGACCAATAAAACCTAAAACCGAAGCGCTGTTAACCGTCCCCCATTTCAAACACTGATCAATGGGCTGGCCCTGAATGTAGGCGGCCAAAAAACCTGACCCAAAGGCATCACCAGCTCCGGTCCGCTCAACCACTGGAGCATCAATAATGGGCATAAACCAATACTTCTGCCCATCACTGCAGTATGTCCCGGCGGGACCATCAGTAATGACTGCCATCTTTGGTCCTAATCCCCGCAACCCATCCAATAGTTTTTTAATATCATCCAGCGGAAAGTCTAATAATTTGGCTGTTTCTTCTTTGTTCAAAAACACTACTTCGGTCTGCGAGAAAGCAAACTGCATGGCATCCTTGCCGGCTTTTAACTGCCGAGTGCCGGGATTAAACCCGATTTTGGCCTGATGAGCCACGGCCCAATCAACCGCTTGGTGATAAAAAGTTTCAAAATCAGCCCCCACTGTAGTCAGATAAATCCACTTAGCATCTAAGGATGGGTCTGCAGGAAACTCGTTAGTGGATTCAGGATAGTAAGACAGAATAGTCCGTTCACCCTGGTAGTTAATAACCACGCCAAAACCGAATTTTCCCGGTTCCACTTTAATATATTTTGTTTCCACTCCTTCACTTTTGAGAATTTCCAAGGCTTGTTTATCAGTCCACTCTCCCCCCATGGTTCCGGCCATGGCTACTTTTAGTCCCAACCGGGACAGACCCACTGCGTTATTACCTGTGTTGCCACCAATGGCGAAAGTCATCCCCCGCACTGCAATCTTTTCTCCGAAACCCAGTTCAATCATGCACCGTTCCTTATCCACAGAACAAACCTGGTTAATTTCGTCTTCAGGGAGGGCGATGAACACATCCATTCTGGCCGGACCCAAACTTAACATGTCATATTTCATGCTCTACCTCCGCAGTATATTTACCTAAGCTGGCTAGGCTATTGCACTTTGCCCGATGTAACAACATTTTTTGAGCTGCAACTATATTGGCTTCTTGACCTTGCCAGGTCTGCATAGCTGGTCCTTCTAAACCTCTTTCAAACGAAAAGCTCCACCGCCAAGGGGATCCTCCACCCAATTTGGCAATTTCATTTAGTCTTTGGGTGGCTGATCCGGCCTCTTGTCCCCCGGACAGAAACACTATTCCCGGAACCTTAGGGGGGACTATTTCTTGCATTACTTCGACTGTCTTCTGAGCTATTTCAGTCACAGTGGGTTGACTGGGACAGTCTTTTCCGGCCAAAACCATGTTTGGTTTATAGAGCATCCCGGTCAGATCTATCTCGTGCTTGAGCAAAGATGCAAACATCTTTTTGCCGACTAACCTGGTTACATCAGCACAACGCTCCAAAGGATGTGTCCCTTCCATCAGAACTTCGGGCTCAATAATTGGGACCAGTCCTGCCTTCTGAGATAACTTCGCGTAACGGGCTAAAGTCTCGCAGTTAGCTTCGACATTGGCGCTGGAAGGGGTCGCAGAACTAATAATAATAACAGCCCTCCATTTAGAAAATTTTGCCCCAGCTTGGGATGCGTCAGCTAATTTCTGATCTAACTTTTCTAATCCCTCGGTGATTTTTTCAATAGATCCCGAGGTCATTTCAACTGTGCCCTGGTCTACTTTGAGCCCAGCCTTTATCCCCTGCTGATTTAATACACTCACCAGGCTCATGGCCTCTTCATGCAAAATTACTCCCCCAATATATTGGCTTAGCCCCGGAGTGGAAATGGTCATAGTTCGGTACTTTAACCGCTGATCGACGGTCTCTAAACTCAAGTTTATTTCTGCTGCCCGTTTAGCTAGGGTTTTCGGACCAGCATCAGCCGCAAAAATTCCCCTACCATTAGCCACTAAATCTTTAGCTACTTGGGACAGGTTCGTGTCCATCTCTTTAGTCTACCAAGTTATTCTCCTAGTAAGTAGTACAAAGCTAGAACGACTGAGACTACTCCGACTGCCATCTGCACACTGACTCCGTAAACTGACCATTTAAGTAATGGTTCCATTTGAGTCGGCAACATATGCGCCAGTCCTCCTAAGAGTAAGAGCGACCAGCCAACGGTAGCCCACAGTTCACCTTTGGGCGCAGGATTTGGTAATGATGTAGTTTTAGTTGATTTTTTTACTGCCACTTCCACTCACCCCCTTTCACTCATCTTATATTAACTTAATGAGGTGGCGGTTTCTAGTTAGTCTTTCTTTCCATAGTCCTTTTAGCTGCGGCCACTATCGCCGGGGCGTCCATTTTGTATTTAGCCAACAGTTCTTCCGGCTGTCCTGATTCACCAAAACTATCCGGCATGCCCACAAATTCAATCGGAGTAGGTAAGTTCTGTGATAGTAATTCTGCAATCGCTCCCCCCAGGCCCCCATGAACCTGGTGTTCTTCCACGGTGACGACAGCTCCACAATCCCGGGCTACTTTCAACAGGGTTGGTTTGTCTAAAGGTTTGAGAGTATGACAATTAACTACTACTGCTTTAATACCAATTTCAGCCAGTTCTTTAGCAGCAACTAATGATTGGTAAACTAATGGACCACAAGCAATAATAGCTACGTCATTTCCATGATTTGCTAGGATTTCAGCCTTGCCGATTTCAAATGGAGCGGCGTTAGTTGTAATCACGGGGGTCTTCTCCCGAGCCAGTCGCAGATATACCGGATGGTCAGTTTTAGCTGCTGCCACAGTCGCCTTTCTGGCCTCAATAGCGTCACAGGGATAAACCACCGTCATGTTAGGCATTACCCGCATAGTGGCCAAATCCTCTAAAGCTTGGTGGGTGGCCCCATCCGGACCGACCGTTAACCCCCCGTGAGCTCCGGCTATTTTGACCGGTAAATCATTTAAGGCAATTGTGGTTCTGATCTGCTCCCAATTTCGTCCTGGGGAAAAAGCGGCATAGGAGCTAATGAAGGGAATCTTTCCGTAATTGGCCATTCCGGCAGCTACTGTAGCCAAACATTGTTCGGCAACTCCCACCTCCACAAATCTGTCCGGAAATTTTTTCTTAAACAGATCCGATTTAGTGGATTCGGTTAAATCGGCGCACAATACCACCACCCGCCCGTCTGCCTCTCCCGCTTCTACCAATCCCTCTCCATACCCCTGCCGCGTCGGGGCAGTCTCTACATCTTTATCAAAAAGTTTGGGATTCTGTTGTTTATTCATAGTCATTTAAAGGAGTACCAAACTAAGCCAGTAATTTGCACCGCTGGAATTGCCCGTAAGTGACTTTTTTGGTCAAACCGCACCAGAACAAACCCCAGAGGGACAAACTCTTCTTTGAGTTCTTCGTTAGACATGTAGTAAGTCTTTTCAGAAACTCTATCCCCGGCAACCGCTGATACTTCCGCAATGGAACTCAATTCGGGCTTGTAACTAAAAGTGACTACGTCTCCGGGGTGAATTTGACGAAAAAGGGCGTATTTAGAAATCACCAAAACTTCCTGGCCATTTTTATAAAGACCAGGATTTCCCCCTTCTATTTGGGTGGGATTTGCAACAAATTTATACACCAGAAAAAGGACCAATAATACCAACAGGGCCTTTATTACATTATTCATGTTCGCTTTGGATCTTGCCTGCTAATGTCCGCAGTTCTGCTAGAGCTTCAATTGTTTCTCCAATGTTTGGCGGCTTGCCATGCCACTCGGGTAAATTTTCCATAAAGTCCACACCTTTACCGGGAATGGTGTGGGCAATAATTACTGTCGGCCGATCATGGACGGCTTTAGCCTCATCTACCGCGTCTACAATTTGGCGGATATTGTGACCGTCAATTTCTAAAACATTCCACCTAAAAGCTTTATATTTCTCCACTAAGGGTTCAATGGGCATGACATCTTCAGTAAATCCATCAATCTGAATGTTATTGCGATCTACTAAGGCAGTTAAGTTAGCCAGTTTGTATTTACCGGCAAACATGGCTGCTTCCCAGTGGTTACCCGCATCGTGCTCTCCATCGGAGCAGAAAGCGTATACTCGAAATTTCTTACCGTCCATGCGGGCGGCATAAGCATAGCCACTGGCTTGGGCCAGGCCTGATCCCAATGGCCCAGAAGTAGTTTCTACCCCCGGCAACCTCAGTCTTTCCGGATGGCCCTGTAACCGACTCCCCAGTTTTCTTAGAGTTAACAGCTCTTCTATCGGAAAGTAGCCGGCGTGAGCCATGGTGGCATAACGCACCGGACAAATATGACCGTTGGATAGAATTAATCTGTCTCTATCCGACCAGGAAGGGTCCTCTGGCTTGTGATTTAAGATATGGAAATAGAACGCCGTAAATACATCAGCCATTCCTAAAGGGCCAGCGCTATGGCCACTACCTGCTTCCAAAAGCATTTTGACAATATCTTGACGGATTTCATTAGCTTTCAGTTCTAGCTTGATTATTTGATCGTCGGTTAGACTCATATTATTTATTGAAATCCACGTTTGCTAAAAGCAACTCGACTCTGTTAATTAATCTTGAGGTTGTAGTTGAACAATCCACTTGGATACAAGCCACTACGCTGCATTCCATCGGTCTTACATTTTCAGATTCAGTGAGATAACTTACCTCCCCACCACAGGTACAACAAGGTGTCCTGTCATATTGAAAATATCCAGGAGTTAAACTCATCCACCCCATAAACCCGGTCAGTGTCAGCAAAATTGCGCCAAATAAAATTTTGATTATTCTCATACCTGAAACGGTTTTTCAGCCGGGTTAAAAACGTGAGGTTCGTGTTCCAACATGTAGTTAAATACTTCTAATGTTTTGACTACTTCTTCAGGACTGTTGACTACCCGATATACTTGAAATTCTTCAGGGCGCATGCGCATATTCGAAATGAAAGCCGCCATAATATTTTCCCAAAATTTGCCATACAGTAGCAATGGTTTGTGGTGACCAAAATATAGCCTGGCCAAACCCCAGGCCATACCAAATTCGGAAATCGTTCCCGTCCCGCCTTTAAAAATCACATAAGCCTGGCCCACATCTAATAATTTCAGGGTTCTCTCTAAATAATTATCAGTCTTAATTTCTTCATCAATGGGGTTATTCTTGTCTTTACCTTCAAAGTTGGCTACGTTTTTAGGGTAAAAGGTAACTCCAATCACGTGTCCGGCAACGGACTTGGCCCCCTCTGTGGTCGCCCGCATGACTCCCGGACCGCCTCCATTGGCTACTGTATATCCAGATTGAGCCAAAGCCTTGCCCACCTCAAAAGCTTCTTTAAACAAGGGATCCTCGGGAGTAGCATCAGCAAACCCTAGGCAACTGACGGTTTTAATTAACCTCTCTTCAGGTTTTATATCGGGCATTGAAACAATTTTACACCAGATCAATGTACAATTGCCCGATGGGCTTATCTATAGTTATTCCTTGCTTCAATGAAGAAGATATTATTGGTAAATGTCTCACAAGCATTCTAAATCAAACAGCTGCAGCCAATGAGGTTATTATCATTGATAACAATTGTTCAGATCGTTCTATGGAGATAGTAAAGCAATTTGTTGGCAAAATACCTAATTTGAAAATTATAAAGTGCAAAGAGCAAGGTATTGTCCCTAGTCGGATTTTAGGCTTTTCGAAAGCCAACTATGAGCTAGTCGGCACTGTCGACGCGGATTCCATTTTGGATCAAAATTGGGTCAGTACCGGTCTCTCTTATTTTCAGCACCACCCCCATGTTATGGCCATTTGTGGGTCAACATACGCATATAGCAAGAACATAGCGTCCCTAATTGTAAACTTGGAAATATTACATATTATTTGGAAGTTTTTTCCTGCACTCAGAATGATGCCTGAATGTAATGGGATATTTAAAAAGCAAGCCTATGACAAAGTTGAGGGGCTATCGCCTTACCCCAATCTGGCTAACAAATTGCATCTACAGGGGATCTTTGACGATTATTATCTATCAGTGAAGCTTAAAGAGGTGGGCCAATTAGATTTTGTTTCCCAACTGAAGGTTGTCAGAAGAAATAAAGACTCGCTCAAACTCGCATTTTTCCAATTGACCCAGTATCCCCAAATCTATCAATTCGTTCACCGTCGACTACCACTCTAGGATCCGTTTCACCCCTACAGCCGCTTCATCGGCCCCTAATTTTTCCAGTTCTTCCAGATGTTCCTTTTCTATTCCCCCGTCAACACAAATGTGATACTTATAATCATGCTCATCTCTGAGCTGGGCGAGTTTCTGGACATCATCTTTGGCCGCAGACATAAATTCCTGCCCCCCAAATCCCGGCTCCACAGCCATCACCACCACCAGTTTTAAATTTGGCAAGTAAGGTTTAATCTGCTCTATGGGGGCATGGAAATCAAATCCCAAACAATCGTACTCTTCCGGATGAGACAAGCTTTCCATTTGGGCAATTACCCGATCAAATCCAAACTTTCTGGCCATGAGAGACCACTCTAAAATATTGTTTTCGGTCACCATCAAATGAGCGTCGAACTTCAAGGGTAAAAAGGGGATAATATCGGTTTCCATGGGCTTAAAAGTAATGTTTTTCGCATATTCTCCGTCAATAAAATCAATCTGCACCCGGTTAAATTTACGACTGTCCCTCACCTTTCTCAGCCAGCCATCCATTTCCAGAGGATCATCCGTCAATATGGCCGGGATTATTTCCATTTAAAAGAAAAATCCTCTAAGGCCTGCAGCTGCGTATCTTCGAGATGAATTTCTGGCCGTTGGGATTTGATAAGCGTCACTGCCCGATCCACTGACATCTGCTGATAACGGATAAAGTAGGCAGCTACCATGGTCGGACTTCTGCCGTGGCCATTTTTGCAATGGACATAAATTCTTTCTCCTAACTGCACCATCTCGTTGATAGTGTTAGACCCTATTAACAATTGGTCGAGATTGGGGGCCATACCATCGGCCACGGGTAACCAAATATAAGCATTAAGATTCTGGGGTGGAGTCTCTGGACGTTCAGCTTCCAGATTAATTTCTCCTTTAATGCCCATGGTTTCAAATTCCTTGCCGTGAATTGGACAGACTAAACCGTCACATAAATCTGACCCGATATAAATTAAATCAGTAATCTGCGAATATTCCATTTGGTGCCCGTCATTCATGTGTGATTACTTTTTTAGACTAGCTGTTACCGGGTCGGTCGGAGCAGTAGTCTCAGCTAACGTTTGACTCACCCGGACAACCTGCTCTACCAGTCTATGAGCGTAAGCCCATTCATTATCGTACCAAGCCAGGACTTTGACCAAGTCGCCATCAATAACCTGGGTAAATTCCGGATCAATAATGGCGCTATAGGTGATACCGATAATATCTGAGGATACTAAATGCTCTGGAACACCATCGTGTCCGGCCACTCCCAGAATACCTTTATATACCGGGCTGTCTTTGGCCTCAACAAATGCCTGGTTGATCTGTTCTCTGGTAACTGGGACTTTAGTCACAAAAACAAAATCTGAAATGGATCCTGTTAGTACTGGCACCCGAAGAGAAATTCCATCAAATAAACCTTTGAGCTCGGGAATAACTTCAGTAGTCGCAATGGCTGCCCCGGTAGAAGTAGGCACAATGTTAGCTGCAGCTGCCCGGGCCCGCCGCAGGTCTTGATGAGACCCGTCCTGTAGAACTTGGTCGTCGGTGTAAGCATGCACAGTGGTCATCATGGCTTTAAGAATGCCGAACTTAGCATGCATGACTGCTGCTACCGGCGTGACGCAGTTGGTGGTACAGCTGGCATTGGAAATAACTTCTCCTTCTTTATATTCGTTTACCCCCAGTACATATGTGCCCACATTGCCGCCTTTGGCGGGAGCGGAAATTATCACCCGCTTGGCCCCAGCCTGAGCGTGCTTATTAGCTCCAGCTTCATCTGTAAACTTACCGGTACACTCTAGAACCACCGCCACTCCCAGTTTTTGCCAAGGCAGTTTAGCCGGATCTTTTTGGGCCAACACTGGAATTTTTAAACCCATACTAGCCACCAGTAGATGTCCAATTATGGGATCCTCGTCAGATGCTTCTTTAGTGCTTTTGGTTTTTTCGGCCGTGACTTCAATTTCAAATTTACGATATGAAGTATCGTTATTTACCAGGTGGGCCCACCCGTCTACCTCCATTGAGCCACTGGTATTAATAGCTGCAATTTCAAACTGATTATGGTGTTTTAGTAACCAAACCCTAAAGGCTAATCTACCAATTCTGCCAAAACCGTTAATTGCTACCTTAACCATTACCTTATGATACCAACGCCTCGATACCCGGTAAAGTACCGGTAGCTAAATACTCCAGCATTGCTCCCCCTCCCACAGAGATCCAGTCGAACTTATTAGTCAGGCCGTATTTAGCGATGGCTGCTTCAATATCTCCCCCCCCAGCTACTTTGTAAGCCCCACTGCTGGTAATGCTGGTAAGAATTTCTTTTGTTCCTTTCTCAGCGTTGGCATCTTCAAATTTACCCATCACTCCGGCTGCCACTATCACCCCAGCCAGGGAAAGTTTTTCCTGATAAGAAGCAATGGTGGCGTCTGAAATGTCCAGTCCGTCCGGCCGCAGATCAATTCCGGGTAATAATCCTCCCCGCAGAACTTGGTCAAACTTTGATTCCAAAAGTTTGGCGTATTTTTCTTTGTCGGCCACCTTTGATCCGCCAATAACCAACACTTTCTGGCCGGATTGAGTGAGGATATTGGTCAGAGTGGCGACTTCTTTAGCAAACCTGGGGCCACAGTTTACATCCCGGCCCTGTTTTTTCATCCACCGAGGTAGTGCATCAATCGAAGTATGCTTCCGATGGCTAGTTCCAAAGGCCTCGTTAACATATACATCAAACCCTTCTGCCAGTTCAGCTGCCATTT
>JAUSIY010000047.1 GCA_030647735.1 bacterium
TGATTATGGAGAGTTTAACCCGGAGATTAAAAAGAAGCGACTGGCCTAAACCGGACTTAATTATTTTAGACGGAGGTAAAAGTCAGCTGTCTATTGGCAATTATCTGGCTAGTCCTTGTCCTATTATTGCTCTTGCTAAAAAGACTGAGGTTATCACAGTGCCCACCGGTCAGGGATTTGCCGAGATTAAGCTTGTGCGGCGGGATCCAGGTTTGCAGCTATTGCAGCATCTGCGCGACGAAGCCCACCGTTTCTCCCGCAGGCTGCATCACAAGCACCGAGTGTTATAATTTGGACATCTGATTCAAATAGAACTTGCCGAGGTATTAGGGGATAAAACAGCTTTGAAGGCAGGAGAGGCACACACCGTTCAACTTTTCGTAGACGACGAGGGAGCTAAACTTTTACCGGGTATTAAAAAGGGCGGAGTATTTGACATTGGCACTCTTAACCAGAAGGGAGAATTGGCCTGTGAATCTCAAAATATGTCTCTGTTTAAATCTTTACTCGACGGGAGTTACCTACCCCAAAATTCCGTTTTATTTTACGCTGTGCACCACTTGCTTCAAAAAGCGGAAAAGCAAACCTAAATTTGGTATAGTTTAACTAGTGCTACGCCTGCTCTTAAGAACAATTGGTATTAATCTGGCCAGTATTTATATTACTGCCCAGATTCTCTCGAGTGTGATTTCCTACGTAGGAGGTTATCAGACCCTATTTATGGCAGCAGTGGTTATTGCTGTCGTTAACTTATTCGTTAAACCGATTGTTACTTTACTTCTTTTACCTATCCATCTAGTCACGTTGGGGGTGTTTCGCTGGATAGCCAATTTAGTTACTTTATATATCGTCACCTGGCTCGTGCCCAACCTGCAAATTCATGCCTTCGCTTTTCCCGGCCTGAATTTACATTATCTGATTATTCCGGCCACTAACTTCTCGGCTTTTGGAGCTTTCATCATCTCCACCATTACCTTAACCTTCACTTTCCACTTCATGTATTGGATCTTACAAGACTAAGTGAGATATAATCCAAGTCTAGACTATGAAAACTGCATTACTCCTTGCCCAAATTGTCATTGGAATTGTGGTATCTACCCTGATATTGCTGCAGGCTAAAGGCACCGGGCTGGGACGAACATTTGGGTCTACAGCTTACCACTCACGCCGGGGCCTGGAAACTTTGATGTTTAGAATCACCATCATATTAGCCGTGGCTTTTGTGGCCATATCTATTCTGGGCCAGTTAGTTTTGTAAGGGGTATGAATTTCAGATTCAAGTTACGGGCCCGCTATTGGTTTAGGCTGGCTGCAGCCATGGTGACCAAATACTATCTGATCATTGCTCTAGGCATTGCTCTGGGTGCTGGAAGTTTCTTTGCTCTGCCTAAACTGGCCAAATGGATACCCAAATGGCGCTCAGCCAACACCATAGCCGTAGTGGGAAGATATGCTACCAGCGACATTCCCTTAAGTATTCAGCGCCAGATTAGCCAGGGATTGACTACTTTAGACCCCTCCGGTATTCCTACCGGGTCCATTGCCACCTCATGGACTGTTTCATCCGACGGGAAAGTCTATACATTCGAAATTGATCCGCATTTAAAGTGGCAAGACGGCACTCCCTTAGTCAGCCGGGATATTAATTATCAGTTTCGCGATACCGAAACTGAGTATCCCAACGACACCCAGTTAGTTATGAAACTGAAAGATCCCTTTGCTCCTCTACCGGTAATCACTTCCCGGCCCGTATTTAAAAGGGGATTGTTGGGTACGGGTAGCTATGAAGTTTCCCGGATTCGGAAAAACGGGTCGTATATTGATAGCCTGACTCTGTCTCCTGCGGATAAATCTACCAGTCAACCGAACTTAGTTTATAAATTTTATCTTTCCGAAGCAGCTGCTAGACTGGCTTTTAAATTAGGGACTGTCCGCACCGTAAGTGATTTACAGGACCTGGCGGATCTGGCTAATTGGCCAAATACTGAAGTCACTAAAGTGGCTCATCCTGACCGCTACGTGGCCGTATTTTTCAATACTAAAGATCCCAATTTCACCGGCCAAGCCGGTCACGATCTAAGGCTTGCTTTAGCCTATGCGATTGATAAATCTCGCTGGACCGACAGGGCCCTTGGGCCAATTAACCCGAATTCCTGGGCATATTTGGCCAATCTTAAACCTTATTCTTTGGATGTAGCCCGGGCTAAATCACTCTTAACCAAAGTAGAAAAGAAACCGAGCGAGATTACTCTCTCTACAGTACCGGCGTATTTATCAACTGCCGAAGCAATTAAAGAGGATTGGGAAAAACTGGGCTTGAAAGTAAATATTTTGGTGGCAGCTGAACCGACAAGCGACTTCATGGCCTTGGTCATTGCTCAGGCTATCCCCCTGGACCCTGACCAGTATAATCTGTGGCACTCGACCCAGGCTACAAATTTAACTGGCCAAAGTAACCCTAGAATAGACAAGCTACTGGAAGACGGACGTAAGGTGCAGGACTTAGAACAGCGCAAAACTATTTACCAGGACTTTCAAAGATTTTTGGTTGAGGAAGTTCCGGCCATTTTCCTCTTTCACCCCGGCAGTTATACTGTTTCCCGGAAGTAGCCGTTCTATATAGCTTATGAACTGGCGTTTTTTTAATCCCCTTCTTTCTGTATTGAGCATTCCTCATTAGCCAGCTTTTATCATGATAGTTGGCTGCGGGACTAGGATTCGAACCTAGATACCGGGATCCAAAGTCCCGTGTCCTACCATTAGACGATC
This sequence comes from bacterium, assembly GCA_030647735.1. Taxonomy (GTDB): domain Bacteria; phylum Patescibacteriota; class Microgenomatia; order CAZETR01; family Amesbacteraceae; genus JAUSIY01. Next base: position 2,770 of record JAUSIY010000047.1, read on the forward strand.
CCGCACTGGTGGGCCCGGTGGGAATCGAACCCACAACCGCTTCCTTAAGAGGGAATTGCTCTACCGTTGAGCTACGGACCCAAATTATGCTAATTTTACCATTTAGCCGACTACTTCATCACGCTTGTAGGACAAAAACTGGGCCCAACCGTCCAGCACTTTTAACAACAATTTAATGGGAGCTTCCAAGATGAAATCGAAAAAGAAAGCTAAAAAATTAAGCCGAGCAACCCCTTTACTCACCCAGCTACCCAATACCACAAACGGTAAAAGTAATAAATCTATGATACTGGTCTTACCGATATGGTGGCGTTTATACTGATAAACCTGAGAGTTTTGGCGGATAAATACTGCAAAAAAACTGACTATGCCGACAAAAAAGATAAAGATCACTACATTTAAAAAAGAATAGCCAATGGCAGTTAGTAACTTAAATATGCCCCAGTACACAATGGCAAAAAGTAAAGCGTAGAGAGCGTAGAAGACTCCGGAAGTTAGGGTGCTAGATCTGGGCTGTAAGGAGTAAATAAAGTCGTTTTCTAGTGGTTTCTCACTAAATTCAGCCAGAATTTGCCAGGCACGATCAGTGAGTAATTTTCTTTCTGCCCCACCGGTTAGTTTAATATTAAAGGTAATCAGCCACATTAAAAGTACCGGCGCCAGTAAATTAATGGCTAACACCGGATAGGCAATTTTACCTTTAAAAGCTAGCTCTACCGGCATTTCTACACCCACCCCAAGCAGCATTTTAGTCAAGAAAATATATAACAAACTGCGAAACACTGCTGTATTAATCCGACCGCGCATGAGAGATAGTTGTTTAGAAAGAACTTGATCAGCCTCAGTTTTAAATGTGGCAGAATTTTCTAACCAGTCGACAAACCTGGTAGGTTCGGAAAAATACATATCCCGGATAAGCACTAACGGTCCGACATGCTTGCGCACTACAGCTACCAGAGGATTTAAGAGCGGGTGGTGGCTTGCTAAATTGAACTGCCGGTATGTTTCATCCAACACCTTCCCCGGGGCCTGAGAACTAATCAGCTGATACAAATGAAAGGAAATCTGCTGATCATCTGATTGAGCGTAAACCCTATCCGCAGCAACGAACAGTAAAAGATCTAGATCAGGAGACTGATCTTTAATAACCTGGCGCAAACTGTGAAAGGCAAAATAGGTAAACCGGTTATAGTCTGGATTAGGATTTATCTCGTCTTCTACTTCGGCAGAAATTAAACCCACTAACCAATTGTGATCCGGGCTACTTTCGCTTAAATGGCGAGTAATACTGGTTTCAATTTTGGTCCAGTTGACCCGCTCTAATTCGGCGTAACTAATATACCTGGCCCACTGCAATTCTTGCTTAAGCTGAGCTGTTAGGAAAGCCGGGTTAGTGTCGAAGATCATTTGCCGCTTGAGGATTCGTTCAATAGCGGCCCGTCTGACTAAATGCTGTGCCCGATACTCTAAAGCGTTTCTGGCAATTTCATATACTCTTGCAATCTGGCTCACCGCATCAAGCTGATCAGGAGATTGTCCGGCTAGAGCAACTTTTCCTTGAGTAAGGGATTTAACTAGGGCTGTGACCGCGGGGTGCATTTGCGGGATTTATACCACAAATTATATTAATGTGCCCCCGGCAGGAATCGGACCTGCATCTTATCCTTAGAAGGGATTTGCTCTATCCATTGAGCTACGGGGACTCATGGCCAATTTTAGCACGCAAAAGGCGTCAATTTTGCAACTGACGCCTCTTGGTTAATTGAGCTTACGCTCTGGGAGCTTGAGGACGGGCCTCATTGACGTTGATAGCTCGACCGTCTAGGTCTTTGCCGTTCAATTCAGCTATAGCTTTCTTAGCTTCGTCATCAGAAGACATTTCCACGAATCCAAAACCTTTGGATTTACCAGTGAATCTGTCTTTAATTACGTTTGCTGAAACTACAGTTCCCGCTTGAGAAAAGAGTTGCTTTAAGCTGTCGTCGGTGGTACCCCACGCCAAACTGCCCACAAATAATTTAATTGCCATTTAAATTTTCACCTCCGCCGTTATACCCTCTACAGTCCTGATTCCATTTAATACTCAGAAGCTGCAACAAGGATCACTGGAAGTATTATACACTATATTGGAAATATATGGAATTAAGCCTATAATCAGCACTTATGAGCCCTCAAGAGACTCTCAATAAACTTATGCATATATATTCCGGCAAAACTACACAACCTACTCCCGCCCAAATCGAGAGGGTAATTCATCCTCCAAAATCAAACCTGAAAGTTCAACATACTAAAGAAGGGAAGTAGTCAGAACATGTCTAGAGAAGCACAACAAATAGGGAAGCTAGCTGAAGAGAGGGTGGTGGGTCTGGCCCTGCAGCGAGGACTTCAGGCAAGATTAGCCACCAGGGAAGAAGACGGAGCCGGGAAAACCGACGTTGTTATTGAACCTAACGTCCTGTTGCAAGTAAGCGTTAATAATAAGTCTCGGGGAGCCAGAAAGAGATTAGCCATGCGGGGTGTCTATTGCGTTGAAGCCGGTTCACAAGTATCTGACGAGCATATTTTGACCAGGATTCTAACCATACTAAATCAGACGTAAGGGTTCTTTTGGAGTTTATCGTACGTCGTGTTCTGAAATTTGGTATATTTATTTAGGAGACATATGGCTCAAAAAATATTAGTTAGAGTACGGAGTATCCATCTTTACTAACCCGGTAACTCGCACTGGGCAAACCCAAAATCTGTATATCACGAACAATAAAGACACTGCTGTTAAGTTTATGTTTGATAACCGAAACTCGAACCTGACTTTGAGTATTGTCGAAAGTCTGTAATGCTACAATAAAGTATGGCTGGATCCAGTGACCTAGACAGCATTCTTGAAAGAGCTATTCCTGAAGCTGCAGATGTTATTAAGGAAGTAAACGAAAAACAAAAAGCACAACCCAACTTTGGTAGTTCCGACTACGGACACGCATTAACAAACATTGCGTTTGTTGCCGGCCTGAACGCAGAAACCAAAAAAGATCCAGAGTTTCAAAGGCGCGCCCTGAGACAGACAGCTTTGGACTCTCTTAAGCTTCTTGGAATAAGGTTTCTTCCTCAAATGCCAGAAAAATTGCGAAGTGTAATCACGGACGAGGATATTGAAGCGCTACACCTCAAAAGATAAGTTTGGGGTGGAAGACGGGTGCTGCCCCCGCGACCTCTGGGTCCACAACCCAGCGCTCTACTGTTGAGCTACATCCACCATGCGGTTTAATTATACTGGATTTACTATCTTTGTTTCTTTCCCAAAGAAAAACCCAGCCTTGCGGCCGGGTCTTTCGTACATCCACCTTGCGGTGAACGACCATCTTGCGATGGTATGCACACTATAAACTAACTCTGATTTCTTGTCAAGACTCAGGTGTGACCACAGGAGCGTTTTGATAATCCTGCCTGGCTTTTTTCCCGCGTCTAAGCTCTTTCTCCTTTACAATGAGACCTGTTGTTCCTTAAGTTTGTGAAAGACTATCACCCTAATGGTATGTTTTCCTTGATGCTTTCTTTCGTGAGCCTTGGCCAACCGTTCAGTATTTCGACGCTGCTTACGAGTGGGAGGGATAGCCTTCTCTCCATAGCCGTTATCATAGCCATATAGAATAACTGCTCCCAGTGGGGTATGACACTCCGGGTCATCACAAAGAACCCGAGCGGCCTCGGCTCCAGTGTAGCGGACTTCTTCTTTGATCGTCATAATTAAAGCTCTTTGCCAACAATGGGAAAATTATACCACTATTTTAAATACTCTAGGTCTTTAAGGTTGTGCCGCAAACTGAGATGCTGAACTCGTTGTCAGGATGATACAGAAGGCCAATACTCTGACCACTTCTAATTAAGGCTGTGATAATGGCCGGAACAAATAGTTTCCCGATCAAGTCATTTTCTCCCCAGTAGACTTGCTCCCACCCCTCACCGTCAGTAATTACACTGCCGGTAGCCAGCTCTTGATTTACCCGCAGGACACAAAGTTTATCCCGGGGAGCTTGGGGAGAAGAGATAGCGTAAGCCTTTATTTCACCATTCATTTTTCAGATTTTAACTGAGCGATTAATTTGTCTACTTTACGGTACAGCTGCGGTAAAGTTCCGTTGTTAGAAATAACAGCATCCCATCCCTGGTAGTTATCCAGCTGGGTTTCGGTAGGAGCAGTATCAGCGTTGGCTGCCAGCTTGCGTGAGATTTTCCATAGCCGGCCACCCTTTTGCTTGATTCTTTCTACGTCTCCTAAATACCTGATTCCAGCTACGACCGCTGGAGGAGCGACCTCTTCTTCCAGCACTTTATCTACCCAGTAGTAAGGATTATCTAATCTGCGGTAATGACCCAGAAATTGCAGCAGCAGGCGAAAGTCTTCCTTGTGCCGGACGTCAAATTTTAAGTCTATGGCCGCAAGCATTTTCTGGGCATCTTTTACAATCGGTCCGCTCATTTCATATTGGCGGAAACCGTACTTTTTCTTTAAATAATCGGCAATGGTGGATTTACCTGAGCGGGGTTTACCGTATAGACCAATGACTATCTGTTTACCCATGTGGGCCGATTTTACCAAACCTGTACCATTTGTCGCCCAGGTATCCGGTGACCTCAGGCTGGATCAGTTCATTACCCAATAACTGGCCGGGGTAAAGGGTAAACAGGCCGAACTGGTCATTAACGGCATCCACAGCCGCCAGAGCCGCCCTGCGGCGGCCAAACAAAGAGGGCTGGGTATCAGGGCTTAAGTTGGATATCCATACTCCGGCTTGGCGCACCTCTGAGACAGGGCGCTGGAGATACCGTTGACTTAATACATCAAAAATTATCCGGCCGTCATCAGTAGGGGAAATCAGAGTTAACCGATCCCAATATCCCTGCCCCTGAGAACTTAAACTTAGTCCCAAGGTCCGGCCGACCAGCTGCATTTGGCGCAACTTACTGCTGGCCTCTTCAACCAAATTGCGCACTAATTTCAAAATTGCTGTTTGACTGTTAACCAGAGTAAAGGTGGTAAAAGTGCGGCTAACACTTTTGGCCGGGTCTAGATCGGCCAGGGTAGTTAAATTGTCATCGTTTCTTAACCAGACTAAGTCAGCTATTTCCCCAGGTAAGTTATCTAATTGCCGGGCTACTCCCAAAGTATACGCCCCGCGGCTGTGTAAATAGCTGGTGCGACTGTAACCGATACCACACACCTCCTCCACCGCTACCGGGGCAGTTTTGGCTAAATAGTCGTCCTCATTTAAGAAAGTCAGTCCGTTTGGTTTGTGCATTTCCGAAGCCAGCTTAGCCAATAGTTTAGTAAAAGAGATACCGACAGAACATTTCAACCACTCGCCGAGGTGCTGGTGGATGCGCTGTTTCATTTCCAAGGCTATTTCTAAAGCTCCTCCAGAAAATAGCTGTTGGGTCGCGGAAACATCCGCCCACATTTCGTCAATGGAAAACACTTCCACAGTGGGGGAGTAGTCAGACACAATCTGAATTAGTCTCTGGGTAATGGCGAAGTACTTATCCATATCGGAGGGGACAAAAACAATTTGCGGGCAGCGTTTTTTAGCTTCCCATACGGTACAGCCGGTGCTGACTCCCCATTTTTTGGCTTCAATAGAGGCAGCAATCACACAACCACGGCCGGCAGCTTTAACTATGCCCACCGGCTGGTCTCTTAAATATGGATTGGCCTGCTGCTCTGCCGTAGCAAAGTAGCTGTTCATGTCTAAATGTGGGATGGTGCGCATTTACCAATCCTCCAGGAAAACTCTTCCTTATCCATCACCAGTTCGGCCAATAGCCCCGTGCAATCCACACTGAAACACAGGTATCTCCGGCCGCCGTCCTGGCGCTCAAAAATTAAAGGTACCCGGGCTATTTGATACTTGCGTCCTCGCCAGACAAACTGCACCGGGCGGATCTTACCCCCGACAAAATCTGCCCGCACCCCACCAGTTCGTTAATTGTTTCCATACTCTTATTAATACCGAATAATATCCGAAAGTCAAGGGGCGTGGGTTTTCACTAAGCCTTACGACTAACAATATATGGAAAGTCCGTCTAGGCATTGGCGTACTAAAGACCAAAGATACAGACTGCTAGGGGAAAAGTGCCTTAATTGCGGTAAAGGAATTTTTCCTCCCCGGGATGTCTGTCCGCATTGCGCTGAAGAAACCAAAGCTAAAAATCCAGAAGCCCAAGTCCCGTATCAGTTTTCCGGTAAAGGTAAGGTGTACTCCCATTCCACCATCTACGATGCCCCTCCAGAAGGATTTGAAAAGTATGTCCCCTATACCGTCGCCTTGGTCATGTTAGAAGAAGGTCCGATGTTGACAGCTCAACTAACAGATATCACCCGAAAAATATCTGGAGGTGTAACGCAGCTCTTTAATGTAGAGGGAGAGCCGGTAGATATCGGCACCCAAGTGGAAATGGTCACCCGGGTTCTAAGCGAAGACGGACCCAAGGGAATCATTAACTATGGCCATAAATTCCGCCCTCTCTTGAAACGACAAACCTAGTAGTGTAATATCCGTTCGGTGAACCGAAATTCTCTTTTAATCGGCGCTGCCATAATTCTGGTTATTGCCGTGGGAGTGTTATTAAGTCAAAAATTAAAGAACAGAACTTTACCTGAAGGCCAAATGAATCAAGACACTCTATCAGCTCAGGATACTAATCCGACCATCAACCCTATTCCGGGAAAACCCCAGGTTAAGGTAGCCACTTCCAAAGGAGACTTCATTATTGAACTGCGACCGGATATAGCTCCTGAAACTGTGGCTAACTTTTTAGGTAAATGGAGTCGGGGAGAGTGTGACAACCTTACCTGGCACCGGGTAGAAGACTGGGTGGTCCAGGGGTGTGATCCGGCCGGAGACGGCACCGGAGGTAACTCAGTTTTACCTACAGAAACTTCCGGTGAAGCTTTTACCACAGGAGCCGTGGGGGTGGCCCGCAAATCTACTCCTAAAGAGGTATCTAACGATTCCCAGTTTTTCATTGTCAAAACTGACGCCGTATTTCTTAATGGGGAATACACCTTCTTCGGCCGGGTGATTTCCGGCATGGATATAGTGGCTAAACTGAGCATCGGCGACAAGATTCTGGCCACCACAATTCTCAGCAAGTAATTTCAGCAATCCGGCCGATAGTGTGCTAAAATAGCCTCATTAATATGGACAAACAACTAGAGCGTCTAGACAACGGCAACATTGTATTGACCATTGATTTGCCTTGGATCGAGGTCTTGGCTGCCTATGAAGATGTAGTCAACGAACAGGTGGCTCAGGCTGAGATTAAAGGCTTCCGTAAAGGCATGGCCCCCAGGAAGCTGGTAGAAGAGAAATTAGACCGTAACCAGACCATGTCCCACGCCATGGAGCACCTGTTACCTAAAAAGTATCAGGCAGCTATAGATGCACATGGACTGAAACCAGTTATCTATCCCCGCATTCACATCCCTAAAGGCAATGAAGGGGAAGACTGGCAGTTCGTGGCTACCCTGTGTGAGGCTCCAGTCGTTAAACTGGGGCCAATTGTGCACCTCAAAGACCAGAAACTGGCTGACATCGTGGAAAAACTGGTCAAGTCATCTGAAATCAAACTGGCTGACATGTTAATCGAGGCTGAGTCTGACCATCGCTTGGCTGCTTTAGCTGACAACTTAACTAAATTAGGTTTAACTGTAGATAAATACCTGCAAACCAAGAAGCTGACTACCGAAGAGCTGCGGGCCAGATTGGCTGCTGAGGCTAGACGAGATTTAGAAGTGGAATTTGTTCTACAACAGATTCAAGTCGAACACAAGTTAGCTGATCGTCAGAAAACCCTTGATTTTTTGACGTCTAATATATAATTTACTCATATGGCTACCCCATCTAAAGGTCGCCGCCCCGCTCCAGCTAATTTCATTGAAGCCTTAAGTGGTCTGACCAAAGGTGTGGGAGAAGAGGCTAAAATCCAGATCACCAAGGCTATTGTTGAAGATATTCCCCAGGCTTTTGGTTTTTCCGGCACTCTCAAGCCCAACGAGTCCTTCTCTATTTCTGACCTAGAAGCGGCAGAGCGTCGGGGAGAGCGCAAAGCTACAGCCCGGTTTTCAAACCGCCTGGAACAGGAACGGATGGTTTTCCTCAGAAGCGAAAATGAAAAGCACGCCCAAATCAATCAGATACTGGCCGAAATTGCCCAATTGGCCAGATCCATCAAAGAGTTGAACAAAGAGGTGCAGGTAGCTACCATGCAGGCCCCAGTCAATCCCGGAGTGTACCACCGCAATTTCTTTGCCCAACTGCGCAGTTTTATCATCGATATCCGCCAAAGAGTCACCGAGTCTCGTCACTGGCTGGCCACCACCAACTCCCGTGCTTCCAAACGCAAAGGCTTCTTCTGGGGTCAAGCCCAAAAGTCCGGTACCAAATTCCTGCTGTCTCAGGAACGGTACATGGTCACTACCACTGGTTAATGTTAAAATTGAGCCCACGGAGCTGTAGCTCAGTTGGCTAGAGCGCTTCATTGACATTGAAGAGGTCACAGGTTCGAGTCCTGTCAGCTCCACCAGTTGCTTCAAAAGCAACAGCAATATCCCCATTTGCTCTAAGAACAGGCGTTTTATTAGGTTCGAGCCAATAATCTTCTGACTGCATGGCTCTTTTAGCCTGCTTCAAGAACATAAACGCACCTTTGGGCTCTATTGTTAGCTTTTTATCTTTAAGGATTAGATTCGAGCCAAGAATCTGCAAGACTAATCTCCGGGTTGCAGTGTCGGGCCAATTAAACAGGTCCATTACCTGTTGAGCGAAGGCCAAAGTTTTGTCAATTACTTTTTCCCAGTAAGCAGTCCTGTCCTTACCTAGAGATTGCAGTGTGTCAGCCTCCTCTTTCAGCAACTTGGACTTCTCTGCCTCATATTCTGTGGAAGAAATTAGTCCGTCATTCTTCATTCCGTATAGGTTATGCTTGCGCTCTCTGATATTAGTAAGTTTCTTGGTCTGCAGTTCTTGCTGCTTTACCAAATAATCAAACTCGTCCCGGTTTCGTCTATGCAGTACCCCCCGGATCCAATCTAGGTACTCCGGCTCAAGTTCCAAGTCTAGGATAAATTCCTTGGCCTGCTCATTGAGTTGATCTGCTGGGAGATAGGGTTGAGAACAGGGTTTCAGTCTCTTGGTGCAGCGGTAATAGTAAAAATCCTGGGTGTTTCCGTTTTTATAATGCCGGGTATGTCTCTCGCCGGTAATATGTGCACCACACTCCCCGCAAGTAATGAAGCCTGCGAACTCTAGAGGGTCAGCCTTGGCTTGAATTGTCCTGCCGCCACCTATTAGCTGTTGAACCGTATCCCACTCCTGCTTGGTCACCACAGGCTGGTGCTTGCCCTCATAAAGTGTGCCTCCATACCGGAAACTACCGTAATAAAACGGATTTCTGAACATTGCGTAGGCAATTGAAGGTGAAGGGGGCTTGCCTCGTTTCGTGGTAAGGCCACACCTAACTATTTCTGCTAGTGAAGATTCTACCGAATATTTGCCAGACAGCATTAACTCCCACCATTTACGGATTAGGGGGAACCTATCCGGGTCAACAATAATATCGCTGTTACCCTTAAACTCTGATTTGCGGTTCAAGTAACCCAGCGGAGAGGGGAGAGGTAACCAACCTTTTTCGAGTTTTGTTTGCAACCCTCTCCGGATATTAAATCCCAACTTCTTGGAATATTCAGTGGCAAAACCCAATTCGATCGTGAGCATGATGCTGTTGGTTGAATCATAGGTGGTGTAGGGACAAATGATTTTTAGTCCGTTGTTGTCGATCAAATACAGAATCTCGCCGCCATCTCTACCGTTTCTCCCTAGCCGGCTGGCATCCCAGCAAACTATTCCCTCGGCTTTACCAGCTTCAATCAACTTCAACATTTTATAAAACTCAGCTCTGATGCCTGCTTTCTTCCCAGATTTGGATTCAGTAAACGGGGGGACAACTAGTGTGTGACCTTGCGCCTCGACTATCTTCTGGCACTCCCTGAGCTGGTCATCAATCGACTGGACTTGTTTATTCTTATCTTCAGAACTTTTGCGGGCGTAAATTACAACATTCATGTTAATACTGTACCATTCTTAACAATCCGAGTCTCGGAATCAGAGATTCCGATTGCCTCAAATAGCTGTACCAATCTTCTTCCTTGCTCTTCTGCTTGTTCAGGAGTCAAACTTATTCCCTTCACTTTTTGGGTGATGTCCTGAAACTTGACTATTTCCTCCCATGTTAAAAATCCCGATGCGGTTGTGGGTTGCATGTTAGTACCAGGAACTTCCCCTACGAGAGTCCTCGTCCTTAGCCACTCTCCACTCAAGGTCGAGGTCTTTCATAAGCGACTGGATATAACTGAGTAAGGTGGCAAATGTCTCTTCTACTAAGGCTTTGTCGTCCAGGTGAGATTGGATCTCGATAATCAGAGTCTCGTAGTCCTTCAACCCTTTTAGTTCCCGGGCAATAGCGGGTGTTGGCCGACTTATTCTCGGCATATCAGCTGGTGTAATAAATTTCGGATCGCTCATAAGAGTTTGTCGGACTGATCTGACAAATTGACTGGGGCCGGAGAGCCGTCCAAGGAATCGGCGACCGATTCTTTGCGCCGTTCCCAGTTTTCTAACACCCCAGCCCCATTCTTATTTAAGGGAGTCATATCCTGGTAGTTCATAAGTCTAATAAACTGGCGGGGTTTCTAAGTAAGTTTCCGATTTGTCGTCAGCCTCAATTTCTGCCGGTAGTGACGGAAGTGACAGTGATCCAGATATACCTGCATCGACCAGTCCGTACTGAAAGGCGACCTGCTGGACAAGATCTGGATCATAGTAGATTCCCCTATCGCCTCCAGTGGCTCTTCGGCCGGCAAAACCCAACCCCCGCAGGACTCTCCCTATCGTTTCAGTCTTAACCGCAAAATTCTCGCTTTTGCCTTCATTAAACAGGCTTGTTATTAGTTTTACTGACACAAAGCCGTCTACCACCTGCTTCTCGGTTTTCATTAAGGCCTCAACTACCTGTGCCTCAAAGGTGTCTGTGGCATCGTCTCTCTTCTGGTTAGCTATTAGCTCTACTAGTTTATTAAAAAAATCTAACTTATTAGGGAATCGTGATGTCACAATGTCACTAAGTGGGCTTAAAATGTCACCCAGGCGTCCGTTTGCAGGTTTTTCTAATTTGGGGATTTCAAGATTGCGATACTTAAAACGGAAGGCTGTAAGTCTAGCCTTTAAATCCAAGGCGTCTTCAGGCATGACCGGGTAGTTGAATTTACGGACGGACGGCTTCATGTCTATGCTGATAGACCTAGATTCCAAAATGTCGTCCACGGGTCGATTAGTCATCACTATGGTCGGGCCAAACAACTTAAACGACTTGGTGTCTCGGAAGGCCCCCCTCTCTGGGAATAGCGTCCGAGAGGCCGTTGCCCCCTTCTCAAACCTGGCCAGGATTAAGTCATCACAGTTTGCCCGTTGGATCTTTTTGGGGAAGTCTTTAGCATCGAAACCAATGGCCGCCCGGTGGTCATTCCCCCAACGGATTAGATCCGGTTCCCGTACAGTTTCGGCGAAGATCCCACGTCTAGCCACATAGATGCAACCCTTGCCAGTTCTACTCTTGCCCCGTTCTTTCACTGCGTAAAGATAAAGAATTGGGGAATAATGCAGTTTATCTAGTAAGTAGGTGTGAAAGTCCCACCAAACCAGTAAGTGATAGTAAAGTTCATTGGGGAGGTCAGAAATTGCTTGGTGGTAAGCAAGTAGACGTGTGTACAGATCACCGTCACTACTGTCACTAGTGTCATCGATCAGGCTCAAGACCTCATCCTTTTTGGGCAACAGGTAGGGAAGATCCGCTTTAGCCGGGGGAAAACTGACAACGCCATTCTCTGATGTAATTTTTTCTGAAATTAGTCCATCGGTGGTTAAATAGACAAGTTTATTACCATCATCTAGTACATCAATCACTCCGGGTGGATCTAGGGCAATTAGAGTTTTATCCTTCTCGCCCTTCCTCGGCTTTAAATCTTGGCCGAAATGTTCTTTGATAATTTTCTGCTCTATTGGATCGTTCGTGCTAGTCTTTGACATATTTCGGCCCATTCTTCTAACAAGGGTTGGGCAACCCTCTGTGCGGCTAACCATTCTGCATCTGCTTTGACCATCTTTTTAGCTATGTATTGCTTACCGCAAGTTCGAACCCACTGTTTGTCTGCCTTGTGGATTAGAGAGGAGTACATCTCCCAGTACTTTTTGGCGATTGTCTCTACAACTTCTCGTTTCAGGGGATTGTTTAAATATTCTTCCCACCACCTCATATTTCAATCTCCCGCAACCGGCGGTTAATGTAATCCAGTCGCTCTGCCGTTAATTTCACCGGGCCGAGCATCGCGCCACAATTCGCACACTGTTCGCTTATTTCGGGGGTTATCCCCGTCTGGGGACTGACTAGCTCTAGCTTAATCCAGGTGGGAAATCCTCCGCACTTAGGGCAAATCCTGTATTCTGGGTTTTCTGGTTTAGTGATATAATTATTCATAGTTTGGTTTTGGTTTTTCCCGCCCCAGGTTCAACACCCCAGGGCGGGATAGGTGATTTAGTTGTCCGGCGGGGTTACACCATTAACTCCTACCGGCTCTGCATCTTTAACTGGTATCTGGACCGATCCCTTTCCGCCGCAAGTTGGACAAACCTTCGTACCATGGGCAAAACTGCCATAACCCAAACAATTCGGGCACTTCTGCCATAGATATTTCGGCATAAACCTGCCGATATTGAGTTCTACTTGTGAGTCTTCCTCGTTCATTTCATTCCTTCCTCCAGCCTTTCTGACTCTTAAACGCAAAAAAAGCCGGTTACCCGACTTTCTTAATCTCGTGTACCGGCCTAGCTTTTTCTAGACTGGATTGAATGGTATCAGACTTGGGTTGACTTGTCAAGACCTGACGTCTTATGGTATAATCTAGGCATGAGCTTTACCCCT
>JAUSIY010000048.1 GCA_030647735.1 bacterium
GTATGTGGGGACTGCCGCAGTGACCTCTAACTGGGGAGCGTACCAGTCCAGAGGAGCAAAGTTGCCGGAAAACTTAATCACTACTGCCGAATTAGGTCCAACCTGAGATTGCAGATATTGACTGGCCTGGCGCCACTGTTCCCGCTGCAGCCTGGGTCGGGAAGCATACATCACTATCCCGGTCACACTGATGTAAACCACCAGCAACAAGATTAACTGGGGAAAACGCCGCAACATGGCCCCTACCAAGAGAAGAATCAGGGCCGGCAGAACAAAAATTAACCTAAATGGCTGAGTCAGCGGAATGACAAACGACAGTCCAATAGCGGCCAGCAGTGGTAAAAACAACCAACTTAATAACAGGGGGCGCTTCACCTTATCTATAACTATGGCCGCTCCTATAAGTCCTAGAACAAACCCGGCATATATACCGTAGGCTATCCGGGAAATAAAGTTAATGCGGCCGGCCATAAGTTTAAACAGCACCAAAGGCGTAGCAGTTACAGGTCCCAAGGTGAGCAGTTCCCGCCAGCCCGGCAAGTATTGGTCAATATTTACTCCGGAGCCAAGTTGGCGCAGGAACTGGGGTAACCAGGGGGTGTAGCCCAAAAGGGCGAGTCCCCAGTGAGCCAGACCAGACTTGAGTTTAGTTCGGTCAAATACCAAGGCATATCCCAACATGGTGGGTAACAGCAGGAAAGAGGCATAGTGGGTATACAGCATCAGCACCAAGGGCAACCATAACCAGCGGCTGGATTTGGCAAACAGATACATGGCCCATATCCCCAATGTAGCCAATAATGAGTACATACGGAATTCCTGGGAGTAATAAATATGAAATGGGTTAATGGCCAGCAGCAAACTGGCCCAGGTGCCGCAGGATAAACTCAGAGAAGCAACTTTGATTTTCTTATTGGAAAAAATGTAATTTGATAGGGGAGTCATCAACCAAATTCCAATTAGACCTATGCCAATTGGCAATAATCTGGCCCACACCTCAGAGTGGCTGTAAGTCAGCCAGACGTGGGCTAATAAATAGAACAAGGGGGGATGGAAATCCCCTGCTCTACCCGACCAAATTTGTGAAAAGGCCAACACCGACTGCTGGGCCTGGCTGGCCTCGTCCAACCAAAAGCTTTGGTTGGCTCCCCACAGCCGCAATCCCAAACCCAAGATTAAGATGAAGGCAAGCGCGAGTTTTTCTTTTCCCATAACTTTATCCATACCACTACATGCGAGATGGCTTGTAAGTAACTTAAGAATAATCCATGCCAACCGTCTAAAAAGCCGAAGTGCCAGATATACCGGCGGCCGAATTCCACCAGAGGGTTGGCAGCTACTGCTTCCCTATCGGTGTAGTCATTCATTTTGGTCATGAATTGTTCCACTGTCTGGTAATTCTGATGCAACTTGTAATGCTTTAATTTGCCAACTATCCCTTCCACCATAACTTCCTCGTGCACTGCTCCCACCCAAGTCCCGGATTTTTTGCGCCACAACCAGACATGGGTGTCAGCTGCCGGTTCCCAATTAGTGTGGTTAATGGGTTTACCCCAGATGGAATTTAAGCGGGGAACAGTGTAGCCGTGATATTGAGTTGAAGTAATTGCCTGTTCTATTTCTTCGGCTAGTTCTTTGGATACGGTTTCATCGGCATCTAGAGACAGAATCCAGTCTCCCCTGCATTTAGCAGCAGCGTAGTTTTTTTGAGAAGCAAAGTCATCAAACTTGCGCTGGTAAACTTTGGCCCCTAAAGATTTAGCCAGCAGGATAGTTTCATCTGTAGTCCTGGGATCTACTATCACTACTATTTCACCGGCCAGGCTTTTGATGCTTTTAATAGCTGCCGACAGAGTAGAACTGGCGTCACGGGCGATAATTGCGGCTGACAAGTTCATATGTTTAGGCTTCTTCGTTAACCTCTAATATCCAATTATATGCTTGGGTGGGATCAATCTGAATAATGCGATTAAAATACCAGGACAAATGCGGCCGTACTCCCCAAAATGGCTTACTTAAATTCCCTATCAGAACTAATATCGTCAGAACGACTAGCCACTTCATTTAGTTAATTCAGAAAATAGCCGAGAGTAGCTTTTGGCTATATTTATCCAGGAAAATTTGGTTGCCTGTTGCACGGGGGCATTCCCCCATTTTTTCTCCAAGGCTTGCTTGATTGCCTGGGCAAATAATTCGGTGTCAACAGGATCAACTAATATGCCTGCTGGTCCAATGATTTCTTTGCGGATGGGGTCGTTGTTCGCAACAACCGGTAACCCGCTGGCCATAGCTTCTAATAAAGCAATGCCGAACGATTCATTTGGAATTGTAGGATACACAAATACATTTGCTTGTGCATAAACTTGCGGCATCTGGTCATAGGACACAGAAAGCATCTGATACCGGTCAGGCAAACTTTGTTGGGCTAAGATTTCCAGGGATTCCTTTTCTTCCCCCTGACCCACTATTAATAGTGATGCTTGGGGAAGCCTAGAGACAGCCTTAATCGCTAAATCCAATCGTTTATTCCTTTCTAAGGCTGCCACAGCTAAGACGACGGGTGGCGCAATCTTCAGTTTCAGTCTGGCAGTAGTTTTACCAAACATGTGCGGATCGACTCCATTAGGGATACTGACCACTTTAACCCACCTATTAGCTTTTCTGGCCCACTGGGCCTGATATTGGGTGAGGGCCACAAATGTATCCGGCCAGCACCATAAGTTCCACCGATCATCTATGCCCGGTCCGGACTGACCGGCAATAATTAATTTCTTTCTATGGTTCCACGTCCACAGCCGAGCCAGGACAGACTGTAATCTGCCATTTGTAGCAATTAGGATGTCTGCTTCTTCCGGAACTATTTTGGCCAAAGCCCACTGTGTAAAACTCCAGATCAACCTGCTCCAGTAACTTACTAATTGAAACGGAGGTATGGCCCATCTGTCTGTCGGGGTGTGCCAGTTAACTACAAAATTTGCAGATTTTGTTTGATACTGGGAATCTTTTCTGGCAGGTCCATTTTGATACACAATTACCTGGTGTCCTAATTTAACCAACTGATTAGATAGCTCGTGAACGTAAGTTTCTACTCCTCTAGAAACCTCCCCTGAGTAAAAACTTAAAAAAACAATTTTCATTGTATAATTTCGCCTGTGAAACTAAGTGTAATTATACCAGCGTACAACGAAGAGCAAACGATTATTCCCCTTATCAAGGCAGTCCAAAAAGTCAAACTCTCCTCCCTTACTAAGGAAATCATTGTTGTTAATGACGGGTCGTCCGATCATACAGGTCTGAAAGTAAAAAGACTAAAGATTAAAAACTTACGACTCATTAATAAGCAAAAGAACGAGGGCAAAGGAGCAGCCATTCGATCTGCTCTAAAAATAGCCACCGGTGATGTGTTTATTATTCAAGACGCGGATTTAGAATATAACCCAGCTGAATATCTCCACATTTTAGGTCCTATTCTTAAAAAACAAGCGGACGTAGTTTTCGGTTCCCGGTTAGTAAGCAGTTATCCCCACCGGGTTTTATATTTCTGGCATTACGCGGCCAATTTATTCCTGACCTTGTTGGTCAACATTGTTTCCAATATTAATCTCTCTGACATGGAGACGTGTTACAAAGCATTTACTAAGAGAGTAGCCGATCAGTTAACCATTGAAGAATCCCGATTCGGTTTTGAACCTGAATTCGCCATTAAGGTGGCTCGGTCAGGCTGGCGAATTTATGAGGTGGGAATCAGTTATTCAGGCCGCAGTTATGCCGAAGGCAAAAAAATTAGTTGGCGGGATGGGCTTTGGGCCCTCTGGTGTATTATCAAGTACGGCATATGACCAGTATCTCCGTCTTTTTCCCTTGCTATAACGATGCTAAAACAATTGCCAAGCTGATTGCTACTGCTAGGAAACAACTCAAAAAAATTACAAGGAAATGGGAGATTATTGTCATTGACGACGGGTCAACTGATGACAGTAGGAAAGTACTGACCAAGTTATCCAAAAAAAACAAAGATTTAAAAGTTGTTTTCCACCCAAAAAACCGCGGTTATGGCGGGGTGTTGCAAACCGGGTTTAAAACTTCCAAGAATGATTTAGTCTTTTATACTGACGGGGACGGTCAGTACGATGTAGGCGAACTACCAATTCTATTTCATCTAATGAGTGCCGATATTAGTTTCGTCAACGGTATCAAGATGAGTCGCCAGGACTATTCCTACCGGGTGATCATTGGTAACTTGTATGCATTTACAATGCGCTGGATGTTTCTACTGAAAGTACATGATGTTGACTGCGACTTCCGGCTAATTAGAAAATCGATTGTCAAACAGGTGCATTTAACCTGTAATAGCGGAGCTGTCTGTGTTGAATTAGTCAAAAAAGCTCAGCTCGCAGGAGCCAAATTCAGACACGTAGGTGTCCACCATTATGAAAGAGGGCATGGTCACTCTCAATTCTTCCGTTTGGATAGAATAGTCCATACAGCGGCAGAGTTAGTTGTCTTATGGATTAATATTATGCTTTCAAAAAAATGGAACGCCAAGAATACCTAAACATTTACAAACACGAGTCAGATCACTTCTTCTACACTTCCCTCCATAGTTTAGTGGTTAGTATTCTTAATAAATATTCTCAGAAAAATAGAGTTCGAAGAATTTTAGATGTAGGTTGCGGGACTGGTGGTCTGGCAGCCAAATTACAGCTTAACTTTCAGGTTGAAGGAGTTGATATTCATCCTTTGGCAGTGACTCTAGCCCGCAATCGGAGAATTAAAGCCAGACAGGGATCTGTTGAAAAATTACCTAAGTTTATTCATCTGTTTGACGCCGTTACATGTATAGATGTCATTTACCACAAACGAGTAAAAAATGACGTACGGGCTCTAACACAACTGGCTAGGGTAGTTAAAAAGGGAGGATTACTTGTTCTCCGGGTTCCAGCTGGAGACAGATTAACTGCCCATGATGTGCATGTTCATACAAAGCGCAAGTATACGATCACCACTCTTATTCCCAAATTAATTAAGGCTGGATGGAAAGTGAAATTTATCAGCTATGTACACTTCCTACCATGGATCATATATCAACTTTTACCACAACCACTTAGTAGCAAATCGGCAGTAACTTCGCTTCCTTACGGTCTAAACACATTAGCAAAATTTTGGCTAAGCTTGGAGAGCTCTTGGCTATTGGCAAATAAAAAACTTCCGGTTGGTCTGGGAATTATTGCCGTGGCTGAGAAGTTATAAATACCTACCTGCGATAGATATAAGCCGTGATCACCCCATTCTCTTTAATAATGTTCAATAACTGTCGTTTTTGTAAGGATAATACAGCTAAACTTGCAGGAAACACTTGTTGATGGGCTGACTCCAATACTACAATATCTGCCTTACTCAAATCTTTAGTTAACACCCGACCAGTATGATATGGACCTGAATCAGCACAACCCAAAATTGCTACTACACCTGGTATTTGCTGCTGGTCCAGATATTCTAGGGCGGCTTTGTTTCCTAAACACAAACCCACCATATCAAATTTCTTCGCGCTTTCCGGTCCGCCAATTAGCCTATTATAGTAAAGGTAGTAGTTGGGATAGTAGACCAAAGGTACCAATAATAGACCCAAGTATATTGCCGCTGCCCAACGACGGTTAATTTGAGATATCCCCCATCCGGCAGCCACATAAATCCAAGGTAGCAGCGGCAACGCATAGCGGATGCCTGTTCTGACGACAGCCAGAGACAAAACCAACAGCAGAAATGCACAATAAGCTGCCTGAGACCAAAAGCGAGTGGTTTTTGACTGGTGTATATAAAACCAGCCGGCCAGCACTAGACCCACTAACACTGCCTCCGGAGTGCGGAAAATAAACTGAAAAGGATAATAGGTCCAGTTGGGAAAAGCATAAAAGTTGGGCAGCGGAATAGAAGTCATTTGGGTTTGGCGCCACAAATATTCCCCTACCGCTATTAACGGCTGCTTCCAAGACTGGGGCCATACAATAGTCAGGGTTATAATAAAACACAAACCCGCAATAATGATTTGTTTCCACTTGCGGGTAACTAACCAACCCACACCAACCAAGAGTCCCAATGGCTTGGCTAAAAAAGCTAGGGCCAAACTTATGCCCGGCCAGACATTTCCCCCCTGCAAAAAACTGGCCAGGGACCAAAATGAAAATAGTGTCACTGAGCTGTCATGAA
>JAUSIY010000054.1 GCA_030647735.1 bacterium
CAGGTAGAAACTTCAGATGCTGAAGGTGTTTTAGACGGAGATCTGGATATGTTTATAGACGCAGAAATTCGCCAACTAGCATGAAATATGTCTCCCGAGCAGGGGAAAAACTGGAATTTGCTCTGGAAGAATTTAAGTTAGAAGTGAAAGATACAGTCTGCGCGGATTTGGGTTGCAGTACCGGCGGTTTCACAGATTGCCTCATTCAGCACCAAGCAGCCAAAGTATATGCAGTTGATACCGGTTACGGGGTTCTAGACTGGAAATTAAGACAGAAATCACAGGTGGTTGTAAAAGAGCGGACTAATGCTCTGCATGTCATTCTGCCTGAACTGGTGGATTTTGTCAGTATCGACGTAGGTTGGACCAGACAGAAACTTATTCTGCCGCACGCCCTGACTCTGGTTAAAGAGGGCGGAAACATTATTAGTTTACTCAAGCCACACTACGAATTAAATCAGGCATATCTGTCTGAAGGAGAAGCCGAAGTAGCTGCCCAAGATACAGTCGCTCAGTTAACCCAACAGGGGATAACTGTCCGGCAGATGGTGCAGTCGCCAGTCAAAGGGGAGAAAGCCGGCAACACTGAATATTTGCTGTGGGTGACTAAATAACTTGTGTTATACTAGCCTGGTATGGAGCCTACTTCTAAATTAGGCAATATTGTTTCTTCAGTTTGGTTTTTAATCTTGGTGGCGGTAACTGTTGTTGGAGCTGGAGTTGGGACAGCCTTTATGCTGGTTAATAAAAGAACCACATCATCGACTTCAGTTTCTTCGGATATAGTTGATACCGGTAAAGTAGTAGGCCTCAAAGACAGTAAAGCTTTTCCAGATTCAGCCCAGGGAGTGTTGGAGGCAGGCGGTATCAACGGAGAAGGAACCCACAAATTGATTCGTGAAGGCGGACCAAGTCAAACTGCCTACCTAGTTTCCTCAGTAGTAGATCTGGATGAATTTACAGGTAAGAAGATTGAGGTCTGGGGACAAACTATGGATGGAAATAAGGCCGGTTGGTTGATGGATGTGGGGCTGGTCAAGATTTTGGAGTAACTGGTATACTGAACTGCATGATATCTGCCCGGGGGGTTTCTAAAAAGTTTGGTACCATTACCGCTTTAGACAGTGTTGATTTTGAAATTGGAGCAGGAGAATTCGTGTTCTTAACCGGACCGTCAGGTTCCGGCAAAACCACTGTACTACGGTTAATCTTGAGAGAAATAAAACCGGATAAGGGCGTGTTGTCTGTAGACGGACACGACCTAGCTAAAATTCATCCCCACAAACTTCCCATATACCGTCGGGCTTTGGGAATGGTTTTTCAGGATTTTAAATTGCTGATAGATAAATCTCTGGCCGAAAACGTAGCTCTGCCCCTACTGGTGCGGGGAGTTAAAGACTCGGAAATTACCAAAGACGTTAAAAGTGTGTTGGAAGTAGTTGGTTTGACCGGCCGGGCAAATTTATTCCCAGCTCAGCTTTCTGGAGGAGAGCTGCAACGGGCAGCTATTGCCCGGGCTATTGTTGGCCGACCCAAATTGATTTTGGCTGATGAGCCAACAGGGAACCTGGATCCCAAAACTGCTAAATCAATTGTTAAACTACTGCACAATATCCACAAGGAATTAAAAACCTGCGTCATTATGGCCACTCATAACGCAGATATTGTTAACACTTTGTCACAGAGGGTGATCTCTTTAGATGAAGGTAAAATAATTAAAGATTCTCAGAAAGGCAGATATGAGTAGTGCTTTCAATCAGGCCACTCAGAGAATGCGCCGGGCTCCGTACCAAACCTTAGTGGCTCTGACAGTAACAATCTTGGTTTTCTTTGTGGCCATAGTCTTTTTCTTAGACGCAGCCGCAGCTCACAAAATCCTGCGCTATTTTGAAACCCGGCCCCAGGTCAATGCCTTTTACAAGCAGGATGTAGTGCCCAAACCCCAGGAAATAGAGTTGTTACGGGCTCAACTGGAAGCTACCGGTCTAATCGAATCCTTTAAGTTTGTCTCCAAAGAAGATGCCCTACGGATTTACAAAGACCTAAACAAGAATGACCCCTTGTTGCTGGAAGCGGTAACTGCCAATATGCTGCCGGCTTCGGTAGAAGTGTCAGCCAAAAATCCGAATGACTTAAAGTTAATTGCCGACACTTTAAAAGGACAGACTGGCATAGAGGATGTGAGATTTGCCGAGGACGTGGTTGACTCGCTGTTGAGTTGGACCAGATCCGTCCGCACCAGCCGGATTGTGTTGGCCTCTACTCAGATGCTCATAGCCTTCGTAATTATTTTGTCGGTGATCGGGAGCCGAATTATTAATCGTCGGGAAGAAATCTCCCTAATGCAACTAATCGGAGCGACCTCCGGCTATATAAGTGCACCCTTTGTTTTGGAAGGCATGGTTTATGGCGCAGTCGGAGCATTGGCGGCCTGGATAATGGCCTATACAGTGATTTTATATTCCACCCCTTTCTTTGCCGGTTTTGTCTCTGAAATCCCCGGATTGTATCCCACTTTTATGTTTATGCTGGAAGTGTTGGGCGGGGCAATGGGATTGGGAGCATTGGTCGGGGCGTTAGGCGGATGTTTGGCCGTCAGACGCTACCTGCGGTCATGAAGAAAGGCCCTTTTTTATTAGCTTTCTTGCTTCTTGTTGTCTTGCATCCGTATTCTGTATTTTCGGCTGATTGTGAGCAAACCGACTTGCAGAATAAGATTAATTGTCTGTCAACCAAAGTAGCTGAGTTGGGGGGTCAGGCCAAAACTCTCTCCAGTCAAATTGCTTCATATGATGTCCAAATACGCCTGACCAGCCTGAAAATTGAACAGACTGAAGATCAAATTGCTTCTCTGTCGGGCAAGATTACTACCTTAGAGGGTAAGCTGCAGGAAAGATCACACGTCCTGGAAAAACAAATAATGCAGACGTATAAGAAAGGTCCGATTGATGCCTTGCAAATCTTGTTTTCTTCCGCCAATGTTTCCGAAGCGGTGTCTCGGTTTAAATACTTACAGATAGTCCAGGCCAATAATCGCAAGTTTTTGCATGATACCCAGTTGGTACAAGCCACTTATGCTCAACAGAAAGATTTGGTAGAAGAATCCAAAAAAAGGCTGGAAAGCCAAAAAATATCCTTAGCGGCTCTGCGGGTTGAGCGGGACAATCTGCTTAAACAAACTAAGAGCAGTGAAGCGGTATATCAAAAACAATTAGAACAAGCCAGACTAGAGCTGGAAGCTATTCAGAGAGCTTTAGTCTCTGCTGTCAAAGAAGGTCCAGTTAAGGCCGGCGACCCAATCGCGCTCATGGGTAATTCCGGTTATCCCAGCTGTTCTACCGGGAAGCATTTGCACTTTGAGGTGCGTCAGGGTGATGGTTGGGTAAATGCCGAGACATATTTAAAGAACATGACTGACAAATGGGGATTAAACATAGGAGGAGGTAATTGGGACTGGCCGGTCAAGGGAACAATTGAAATTACCCAAAGATATGGAAAGACACCTTATTCCTATGTATATGCTTACAGCGGAGGAATACATACCGGTATTGATATGGTTTCGGACAATGAAGTGATTTACGCGGTTGCAGACGGGACTTTGTACTCCTCCCGGCAAAAATGCGGCTCGTCAGATTTGAATATCAAGTACATTGACCACGGCAACGGTCTGAAGACTCTGTATCTCCATGTGAAGTAGTTGTATAGTTTAATGAAATGAAGTGGTGGGGAATTTGTCTACTTCTTTTTTTGTCTAGTCCTCTTCAGGCTAAGGCTCTATCAATTATCGTCTCAGATCTACCTGCTTCAATTAACCATGACCAGGAAGTCACCGTTAATGTATCTTTAAGCTGTTCAGGCTGTTCGGCCTCTTACTTAAGAGGAGTGTTTTTTTATCCTGACACTAGCACGAGTTATATTGGTTTGACCCAGAACAACGCAAGCGAGTGGATAGCATCCTCTACTGACAGGACAAAATATTTCCAATCCCCAGACCCCAGTAGCTGGAGCGGTCAATTGAAGGTGAAGTTTGACCCGGATAAAGATCCAGGGCCTTACTTCTTTAAAGTAGGTCGTTATTCCTCGGCAGGTGATAGTGGTGCAGATTGGAGTGACCAGATTGCCGTGCAAGTCATAGGCCCTACCCCTACCCCTACCCCTACCCCTACTCCTACACCCACACCCCCTCCCACTCCGACGCCAACACCGACCCCAAAACCAACTCCAAGTCCCCTTCCCAAGTCTTCACCTACTCCCATCCCAGTAGTCGTCCGCACCCCGCCAAGTACAGCAAGTACAAGTGAAGTTTTGGCAGTGGCAACTGGTGAGCCGGAGATGGGTAATTATGACTTACCTTCAGGTTCACCTCAGGTGTTGGGCGAACAGACTTCTCCTCAGAAAGAATCAAATCGGTGGGCAATATTAGTGGTTATAGGCGGCTTCCTCTCTTTTATAGGTTCAGTGTTTTTGCTGATCCGGCGCCGAATCCGAATTGATACAATGAGTGGATGGCAATCAAAAGAAGACTAAAATATTGGTGGCCTACATTGATTTGGGCCGGAATAATCTTCTGGTTTTCCGCCCGACCCACAGCAACCACAAGTGAGATCTATTTGGCTGATTTTGTGATTAAAAAAACTGCCCATTTTGGCGAATATGCCATTATGGTAATTTTATTGTTCCGTTCGTTAAAACATACCCTGCGCTGGGATAAGCAATCGCTATTGGTACTGGCACTGGCCGTCACCATTCTGTATGCCATTTCGGATGAATTTCACCAGAGTTTTGTTCCCGGTCGGGAACCTCATTTACGGGATATTATGATTGATGCCGTGGGGGCGGGGGTAGCTTTGTGGCTGGTAAATAAACAGAAGCTGATTTCGATTTGACTTGCCATCTAACTGCTCTTCATAATGGGCGTATGCCCAATCTATTGGTGCACTTGTTCTTGCCGCACGAAAGTAACAATCAGCGGGCAAAACTGCTACACCCATCTTCGCTGGTAGCCATTCTAATCGTGTTTGTTTTGTTTCAACTGGGCATTGGCCGGCTGGCTTTGTATCACCCTCAGATCTTAGGTTATGCTGCCCAAATTTCACCCGATGAGATTGTGCGCTTGACTAACAGTCGGCGCCAGGAAAAAGGTCTAAATACTTTGCAGATGAACGGAGAACTATCTGCTGCAGCGTCAAGTAAAGCTGCCGATATGGTTGCCCGGGGGTATTGGGCTCATGTTTCTCCCAACGGCACTCAACCCTGGTATTTCATCACTAATGCGGGATATCAGTATCGCTATGCCGGAGAAAACTTGGCCCGTGACTTTTCAGATGCAGGCAGTATCGTGCAAGCCTGGATGGATTCGCCCACCCACCGGGATAACTTACTAAGCTCCCGGTACAAAGATATTGGAGTGGCTGTGGTTGACGGCCAACTGGATGGCCGGGATACAACTCTGGTCGTGCAAATGTTTGGGACTCAGTTATCAGCTGCTCCATCTACTACCAGTACCCGGACGGCAGTAGTTCCCAAAGTTAAAGCTGCTGAAGAACCCTCACCGTCATCCGCATTGGCTCAGGCTATTCCTACTCCGGTTGTAACCACGGCTACAGTTGTGGCGCCGACGGTAACCAATACCACCACTCCTTTTGACATTACCAAGGCTGTATCTTTGGCTCTGCTAGCGGTATTTATCGTGGTCTTAGTCATTGACGTAGCCGCAGTGCACAAACGAAAAATCACCCGTTGGACCAGTAAAAGTCTGGCTCACTTGGCCTTCCTGTTAATTTTGCTGCTGGCAGCTATTCTGGTTAATCAGGGGGTGATTCTCTAATGGCCAGATTAACTTTTGAAACAGATTTTGCCCACCATCCGTTGCATTACTTTACTCTGCTGTGTATTTTACTGGCCGGATTATGGGGAATTTTCTGGTTTGACTACAACCGTATTTTACAGTTGGGGATAGTGGTGAGTTTGGGCGTATCGTATATCGTCTGGGGCATAGTTCACCATTGGTACCATGGGGATTTGCACGTCAAAATCGTCCTGGAATACGTCTTAGTCGCTATAATGGCAGTATTAATCTTTGCTAGTTTAGTAATCAGAGCTTGAAACACCGACTGTTTGTTGCCATTAACCCGCCCCCAGAAGTCCTAGATCACATAGGTCAGTTGCAACGTGAGTTGGACAAACTCAAACTGCCCATTAAATGGAATCCGTTGGACAAAATTCACATTACTTTGGCTTGGTTAGGCCATTTGCCGGCAGAAGAAGTAGCCAGGATGCGGGGGATTGTGGCCAATACCGCTCGACAATTCAGGGCACACCAACTGCAGCCGGTGGCTATAGATACCATGTATCAGCGTCACGAACCCTCTCTGGTGTATCTGTTGCTGGCTGATCCGGAAGGAGAGTTAGCCGCTTTGCAAAAAGAGCTAACCCGAAAGGTGGACGAGATTACTCCTCAACCCAGGCAAAAATTCTTGCTTCACATCACTATTGGCTGGGTATTGAAATCTGATCCCACCCGGGTTAAGCACACCTTAGACGAGATAGATAAAGTCGAGATGGAACCCTGGCCAAAATTTTCCGTGACCCAGATGACCTTGTACGAAAGTTTTTCAACTAAAGCCGGTAGCAGTTATTCCCGTATGGGTAGTTTCAATTTGGGGAACAGAGTCAGCGAATTAGCCGAAGTCAGTTGATCTACTTCTGTCAGAGTCAGTGAGCGCAATTGGGCAATTAGTTTGGCCGTATGAATGAGGTTGGCGGGGGAGTTAGGCTGGCTTCTGACCGGCTCTGGCGCCAGATAAGGGGAGTCAGTTTCAATAAGTATCTTCTCAGTCGGAGTTTTTTTAACTACATCCCGCAAAGATTCACTGCTTTTAAAAGTAGTAATTCCGCCGAAACTTACAAAGCAGTCCAAATCGATAAACTTTTTGGCCCATTCCCAGTCCCCGGTCCAGCAGTGCATCTGGGCTCGGGTAAAACTGGTATTTTTAAAGGTTTGGTATACCTGCTGGTGGGCATTACGGCAATGGACCACCAGGGGAAGCTCCAGTTCTTGGGCGAGTAGAATATGGAAATTAAACAATTCCAATTGTTTTTGGCGGTCCTCGTCGCTGGTGGAGTCAGTAAAATCCAGTCCGCACTCCCCCACTGCTACCACCAGGGGAGAAGCAGCTAAACTGATTAACTGATCTTTAATCTGATCCAGTGGCTCAGACGGGGGTTCATAGCCTAGGCCCACAGTGGCAAAAACCCCGGAATTTTTTTCGGCAATTTCAATAGCTGACTGAGTTGAAGACATGTCCCAACCGTTACAAATAAGTCGTGTTACGCCGACCTCTTTGGCCGTACTGATAACCTCAGCTATCCTACCAATGAACTCTTTGTCATTCAGATGACAGTGGCTGTCAATCATTCCTTAATCCGGGGAAATAGAGATTCTTCCACCAAAATTTGGTTTCCAAATCTGGCCAAAATTTTATTGGCAGTTCCTGGCAGGAATGGTTGCAGATTGTGAGCAATGATTCTTATTTCCGGCACTAAGTTATCTAGAATTTGTTTTAATTCATCACCCTGCTTTTCCCATGGTTTCCCTTTTTCAATCACCCGATCAAGATGCCTGATTTTTTCCCAGATAAACTTCAGGGCTTCATCAAATCGATATTGATTTAAAGCGTCTATTACTTGAGGAGAGAAAGTAGTTTGGTTTATAGAAAAAGTGAATCCTGCACAAAGTTTAGCCACTCGGGATACTAAATTTCCTAATCCGTTGGCCAGATCAGCGTTGTAAGCTTCAACAAATTTTTCCTCAGAGAAATCCCCATCGGTGAAGGGGGGAGTTTTGGCCAGGCAATAATACCGCAGTGGATCCGCTCCGTACTTTTCCAAAAGTGGTATGGGATCATAAACATTCCCGATGGTTTTGGACATCTTCTGTCCGTTAACGGTGTAATAGCCATGCACAAATATCTGCTTGGGTAATTTCAGTTTGGCAGATAACAGAAAGGCAATCCAGTAAACGGCGTGGAATCTAACAATGCCCTTGCCGATAACATGCACATCAGCCGGCCAATACTTTTGGTACTTTTGTTCATCCCAGCCAAAACCAACCCCGCTTTGATAAATGTTTAGAGCATCAAACCACACATAGATTCTTTGAGTTGGGTCACCCGGTACCGGGACTCCCCAGTTTTTGGCTCTTTCATTGCTGCGGGAAACACTAATGTCTTTCAGGCCGCTTTTAATAAAAGACAAGACTTCGTGCTTTCTTTCTGCCGGAACTATTTCTACTTCATCGGTCTCAATCAGTTTCTCCAGCTGCTTTTGGTAACGAGACAGCTTAAAGAAGTAATTCTCTTCGGCGACCTGATCCAGTTTCTTGCCAGGATGTTCATTGCATTCGCCGTTTGCGTCGAGTTCGTCGGGAGAGTAGAAAGCTTCGCAGCCAACACAGTATAAACCGCTGTAAGATTTCTTGTAGATGTCTCCGTTCTGGGTGCACAACTCCCACAGCTTCTGACTGGCGGGGAAATGATTTTTTTGATCACTCCCCT
>JAUSIY010000005.1 GCA_030647735.1 bacterium
TTTAGTGGCTGACTCCTGATTCTTAGCTAGATACTTCTTAACAATCCCCGTGTCGTACCACTTCTTCAGTAGCTCGTTTTCCACGGCCACAAAGTCCACCTGACTTACCACAGGTTTAAAGGTCATAAAGCAATTTTATCACGCACAGACATCAGATTGAGATCTAATATCCCAATCACTATCTCTGCATTTCACCGGCTCTGCCTGACCAGTATCCTGACCGGTACAAACCAAGCAATGACACTGCCAAAAAACCCAGTTTGACGTAAACAGGGAGTTGTTCACCTAGAAAAAGGCTACCCACAGAAGCGGCCACTGCTCCTAGACTGGCCCAAAACTCCCTAGAAGCCACTTTCTTGATGTTTTCCAGCCGACGCTGAAGATTACTTTCCTGAACCATGAATATCACCTCCCTCGAGTTAAATTAATACTTTAAGTATACTACTTGCCAAAAGGAGGAAAACCGACTTCTTTTTTAATCTCGGGCCAGGGATTCTCTCCGGGCTGGCGTCTGTCTACATATTGGCCAAACAAATTTGCTAATGCCCGGCAAATTGACCCCAGTTGAGGATCCTCAGTCACAGTTACCTGCAGTCCCAGTTCCTGATACGCTGCAATTGAAGGGAGTTGAAAAGTGTCCAGATGCCCTACGTGTACTTGAGATATACCATTTTCTAATAGCATCTCAGTGCAGCTCTTGCCTACTCGGGTTTCGGGGTTAAGTTGAATGCAGGGAGATAAAGTTACCACAGCTTTTGTACCCGGGGCTACTTTACCTAACCACTGAAAGTGTAGCTTTAAAGCATTGGCTTCAGCGTGAGAAAAGCGGCCCTCACCTTCATATGTACTAAGGGAAGAGACAGTTTGACCATGAGGGCCAACCAAGACGGCAGCCACTATACCTACACCAGGATCCTGCCAATTCACCCGAAGACTCGTAATTGCATCAGTCAGGTACTTATCCTCAATCATTTTTTTCTCTTTCTTCTGTCTCTGAATTTCAAATACCCTTTGAATATCTGTTCTGCCTTCAAATGATTATGAACGGCAGTGACTAAGCCCAAAGCTACTGCAGTAAATGCAGGAGCAATAATAAAGAAACTGACACCTTCCTGAGCTCCAACATAAGCTATTAACCCAATAAATGCGGATAAACCAAGATCCATGTTCCTTCTATTCCTGTCTTCTTGCATTTCGTTATACAAGTGCTGGCTGCTTTGGCGTAAAGTTCTTTCGTCGTCAAGTCGTGACATAGTTTTATCTCCCCTGGCGTAAAAAGGCGGGGATATCCCAATCGTCAACCGGCTCCCGTTGATCCGGCGGGGTAAAAGGAGGCTGAGTTTGCTGAGACTGAGAATCAGACTCTGATTCTGGTTCAGTTTCTATTTTTTCTTCGTAGGATTTGATATGCACCGGTTCGAGTTTAGGTTTTTCAGTCACGATGCCCGCCAGCCCCTGAGGGGCGACCGGACGGGTGCGGGAAACCATGCCCATAAGTCGGGACCTGGATTCGTCAAAACCTGTAGCAATAACTGTGATTTTCATCTGGTCAACTAATTTGTCAGAAATGGCTGAACCGAAAATAATGTTGGCGTCGGCGTCAGCAGTTTCGGAAATAATCTTGGCTGCTTCATCTACCTCAGCCATAGTCATGTCCGGGCCGCCGGTGATATTAAATAGAATTCCTTTGGCTCCTTCAATAGATACTTCCAAAAGTGGCGAAGAAACGGCTGCCCGAGCGGCCATTTGGGCCCGATTTTCGCCTACTCCGCTGCCTATACCCATAAGAGCCGACCCGGCATTTTTCATAATGGATTCCACGTCGGCAAAATCTACGTTAATTAGCCCTGGTACATTAATGATATCGGAAATGCCCTGCACTCCTTGAGACAGCACCGAGTCGACCACCCGAAAGGATTCCAATAGTGTCATCTTGCGGTCGATGACATCCAAAAGTCTTTGGTTGGGGATGACTATTAAAGTATCTACTTTAGCTTTTAATTTCTCGATTCCCTCTTCAGCATTAACCATCCGCCTGGCCCCTTCAAAAGCAAAGGGCTTAGTGACAATACCTACAGTAAGAGCCCCTAATTCTTTAGAAATCTCGGCAATGATGGGGGCCGCCCCTGTCCCGGTACCACCACCCATACCGGCCGTAATAAATACCATTTCCGAATCCACCAGAAACTCCTTAATCTTTTCTCTAGATTCTTCTGCAGCCTGGGCGCCTACTTCCGGATTACCGCCGGCTCCTAACCCCCGGGTGAGGTTGTCCCCCACTTGTAACTTCATTTTAGCCTGGTTAGTTAGGAGAACTTGGGCATCGGTATTAACGGCAATAAAATCTACGCCGTTAATCGTGCCAGAGGCAATCATGGAGTTGATGGCATTCCCGCCACCTCCACCTACCCCCAATACTTTTATCCGGGCAAATCTTCCTACATCGGGTTTTACCAGCGCCATAATTTAGTCGGGGCAGGTACTTAGGGATTGTAACACACTCCTTACGGCAGTAAAGACTTAGCCAGATCAGAAATTTTTCCCCACATTCCGGCAATGGCCATGCGGTCACCGCCGCCTGAGCGGCTTTTGTTGTGACTGGTCCCTTCATTGGCTCCTGAGAGAGCAAATTTCAACAGGCCGACTGAGGTGGCAAAAGCCGGATTTTCTATATCATCAATCAGCCCGGTAATATTGGTGGGAATTCCTACCCGCACCGGAGCAGACAAAGTGCGCTTGGCCGACTCCACAATCCCCACGGTCTGGGCTCCGCCGCCACAGATAACCAGGCCTGAGGGAGTCAGTCCGGCAAAACCGCTTTTCCTCACTTCTCCGGCCACCATAGTGAACAGCTCATTCAACCGGGGACGAATGATACCCTCTACCAGGGTTTTATATGACACCGCGTTGATTTCTTCAGTCAGACCGATGCCGGACAGATCTACATCGTCTTCTTTGGGTTTGACTCCTCCCAAAGCCAGTTTAATTTTCTCGGCACTCTCTAAAGATACCCGCAGACCAATGGCCAAATCATTGGTCACATTTTTGGCTCCAACCGGAAGTACTGCCGAATGGGATAATGCCCCTTCTACGAAGATGGCTACATCGGTAGTTCCTCCGCCGATATCCACAAGTACCACCCCCAATTCCTTTTCGGTGTCAGATAACACAGCTGCCGCAGAGGCCAACCCGCCGAAAACAATTTCTTCCACGTCACAGCCGACTTCGGCTACGCATTTAGTCAGATTGCGGATGGCTGTAGTTGAACCGGTAACCAGATGGGTAGCTACTTCCAACCTGACTCCGGTCATACCCACCGGATCTTTGACCCCTTCCTGACCGTCAACTGTGAACGAGCGGGGAATAACGTGGATAATTTCAGTGGAAGTGGGTAATGAAACTGCCCGGGCCGCTTCCATAACCCGGTGCACATCCTGAGCCACTACTTCTCCCTGGGGCTGGGCTACTGCTACGACTCCCTGACTGTTGATGGAGCCGATGTGGGCCCCGCCTATTGAGACGACGGCTTTGGAAATATTGTACCCGGCCATGCGCTCGGCCGCTCCGATAGATTCTTCTATTGCCGAAACGGCCTCTTCGATATTGACTATTTGCCCTTTTCTAATTCCCCGGGAGACGGCTGAAGCCGCGCCCACAATATGCAACCGCGATTCCTCTTCGTCCCTGACCTGCGCCACCAGAGTGGCTACTTTAGAACTTCCAATATCGATGGCGGCAATAATTTTACTCTTGGCCATTATCAATAACTCACTGTCGGGCGACTAAATCGTAAATCAATTTTACGCATGATTTTGCCATCTATTTTACTTCTGGACCAAATTGCTTGTAAAGAGGCAGCCCAGCCATTATCAGGCTGAATCGTGTCCAAAATAATGGTTATTCCGGTTGAGGTAGTGATGGTCAAAATATTTCCATTTAACCTGCCTGTGACCGGCACTGCGACTATACTCCCTACCTGACTCAACTGTCTACTGGCAGTCAGTTGATTATCTGTTAATGTGGACCCCTGATATACATCTGAGTCGACTTTTAAGGTAGGTAGAGCCGAGCGGTCGATGGGGGCAAACACCACTCCCGTTTCGTCAACCACTACCCTTTCGGCAGAAATTCCTAGAACTACGGCAATCGGCCGGCGCACGGCAATACTTAAAACTATAGTGGAGGGCAACCGGCGATAGACCTCAACTTGGGAAATGGTGGGAAAATCAGCATAGGTGCGGGCAATTTCTTTTCTGGGCAGTGGCACATATATTGGCCGGCCAAGCAGGAACTGGGCCCGGTCAACCAGTTCCTCGGTACAGGCGCCGAATTGGGTATAACATTCAATTTTCTTGATTCTTAATAGGGGGGGCTTGGTCACAATTACCCCAACGGCAACCAGAACCAGCAGTCCGCCCAGACTGAGCAGGGCTTTTTTCATTTGTTAAACTCCTGTTCAATTAATTGCACCATGGTTTCATCTGCCTCATCAGGCAAGTTAACCGGCTCGGGTAAAAAGTGTTTGGCCTTATCAATGGCCGTCATCAGGGATTTAAAGGTCAAATCCTTTTCCGGTAGCACCACTGCCAGGCCAGCCGTTTCCATCTGGCGGGCATTTTTGGTCTGTTCGTCGTGAGACACCCAGGGAATGGGAATTAACACACTGCGTTTGCCCAGATAACTCAGCTCATATACCGAATGAGCTCCGGCCCGGGAGACAACTACATCAGCTCTGCCCAAAGCGGCTATCCATTTGTGGGAATCAAAATCGAAAGCCTCGTAATTGGGCAGGTGCAACTCCTGGGCCCGGGCATAATCGTGATACACGGTAGACGTCCCGGTTTGGTGAATCATATTGTATTTTTCCCCTAACTGATTGAAGTTGTCAAAAATAATCCGGTTTAAGACGTGCGAACCCTGTTTGCCTCCGGTAATAAATACCGTTATCGGATCGTAAATTTTTTTGCTGACTCCCTTTTTCTTTAAGGCCTTTATCTCGGGCCTTAAGGGTAAACCCACAAATACTCCTTTATTCTTAGGAAACAGTTTCAAACTTACCGGCCAGGTAACGGCAACTTTATTGGCAAAACGGGAAACGACTTTGTTGGCCCACCCTTCTACCACAGTCTGCTCATGGGTAATAGCCGGAATTCCCAATAGCCAGCCGCAAATGACGGTCGGCACGGCCAAATATCCACCAAAACTGACAATGCCGGCCGGACGAAGCCGAATCAGCAGAAGCAGGGCATGTATAAAGCCAAAAGGGATGCGGATCAGTTTAAAGGGGTTATAGGTACGGTAGAACTTACCGGCCAGCAGATTGTGGAACTCTATCTTGGCGGCAGTAACTTCCCGGTATTCGGCCGAGTCAGCCGTATCTCCCCACATGGAGTAGCGGTGGCCAAACCAGAACACCCGCCAGCCTTTGGCCTGCATAGCTTTAGCCACTACCAAAGAACTAGTGTGGTGACCTCCGGTAAAGATGACTGTTTTCACACTCTTCATTGTATCAATTTGTGACATTTACTTTCTATCACCTCTTCCCAAGTTCGAATCCTGGCAGTCCTGCCAATAAAATTCGTGCTCAAGTAACCATATCGAACTACTTCACGACTGGTAGAATCGGCTTTTGATATAATTTTTGCATGGATGAGGCAACCTTAGATAAGTTACAAAATATATTAAAAACCCGGGGGCAAGAAACACTCAATGAATTACCCCTCTTGGCTGAAGATCAAATAAATTTGTTCGAACATATAATGTCCTTGTTTGGACAATGTTTTCCTGAATCCATACTTATCGGTGGGTGGGCATTAAGACTATATTTGCGACAAAATGGATATCCAATTCCAGAAGTTCCCTACAAACCCGAATTGTTGGATCTTGACTATGCTCTCGACCCAGAAATATTCATTCAACTAAGAGGGCTCTTCAGAGCTCCAGAAGATAAGGATTTCATATTTAAATCCACACCTTTTCCTGCCCAGAAGAGTGAGCAAATTAAGAAATATTTCGCACGAAAGCTACGTGGCTTTGATAAGGCTGACCGTATTCTCCAACTCGAAAATAACGACACTAATCCGAGTAGAAGAAAACACATTGAGGTCTTTAGTAAAGAATTAGTGCAAAGCTCCAAATACTCAGTCATTCCTATAAGTGGGACGGATATTCAAGTCATTAGTCCAAATGAAAACTTCAGAACTAGATTCAATAAAATCAAAAAAATACTCGACGAGGCTGAAAAACAAAACGGTAAAAAAATCGACCTTGTTAGCAAGAATTTTTCTTATCTATATCTCAATAGTCTAGTTGTAGATTGGTCTGATTTCAGTCGTGAAGAGAAATTAGATATCCTGACCTTAATCAAAAAGATTGATTACGGAGTCATCGAAGGCAAGATCAACCTAACCAACGAGGTTGCATAAAAAAGGTTCGAATTCTTTCCATCCAGGGCTGCTTCACAGCTTCAAGAAGGGAAAGTTGTCTTCCAAGCTACACAACTCTTGGCAAATTGTTTGAGAGACCCGCTTTTGATGATTATGGCCTCAGGCTCAAATACTGATGCGTACATATTCATTAGTGAAATCACATCCAGTAATGCCCGGTAGCTGGAAAGCCCAGACATGTCAATGTAAATCTTGGTGAATTTGGTGCCTAATTTCATCGCCTGCTGAATATTGAATGCATCTAGCGTTTCGAACCTAATCCCCGGGTACTTGGTTCTGGCTACTTTAATGCAGTCCAGACTAATATCCGTGGCTATCAAGTTTTTGCATTTCTGCCATATCAGAGTTGAGGTGGTCCCCCACTCGCAGCCAATTTCCAATATAATATCCTCTGGCCTTATCCAGATGGGTATTGTCTGCCTATATTCCTCCACTCCACGGGTGGCGATGAATTTAGTAAACAGTTTGAATTGGTTTTCGTTAGCCATATGTTTTTTGGCGCAAGTAACAAAAAAGCGCCGGAGACTGCTCACACAAACTGTTTGTGTACAATCTCAGGCGCTCTGTCCGTTGGGAGCTGAGCTACGATTGGCCTTGCGGCCTCCCTGACCTCCTGAAACTATGTATATTATACCAGTTCTCGCTCTCAGGCACAAATCCACTGACAAATCAGGCTCCAACATCGTCCACTAGCCCCTGCACAAGAGCTTTTGTCACGAGTGTTCGAGCCATAGGGAGATATAATTGGATATTATGGGACTATCGCCTGAGACGGGAAGAGGCCGCCTAAATACCACCCTTAGATCAGAAAAATCTCTCAATCAGAAACACAAGCCGTTATTGTTGTTTATGGCTTCTTTCCTATTGGTTGTTGCAGGTGAACCAACCCCAACGCCACCGTATGAATTAAATCTGTCATCGCAAATTAGGCAAATCCAACAATTGTATTGTCCCCCAGGTGATCCGCTTGCCGGTGTTCACAATCCATCAAGGCTGAAAGTGATCGATGACTGTGTAACGATAACTGGAAGAGTTATCGAGGTATCAATAAACCCAGATGGTGATTACACATTTCGATTAGAGCCAGATGAGGAATATGCAGGCTTCTTAACAAATGCCAACAAAACTGCAAAATGGAATGAAAGAATTGCAGGTGGTTGTCCTTGTCTACAGATGGAAATTATACCTCGTGACTTGCTTGTATATAGACCTCAAGTAGGAGATGAGATTATGGCGACAGGGGTGTACGTATACGACAAAAATAATAACGATTGGGCCGAACTTCACCCCATATTTCACATCGAAATAAATGAATAAACTGACAACGGTATAGTCTATTCCAATTTTCCGCCATGCTTAGCCAGCCAAATTAGAGGTAGGCAGACTTCGTATGGGTGTTTCCCGGGCCGGCCCCCTACAATTACCTCTACCGGATGCTGCCCCAGCTGCTCGTTAGGATAGGTGTTTAGATGTCTTTGGCAGGTCAGACAATAACCCACCACATCTGATCTATTCATATCAATTAGTCCCTCCATCATCAGACACAGCTGGGATTGGGGCACCAGTCCCTTGAAGAGTAGTCCTCCTAGTAAGACGTCCGGTTCTTGTTCACTCACTCCTAAATTATATCCCAGATAATTATTTGGTGGGAACGTCTATCTGTATCCCGTCCCGAAAGGCGATCCGGTCAGCTACTTTTCCATTTGGACCATACTTAATGTACACGTGCTCGAGAACTCCGTCTTCACCCCAGTCATATCCCCAACGGGGATTCCATTTAAAGGCGTCCATCTCTCCAGCATCCCAGAATCCTTCTGAACAATAGTAATGCTGGAACGGGGAATACTCCCCGGAGGGTAAGGGGGACAAATACTGATATGGGGCACTATACATGCAGGACTCCGGAACTGAAGTAGCCGTCGGTTCAAGAGGAACTTCAACAAATGCTCCCTGCGGACCAGAAGGAGTGGGAGTAAATTCCGGTCCTAAATCTCCTGAAGGAGCCAGCTGAACAATAGGTTCGTCCACCGCCCGGTTAAACAACCAATTCCCGCCCACACAGAGAGCAATCGCCCCCCCGATTAACCCGACAGCCCAGATAGGTCTGAAGCGGTCTGGGGAGTGAGTTGGTCCACTACGTTCAGCCATAGGGCGAAGTATATCAGTTTTGTCGGGATATATTTATCAAGATGCCACAGGAAACTAGGGCAATCACCAGACTTGATCCCCCGTAGGAAATGAAAGGCAAGGGAATGCCGGTTAAAGGGACAAGAGCCACCATGGCGGCCATGTTTAAGAGGGCCTGCAAACTGATCCAACCCACTAGACCTATGGCTAAGTTTGCCCCGAACTGATCATCTACTCTCTTGGCAATCTTCATCCCCCAAAAGAAAAAGGCGGCAAAAGCCAGAATTAAAGCAGTGGTACCGACCAGTCCTAATTCCTCCCCTACCACAGCAAAAATGGAGTCGGTAGACACTTCCGGTAAAAACTCGTATTTCTGCCGAGACTGGCCTAAGCCCACTCCCCACGGCCCGCCGGAACCTAAACTGAGAAGTACCTGGCGAATATGATATGAGCTGCCCAGAGGATCTCTTGAATAATCAAAGTAAGTCATCAGCCGGCTGCGCCGGTAAGGAGACAGCAAAATTAATCCCAGACCGGCTAGTATGATCAAAGGGGTGACCAAAGCCAGGTATTTCATTTTCCCACCGGAGGCAAAATACACCACCAGTCCCGTGCCTACCAAAACCAGAGTGGTACCTAAATCCGGTTCCAACATCACCAAAGCTGCCGTTCCCAACAGGCTAATGATGAAAGGCCAGAACATATCTTTTTTTGTGTCCAGTAATTTGGCCCAGTACAGTACCAGAGTCAGTTTGGCCAGTTCTGCCGGCTGAAAAGAAAATAAGCCCAGATCCAGCCACCGCCTGGCCCCCAGGATGCGGATAGATAATCCGGGAATCAGAACGGCCACCAATAATAAGCCGGAAACTACAAACCCGATTTTGGCAAACCGGGCCCAGTTTTGGTATGGGAAGCGGCTGGTCAACCACAAGCCGACCAGACCGATGCCAGCCCAACCGGTCTGAAGCTTAAGAAAATACCATTGGTCGCCAAAATCCCGGGCTGCATCCACCACTGAAGCATTACCCACCATCACCAGACCAAAAAGGACCAGGCCGACCACAATCCAGGGGAAAACTACAGTTGGGCGAGCCATATACCAAACAAGGCCAGCATGATGGCAGCCAGCCAGGCCCGCATGACTATTTTGGACTCTGACCAACCGAGCAGCTGCAACCAGTGGTGTAAAGGGGCAATGGGAAACAAACGTTTGCCCTTGGTAGATTTAAAATACACGATTTGCAAAAAGCTGCTCATCAGCTCCACTACGAATATCCCCCCAATGACGACTAAGGCCACAATTTTACCCAGCAGCAAGCCCACAATGGCCAGAGTGGCTCCAAAAGCCAGTCCCCCGGCATTTCCCAGCCAAAGCCGGGCCGGGTGGACATTGAAGTACAAAAAGGCAATCAGACTGCCGATCCATAAAGCGATGAAGGTGGACAGGGGAGTATCCAGACTGAATAAAGTCAGGGCCCAAAAAGCCAGCAGGCAAATTAATAGTACGCCACAGGACAACCCGTCCAGACCGTCAGTGAAATCAAAAGCGTTAGCAAAAAAGACAATCACCAAAGCAGCAAACGGAATATACAGCCAGCCCAATCTCAAAATCCCCCAGAAGGGGATATTAATTATGTCTATTTTTAAGTTGAAATACAGCAGGGCGGCCGCGGCCAGAGCAATCAGCAGTTGAATAACCAGTTTGTGGCGCACCCGCAAACCGAAGAAGCCGGTTTTTTTAAATCCGAAGATTTTTAAGATGTCGTCATACAGCCCCAGCAGTCCGAAAGAGCCGAAAGTGAAGAAAATCACATTCAGTTCCTGTTTGATGGAAAAACTGGAGGAAATGTACACTCCCAGCCGGCTCATCAGCGGAAACACCAGGGCAAATAAAATAGCCACCACTCCGATAATTAAGACTCCCCCGCCAATGGGGGTGCCGATTTTATGGCTATGTTGCTTGTGAATCAGCTTATAGGCGACGGAGTCCCCGGGATCGAGAGCCACAGATTCGTCCTGACGGATGAACCGCAAGCGGTATAAAAAGTCGATGAAAGGCACTACGGCTACCGCCGTGATAATAAATGAAAAAATGACCAGTCCTAGAAAAAGAGCCATAGTTTAGGCAAGAAAATTAATAACCCGACCACACTGGCTCCCAGAGCATACACCAGCATGGCTCCAGAAGCGCAGTCTTTGGCAATTTTAGCCAAAGGTTTGATCTCATCGGTCACCAAGTCCACTACAGCTTCAATGCTGGTGTTAAGCATCTCAATGACTAAGCCGAAAGCAATAACTACCGCCACCAGCAACCATTCCGCTCCGGTTATTTGTAACCACCAACCAACCGCAATGACGACCAGGGAGATGAGTAAGTGGATGACAAAGTTAGGTTGGGTGCGGATGGCGTAACCGATGCCTTCCAGGGCATGCATGAAAGAGATAGTGTGACGGCGGTTCATCGATCTGGACCTATTTTATAATATCTGAACAGTTCGCGGGCAACTGAAAACCACAGCGGGGCGGCAGTTTCACTTCCCCAGGGCGAAGTTTGAGGCTGGTTCAAAGTCACCAACATCACAAATTGGGGACTAAATGCCGGGGCGAAGCCCACAAATGAGGCGATGGTCTGATCCTTATCATAATGGCCGGCTACTGGAATCTGGGCCGTTCCGGTCTTGCCGGCAATAGTGTAGCCGGCCGGTTTAGCCCACTTGGCTTCCCCGTTTTCTACAGCTTTAATCATCATCTGAGTTACCTGAGCTGCAGCCGTTTCGGAAACTACCCGCTGGCTCTCTCCCCCGTCCGCACCTAGCTTCGGATTAGGCAGTTTACCCCCGGCAGCAATAGCGGCTACCGAGCGCAACATTTGAATGGGAGTCACCGCAATTCCCTGGCCGAAAGCAGTAGTGGCCAGATCTACCTCAGTCCAGTTACGGTCTGGGCGAAATACCGGAGAGGTTTCATCTTGTAAATCAATGCCGGTAGGGGCCCCTAAACCGAAGCGGTGCAGATACTCCAGTTGAGTATCCCGACCCAGTTTCTGAGACACGTAGACCATACCCACGTTGTCTGAGTGGACTATCACATCGGTTAAGGTACTGTCCGGAAAGTATTTGTCGTTCCAGGTCCGGATAGTGTATTCCGCCACCGGCACCGGCCCCTTGCAAATGGGGCATTTAGTGTCCGGAGTAACCACTCCGGCATCCAAGGCCGAAGCCATGGTAACCACTTTGAAAGTGGAACCGGGTTCGTAAAATTCAGATACCACCGGATTTTTGTACACCTGAGCATCGTCCACCTGCTGATAATGGTCCGGGTCATAGTTGGGTAAACTGACCATAGCCAGCACCCGGCCGGAAAAGGGTTCCATAACGGTGATGGTCCCGGATTTGGCCTGGTATTTGGCCAGACCTGTTGTCAGTTGATTGGCCAGAATGAACTGCAGGGTACGGTCAATGCTGGTCTGCACCTGTTGGCCATCCACAGCCGGAAACAGGTTTTGGCCGGATATGACAATCGGGTGGCCAAAAGCGTCAGTTTCCAAAATCACCTTGCCTCCCCGGCCGGCCAGTTTGCGGTCGTAATATCCCTCCAGACCAAAATACCCCTTAGCTGTGCCACCCGCATCCTGACCCACAAAGCCCAATAAGTGCGCACTGGATGAGCCTTCCGGGTAAAAGCGCACCGGGCGGGGGTCAAAGCCTACGCCTTCCAAATCCATCTTTTCAATTAGGTCTTTAATCTGGGGTGAAATTTGAGAGGAAAGAGCCACCCAGGACAAGTTGGTCCAGGACAGTTTTTCAGATAGCTTAGCACTGTCTGAAGCCGGTAACAGCCGGGAAATCTCATCCCATTTACTGTTCCAGACATTTTGTTTGGGGTTGGCCCACAATAAATAGTTCAACCGGTTAGCCGCCAACGGAAAACCGTCACTGGCCAAAATTTCTCCCCGGGTGCCCGGCATTTCCACTATGGTTAACCTTTGGTCAGCCGCCTGCTGACGCAGATCGTCGGCGGCAAATACCTGCCAGTAGACTAAACGGGCCCAAACTCCCGCCATAATCAAAAAAAACACCGTGATAATGAAAGTAAATCTCCAGTTGTTCATATCAGTCGGGCAGACTGACGCCTCATACCCTTAGCGGGCCAGTTGCACAGCCGCCACGTTGACTCCCCCGACGAACTTTACTGTGGAACTGGCCAGTCCCAAGTTTGCCGACTGAGATGCTATATACACCAAAGAAGATTTGGCGTAAACCTGCTCAGAAA
Source organism: bacterium (assembly GCA_030647735.1). Lineage (GTDB taxonomy): Bacteria > Patescibacteriota > Microgenomatia > CAZETR01 > Amesbacteraceae > JAUSIY01. The sequence goes on from JAUSIY010000005.1 coordinate 12,846, forward strand.
GAAGTTCATTCTCGTGTTTCACCGCCTGCCACTGTTGGTTTAGCCCGGATACCTGGACTCCGTCAGCTGACCGGCCAACGGCCAAGCCTAACTGACCGGCTCCCAAGAGCAGGTTAATCCCTACAATGACAAATATTTTCTTCATAATTTTTTCATAAAAGCTCTCAGCTTTGATCCCCGTTCCCCTAACACTGGTTTAGCCGTTAGAATTTGACCCTGGCCTAGAGATGACCAGGCAGCAAATTGCTGTTTGACCAACCTGTCTTCCAGTGAATGGAAACTGATGACTACCAGGCGGCCTCCCGGCCGCAATACTTCCAGAGCCTGGGGCAGGGCAGTCGTGACTGCTCCTAACTCGTCGTTGATGGCAATGCGGATGGCCTGAAATACCCGTCTGCCCTGATCCGGCCGGCCTACCAGGCTAAAGAGTTCGCGGGTGGTAGTTAAAGGCCGGTGGGCGACAATTCGCCGGGCAATGGCTTTGGCCTGGTGTTCTTCCCCAAAGCGGGTAATGATACTGGCCAGTTCCTTCTCCGGTAGTTGATTGATTAATTCCGCAGCCGTGACGGCAGTGGTGCCCATACGCATATCTAGGGGACCGTCCTGTTGCCAGGAGAATCCCCGGCTGGGCTCTTCCACCTGATGCTGGGAAACTCCCAGATCAAACAAGATGCCGGCAGCGTTTTGGAAACCGTGCTCGCGGGCCACTTCGCCTAAGTGAATAAAGTTAGTCTGGACTTTAGTTAGCTGATCAAGATCAGGGCAGGCCGCAAGGGCTTCTGGGTCTTGATCAAGGCCTAAGACTTGTCCACCTCGGCGAATTATCTCCTGAGTGTGTCCCCCGCCGCCTAAAGTGGCGTCAATGTATCTTCCCTGTTGTTTTATGTCCAACCAGTCTACGGCAACTGTCGCCAGGACTGGGCTATGAAAGTTCAAGTTTTTCGGCAATGTCTTCGGCATGCTGGTTAACTTTGGCTGAGTAAATCTTGAATTTGGCTTGAGACCAGATTTCCACCCGGTCGATGGCTCCGGCTACAACACAGGCGTCCACCAGGCCGGCAAACTGCCGCAGGTAATCCGGAATCAGGATGCGCCCAATTCCATCAAACTCTACTTCACTTGCCGCATAGGATAATACCCGGGTGAACGAGCGGGTATCCCTTTTGGTTAAGGGTAGCTGAGATAGCTTGTTAATGAGCTGTTCCCAGCTGGACTTGGGGTACAGAAACAGACAACCGTCTAAGCCTTGGCTAAGAACGGTTCCCCCGCCCAACTCGGAACGGAACTTTTTAGGAATAGATAACCTGCCTTTTTCTTCCAAACGGTGCTCATACTGACCGATAAACATGAGTTGAATTTACCACTTTTTACCACTATCTACCACTATCTCTCATTTTTCACGCCGTGTCAAGGGTAGTTCTGCTACAATTCAAGTTATGCCCCTGGAAGTATTAGTTGCCGACGATGATCCTGTTTCTCTGGATACCACTTCACTGTTAGTGGAGGATATTTGTGATTGTGTGGTGGTGGCCAAAGCCTTATCTCTTGCGGACGTGGAATGGGCCTTGGCCTGGGGGGTTTCGCCACATGTAGCCATTGTAGGTTACAGCTTTCCCAAAGAGGGTGATGGCCAAAAAGCGGCTCAGATTATCCAGGCTGAGCTGCCTCAAGCGGTGATTATTTCATATTCTGGCCAAGAGGACCTAAATTTCGGCACGTATAACTTCTTGAAGGGTCGGGATTCCGCACCGGAGCTAACTGCTGCTCTGGTTCATCTTCATTCGCTGTTGAGTTCAGCTGAGGAGCCGGCAGAGACAGAGAAGGGGTAAGTAGCTGTAAAGATGGATCTGCCCTGGTCGTCACGAAGAGTCAGTTCCATGATGGCGTTAGTGATATCTTCATGATATGTGAACTTGCCGGACGACTCACTGCCTAATAGCTGCTCCTGAGAGTAAGTAGACTTGCCGGCCACACTGGCCGCAGCATTGACTCCGGTCTGCAAGGGACTCTTTTTGACCACGGCATCGTAAATCAGGTTGTATTCCAAAGTGTCGGCAAACAGATTGGAAATATTTACTGTCACATAGTGTCCGTCTTTGGAAAACACCAATTTTATTTTAGGCTGTTTCTCCGCCTCCAACTGCTGCACTACGGCCGGAGAGGGAGTGGGCCGCAACACCAGCCCGCCGCCCTTTTTCATGGAGTAAAACACTCCGCCGACAGCCAACAAAACCACTACTGCTCCGATCGCAATACCCCAACTACCTTTAGGATCCATAAATTTACTTTAACCTGCCCAAAAAGAAGCTGTCAAGGTCTGCAATGGCTACCCGCTCCTGAACAGCAGTATCGCGGTCCCGCACAGTGACAGTCTGATCTTCTAACGATTGATAATCGACCGTCACACACCAGGGAGTCCCGATTTCATCCTGGGCATAATACCTTTTACCGATATTCCCCCGGTCATCCCAGGCCGTAGGAATATCTAAGTCTAACTTTAAGTGTTTATATATCTCTCTGGCTTTATCCACTAGCTCTGGTTTGTTGGCCACCAGAGGAAACACCGCCACTTTGACCGGGGCTAGTTTAGGGTGCAGTTTGAGCACTATCCGCTTGTCGTCTTCGAAGTAAGCATCGATTAAGAAAAACAACAGGGCCCGGTCGACTCCTCCGGATGTTTCAATTACCCAAGGGGTATAGTCCTGATATGTTAGATGGTGGCGGGATAAATCCCAATCTCCCCGGTGGTGAACTCCTTCCATTTCTTTCCAGCCGAAAGGAGCCTGGTATTCAATATCTTCGGCAGCTTTTGCATAGTGAGCCCGTTCGTCAGGAGCGTGTTCCCGAAATCTAAGTTTGGCCGGATTCATCCCCAAACTCTCATACCAATCTTTCCTGATTTTTTTCCAATAACCAAACCATTTAGTCGCCTCGGCTTCATCTGGGGTAATGAAAAATTCCAGTTCCATTTGCTCAAATTCCCGGCTTCTGAAAGTGAAGTTGCCCGGAGTGATTTCATTTCTGAAGGCTTTACCCAGTTGGGCAATTCCGAAAGGAATTTCCACCCGGTTGGAGTCCACCACATTTTTGAAATTCACAAATACCCCCTGGGTAATTTCTCCTCTGAGGTAAGCCAGTTGTTTGGGTTCGGTAGAACCCAAGTACACTTCGGTTAACAGATTAAAAGTTTTACCTTCAGTGACTTCCCCGCCGCAATCGGGGCATTTACCGTCTACCAGTTGATCGTCGCGGAAACGATGGTGGCATTTTTTACACTCTACCAAAGGATCGGTGAAAGCCACTGTATGGCCGGAGGCTTCCCACACCTGGGGATTCATAATAATGGCTGGCCCCAGTCCCACCACATCGTCCCGTTGGCTAACCATGGTTTTCCACCATTCGTGTTTCAGATTATTACGTAGGGCCACTCCCATGGGACCATAGTCCCAGAACCCCTGTAACCCACCGTAGATTTCAGATCCGGGGTATATAAATCCCCGCCGTTTACACAAAGCTACAATTTTCTCCATTAAGTCCATATCCTAAGTTTACACTGAACCTGCAGTTTTTGCTCTGGTTAAACCTATCTGAACAGCCCCTTCCTGCTCATCTGCAGTCAAACCTGGAGCGATGATATTTCTATCTCCCGTCTCCCAACTCAGGCCAGCATGCCAGCCAACCATGTTTACCAGATCAGTAAACTGGCTCACCCGGGATAAACTTTGCCAACCAGGCTCATAGAAAAATAACCCTATATCTGCCAATCGCCTTTCAGTCATGTGGGGAATTCTAATCTACCTCATCAATTTCTTCAATAGTTTGGGAGAGTTGTACGAACGGGAGGAGATGGATTCCACCAGCTCCACCATGTTGCCTTTGAATGGTTTATCTTTGGGCCAAAAACCCAGCTCCTGAATAATTTCGATTAACCAGGTCTCTAATTGTTTAGCCCAATTGGCTCCCAAACTACCGATGTGGTTTAAAGAGCTGACTAAAATGGCAAACACCTGGGGGTGGGGTTGGTGATCAGCTGTCAGTTTGTCAACTGCTTCTGCTAACTGATAAGCCACAGTTACCCGACCTAATTGGCCCCGCCAAGAGGAAAAAGTGTCAATCATCTTTACTTCAGCCAAAATGTTTAAATCCCCTCGGCCCTTAACAATTTGAGCCGAGATTAAATTAAACAGTTCTACAGCTGGAGCCCGCTTAGAAGTCAGTTTACGCACCCCTTTAGCCAACACTGTCATTTTGCCGTGAGTGTTTGTGAACAGCGTAATTAACCTATCTGCTTCGCCTAAGTTTGACCTTTTAATAACTACGGCAGTAACAGTGAAACTTCTCACTACAGAGAGAATACCAGCTCTTTATCCGAATTCAAGATGACTTCCGGTTGATTGCGGCCGTTAATGGACGTCTGGTAGGGGAAGTAGTTGGCTCCGCCCTGTTTTTGAATCAACAGTTTGTAAGAACCTTTCATTTTCAGAGGTAGTTTGTATTTGAAACTGACGGTGCGCACATTTAAGGGAGTGAGGGTAAAGAAGCCTTCAAAGACGGTTTTACCCAGGTCCTCCCCCACAGCATCGCCTGATTCAAAACCTTTGGCTTCAATTAATTCGCTGCCTTTGGGCACATATACCCGCAGCCAGTCCCGGAATTTACCGTTTAATTTAATAGTTCCTCCCGCATCTGAGAAGAACTCTTGGGGATTTTTGTAAGTTAAGGTTAAGGTTTTAGTAACTGAGCCGTCTCCACCGACCTCAATTTCCTGTTTGGCCGTGTAGGTTACCCAGGCATTGGTTTTGGCTCCGGCGAAGTTGGTATCGACCACCATTAAGTAGTCTCCGTCAAATTCCCTGACCCGCCCGGCCAGATTAAAGCTTTCCACAGCAGTCTGCACCTCGGCTTTGTTAAAGAACAACTGGACGTGTTTGGCTGAAATAGCCCGCATGACGGTGTCAAACAGTTTAGGAATGCGGTCTTTAGGCTGGGCCATGGTGTTGGCCAGCACCGCCTGCATCATCGGACCAATGAAGGATTTGCGGGCTCCGTAATTGCGCGGGGCAAAAATGATCTTACCTGTTCCGGCCGGATCCCAGACCACCGGACCTTCCTGGTCGGCAAACTTCTCCAGTTCATACCACACCTGAGGACAGTTACATCTCTCGTCAATATCAGCCGAATAAGTGCCGAACCCGTGCACTCCAATGGGTCCGGTCACTTTTAATAAATCCACTAGCAACTGGGTATCTACGGCGACAATCCCGTCCACCTCGGGAGACTTGGTCTTCAAGTAGTTGGGGTAAAACATGTCCATGGAAACCTTAAAGTCGGGAGAAAGATTCTGGTCACGCAAGTACCAGTAAGGTACGTTGGCTAAATATTTCTTGATGGGATCGGGAGCGGGAATGCGCTCTTTGAATTTTTCGTCTAGAGTATATATATCGTTAGACTGCACAATATTCACTTTGCCGTTATTTACTTCAATTACGGCATAAGCCGTGAGAAACCCTCCGGTGGGCCGCAGTTCGGCATCGTTTTGAAACAGGACTAAATATTTTCGGGGAGCATCTTTGCCTAACATATATGGAGCACTGGCTAATAGAGGCTTCGCCTCTGTTGCTAAAGTGGCTGCCTGGTCCAACAGGCCAATGCCTTCAATAAGTTTGGGTCTGATCTCCTGGCCCCGGAAAGTTTGCGGATACCGATTCGGATTAATCTGATCAACTTCTTTTTTGGCAGCTGTCAATTCTCCCCCAATGGCATCTAGTTGCGGTTCCACTTTGTCCAATGTTTCAATAATGAAATTCAACCGGTCTTCAGCCGTTTTTACTCCATCGGTGGAGGTGGATAAACCCTTTAAACCTATAACGTCAGCATAGGGGGCAATGGCAACTACTGTGGCGTTGGCTGCTGTTAACAAGTGCGAGGCAGCTTCCAACCCATGTTGACCATCCCGGTAATAACTGCCGACAAAAGGAACAAATTTCACCATCACCATTCGGCCATAATCTCGCTTTACTTGATTCAAATCTTTTTCTACCTGAACCAGCTGGGTCTGCACTTGACCCAAATCCTGGGCCTTAGCAGCCGCCACAGCGACATTAGCTGATTCTTTTAACTTGTTAGTTGATGCCACTAAGGGGCGGGACAACATAAATATCATGCCGGCAAACCCAATAATTACAGCTAAGAATAGTCCCAGGCCCAAACCGATTTTTTTCCAAGGAAAGCCAGCGAACTTACCTCGAGAGTGAGGGGGAGCTGACAAAGTTTCTGGGGCCATTAAAGGTTCCAGGGGTTGACCTTCCAGAGATCGGACAATATTTTCATCTTTAGCAGGCATATATTATTGACGCTTAGACAGCTCCCTTACCCGAAAGCATCACAAGTGGGGTACGCAGGAGTATTTTTAAATCATACCATAGGTTATGGTTTTGAGCGTACCTACTATCCATTTCTATTCTTTTATCAAAATTGATCTCACTTCGGCCTGAAACTTGCCATTCCCCCGTCAGCCCTGGTCTAACTGACAAGGCGTCTGTTATTAAATTAGATGCTTGAGGATATTTCTGCCGCTGGTTTTCAATTTCTTCAGGATAATATGGCCTGGGACCAACTAAACTCATATCACCTTTTAAAATATTAATCAGCTGCGGGGATTCATCAATCGAAAACTTCCTGATAAATTTACCCATTTTCGTTACCCGGGGGTCATTGACTACTTTATAACTGTTTTTCTTATACTCTTCCAACAAATCTTTAAATTTGGGGTCATGATAAAGCTTATAGTGTGCATTGGGTATCATCGACCTAAATTTCAACAGTCTGAAGAGCTTGCCATTCTTACCCACTCTGTCGGACAACTCTACAAATATGGGTGCACCTGGGGATTCCAGTTTAATCAGCAAGGCAACTATTACATCAATTGGCAAAAAAATAATTACTAGGCAAAGAGATAAAACTATGTCTATTCCCCTTTTGATGTAATCGTATTGCACTGCCAGACTAGTCTACCAGCCTCACAGATACTTAGTCAAACCTTGCTCTTTTAACATCTCCACAACTTTCTTCACTTCCTGAGCGTCGTTTTTGGGGCAAATTAAGATAGCGTCCTCGGTGTCCACAATCAGCATGTCTTTAAGCCCCACCGTAGAAATTAATTGTTTGTTTAAAATAAGTAAGTTATTACTCGAATCTACTCCCACATATTGACCCCGGCCTTTAGAAGCCATGATGGCATTGCCTAATTTATCTTTACTCAGATTTTGCCAAACTACATTCCAGTCCCCTACATCAGTCCAGGCAAAAGTTCCCGGAATGGTCAGCATAATTTTGGGACTGGCGGTCAACACAAAATCTATTTGCGTTGATTCGGCCATTTGAAAAACTGCCTGCTTG
>JAUSIY010000038.1 GCA_030647735.1 bacterium
GGCGGCTGCAGTGAGACCGAGAGTATTTACTACGTCTGCTGCATGTCGAGCGTAACCGACCTCCTGACTGTCAGAGGCAAAAATTAGGCTGTAAACGATAGGGATCCGATATTCGCGCAATAATTTGGCCATATCCTCCAGGTGAGTTGATTTGGCAATATCGTTTTTCATGGCTGAACCACGGGTTTTTCCGTTTAGATCTTCTACCCCAACTAAAAATGCCAGGCAGTTTTTGCCCATCTTGCGTAGTAGGCGATGCTTAGCAGCTTCATTCAAATGAGGAGAATTAAGCAGGTAGGTGATAGTTCCTTCGCCGGCCCAAAGGATGTGTCTTTGGTTTAGATAGTCAAACAGTGCTTCTAAGTAGTCGGAGGGACAAACCATCAGGTTTTGATCCAGAAACACCAGCGGTTCCCAAGGTTTAAGATGCATGTTTTGCACTTCTGTATCCAGTACGTCCAGGGGTTTAACGCTGGTAGGCAGCATGGCTGTGGGACAGAAATCACAGGCTTCCGGGCAACCTCGGGATACCTCAGTGACTTTAACTGGAGTCCAGCCAAACAGATTATGCAGTTTACTTTCAATGTGGGGGTTAAGATGGGGCTCTGAAGCGCTCTGGGCTAAATTAAAGGGTGACGTTCTGCGGTATTCTGGTTCCATTTGGCCGTGATTAAGTAGATCAGATAGAGCGTGGGCCAGAACCCCCTCCGCTTCACCAGGAATAATGGTGAGCCAGGGGAATTCGCGGTGCAGTAACTGAGCGTCAGCCGAGATGCCATATCCACCGGCTAAGATTTTGTTACTTGGGCCAAGATGGGTAAACACATTTCGGGCTTGATCCAGACCGATATCCATAGCAGATACCAAAGTCACCCCGCTAGATTTGGCCATATTTACAACTTGGGGATCGTACAAACTGACCAGCTCCGGTTTAAATCCGGCCTCCGTAGCGTAAGCAGCCAGAATTTTGGCTCCGTAGTGGGGCAAGGCCCCGAAAGTAACGTTGTTACGGATGCCCTGATGGAAGAGGTCAGCTATTCCTCCGACCAAATTGCGGTTAAACAGGCCCTCGGAAATATATCGAGGCTGGGAAACGATTAAAGCAGTTTCGCTGTCAATTCTCATACGGATGGCTTTGGCCGAGGCCGGATTATAATGCATTGGTTTAGTCGGATCCAGACACCAGAAGTAGGGCCTGCATCAACAGCTTCTTCAGCAGGGGTCGAGGTGGCCTTCAAATTTATGCTACAGTTTGATTATGGAGGAAGTTCTTGAGACAGCATCTAGCCGGTGGAAACACTGGCACTATAAAAATATAGCCATCTTGCTCCTAAGTTTGGTCATTTTCTTCATGATGATAGATCATCCGCTATTTAAAATAGCCATTGCCTATATTGGAAGTCTGGGGTATCTGGGAGCATTTGTAGCCGGGGCTTTATTTGTTTCTGTATTTACCGTGGCGCCGGCCAGTGTAGCCCTGTTTTTTATCAGTGCAACTCTCAATCCCTTATTTGTAGCCTTGTTTGCAGGTACGGGCGCAGTCGTGGGTGATTATTTAGTTTTTAGGTTCTTAAGAGACAGGGTATTTGATGAATTGAGACCGATATTTCTAAAGAGTGGAGGCCATGTGCTGGTGAAATTGTTAAAGACGCCTCATTTTGCTTGGGTTCTTCCTGTCGTGGGAGCCTTTGTCATCGCTTCGCCGTTTCCGGATGAAGTTGGTATTGGCATGTTGGGTGCATCGAAATTGAAAAATTGGCAGTTTTTGTCACTAAGCTTTGTTTTAAATACTATCGGTATCCTGATAGTCATTATTGCTGCTAGATCATTTTAACTTATTCTATGAAAGAACTGCCGCCCCCTTGGCCCCTCAGGAAACTTATCGGACCCAGTTTTATTATTCTGGGGGTAGGCTTAGGTAGCGGGGAACTGATTTTGTGGCCGTATCTGGCTGCCAACTTTGGCTTGGGTATCATTTGGGCCGCAGTTGTGGGGATAACCATGCAATTTTTCATCAACATGGAGATCGAAAGATATACTTTGGTAACCGGCGAAAGCGTGTTTATGGGTATGACCCGCAAATACGGCAGGTGGATTCCTGTCTGGTTTTTGCTGACGACACTAATACCCTGGATGTGGCCGGGGATTATTGCTTCAGCAGCCAGTGTATTGGCGGCATCTGTGGGAGCAGAGTATTCCAAATGGTGGGGTATAAGCCTGCTTCTCATTGTGGGGGTCCTTTTCAATTTAGGCAGCATAGTCTACAAAACACAGGAAAGAATTCAAAAAGTGATAATTTTTGTTGGAGTACCGTTTATCTTAGGCGTGACTCTCTGGCTGGCTAAAAGTCAGGATTGGGGGGCGCTATTTGCCGGATTGGTGGGCCGGGGGGCAGGTTACACTTGGTTACCGCAAGGGTTACCGATGGCCACTTTTTTGGCAGCCTTAGCCTATGCCGGAGCCGGAGGAAATCTCAATCTGGCCCAGAGCTTATATATTAAAGAAAAAGGTTACGGTATGGGTAAGTATTCGGGGCGGATTACCAATGTATTGGAAGATGAGCAGGAAAAGACTACCTTGACCGGTGAGAGCTTTGAAAACACTCCGGAGAATTTATTAAGGTTTAGAAAATGGTGGGTTAGCATCAATATTGAGCATGGCATTGTGTTTTGGGCCACCGGGGTTATTACCATGCTGTTATTGTCACTGTTGGCTTATGCTACGGTTTACAAGCATCCGGCAGTGGAAACCAGTATTAACTTTGTGCTGCTTGAAAGCGTAGAGATAGGTCAAAGAGGAGGTTACGCTCTGGGCGTTCTGTTTTTACTTTTAGTGGGAGTAATGCTGTTTGGTACCCAGTTTTCCGTATTCGGATCCAATGCCCGTATTGCAGGCGAAAACCTGGCAATTCTTGTTAAGCGGGGAATACACAGGCACTTACATAGATTGTTCTACGGCTTTTTATGGGTACAGGTATTAGTTGGAGTAATCATCTTTTCCTTAGGATTCACCGAGCCTCTAGAACTGGTGATTATTGGGGCAGTAATGAACGCACTGTCCATGTTTGTCTACACCGGGTTGATATTGTGGATGAATATGACTGCCCTGTCCAAGCCGTTGCGACCAGCCTTGTGGAGAGTGGTGGCAGTTTTAGGAGCATTCAGCTTTTACGGAGTGTTTAGCGTATTAACCGTGATCAAATATTTGTGAAGGGGCGAGTGAACCATGTTGGAACCTGATATCTGAAAGATGATCCGGTAGACTTTTGAAACTGAATTTACAATTACTTTGAATCAAGTAAAATAAGAGGAATTCAATATGCAGTCAAAGTTTATCGTCATAGGAATACTTGTTGTTACGAGCCTCGGTTTCATTTGGTTTGCTAACAGATCTGGTTCTAAGAAGATCTCAAACCAAGTGAATAATATAGCTAAACTAGTATCTCCCGAAGTATTTGCTGAGTTAGCAAAAAGTAAAGACGCCTTCATTTTGGATGTGCATACTCCCGAACAAACTCACATTCCAGGAACGAATGCCTTTATTCCTTACGATCAGATTGGGAAGAACACGGATAAGTTACCAAAAGATAAAACTGCTCCTGTACTTGTCTATTGCCGATCAGGCAGTATGAGCGCTAGTGCGGCTAAAGAGTTAGCTTCCCTTGGTTACACTCAGGTCTATGACCTTGCAGGGGGTACCGACGCTTACAAAAAGAGTCAGGAGAGTGTCTCATTGACTCCCAAAACTAAGGCCTTTGGTACAGTCGTTTATGGAGATGTAGTCACCACCAACTTTACCCTAACCAACTACTCACCGTTGCCGGTGAAGATAACCTGGGTCTCGACTTCCTGCGGTTGCACTAAGGCCAGTGTTGAGAAAAAAGAACTTGGCGCTTATGAGAGCACTGCGGTTAACGTCTCATTTGACCCGGCGGTACACAAAGACGATACAGATGTGGGGGACTTAACCAGAACTATTTTCATCAGGACTGATAATCCCAACTATCCCGAATTAGAAAGTACAATTACAGCCACGGTGGTCAGGAAAGAATAGTTTAGCAATTCGTTTTGAGACGAAATATTCTGAGTTGGAGACTTTCCTTTAAGTTATACAGCAGAGACAAGTGGAGAATATTGGAACTACTTATTCACTCAGTTTGAAAATGATCCTTAACACCGCGGGACATTTGTCTTACGCACCATTTTGCATATATTTCCCCAAATAATACTCCAAACCAATGGGCCTTCTGTGATATAGGTAGATTGTAATCAATATATACTTTCAGTTTTGAACTGTTATCAATACGCATGATCTCAAACCCCAGTTTATAATGATCAATCACGGCGAGGTTTATTTGGCCTACTGTTTCCCATGCTTTGCGATAAGGCGATTCGTGTTGAATGACGACCTCATCAAGGAATAACCTCACGCCAAAGATTCTTCCGCCCATTCTAATATGGGATCCAACTCTTTTACCCCTCCCTTCATCAGTTTGAGTTTCCATTTTGCCTCCACCCATCATCCATGATGACTGATTCATATGGGCAGAAAAGTTAGTGTGATTATCTGCGAATGCAAAAATGTTACTTGCATCAGCAGCAATCTTAACTGTTTCTTCATAATGCTTTTGATACCTTCTTTGAGTCATCAAGAATAATTATGCTGTATACCCACAGGAAACACCATAATAGCAATGAGGAGTTTGATGATTGTACGACCAGAGTTGGCAGGGGCTAGTGGACTTTGTTGGAACCTGTTTCAGCCAATCTTTTCTTATTCGTAAATACTTTCCAGCCGCAAACCTTTGTTAAGCCTCTCTTTAATTCTTTTTTGCTCGGCTGGCGGTAGGGAGCTTAATCCTCTTACCACCAACAGGAACTCGTTCTCTCTTCCAACTAACCTGTTTTTGACATCACGCAAGTTCGAACTTGGAGGTAATCCCATTTGCCTACATAGGCTTGCCTCAATTTCTTTTGGTCCTTCCCCTTCTTTGGTCATATAGCCCAAGAGTTTTGTATTTGGGTTGGTGAAAAGCCGTCTACGGACAGCCTTTATAGCAGATGAGTCATCAGAAGAAGACATTGATTCTACAGACTGTACAAACCCAAGGCCTAAATTTTGACCCAAGATTAATCGCTGGTCACCTAAATTAATAAGGGTTTCTATCATTACACAATTTTACCAGATTGACTTTTACCACAATGCTGCAGGGACGCCAGGATTCGAACCTGGAAGAGCGGTTTTGGAGACCGCCATGATACCATTTCATCACGTCCCTATAGCCTCAATTTTATCATGAATTTGACAAACAGACATGCCTGTGCCAAACATGATATATGGATTTTCGGGAGCTACTCAGTGTTATTAGATCTGCTCCTCTTAATATTCGTTTAGACCGGGCAGCCCAATTACTCAAAGAACATCCAGAAGTAGTCGAAATTGTATTGCCCAGAATGCAGGGAGACATTCAAGTCTGGCAAGAGGCGGGTACGCGGGGAGTTCCGGTAGTTGATAGAGGGGGGAGGGAGACTGTAGTCTGGAATGAGGCTGGGGGATTTAAAATAGAAGGGGGAAACCGTCAGCCATATTCGGTTACACCAGAGTTTGCTATGGGTATGTATTTAACTGCCGAAATCGATGCCGAAAACCACTCCTCGGTAGACAGAGAGAACTATAGCTACGGCGATGAGCGGGAAGACTAAGCAGATTACTTGAGTTTGGAAGTTTCTTTGTGTACCTGGTGTTTACGACAGGTAGAACAAAACTTTTTGAAGTCTAATTTATCGGGTACGTTAACTTTGTTTCTCTCCATTAAATAATTCTGGGATTTGCATACAGTGCATACCAGAGCCATCATTTGCCGATTACCCTTTTTTGCCATACAGCGAATTTTATCACAAAAATCCCGCACCAGTTAGATGCGGGATTAAGTTTCACTCATCATATGTTTATGATTGAGCTGGTTTGTCTGTTGAATCGGCGGGAGCTGCCGGCATAGTTCCTGCGTCTGCAGAAACTTCGGAAGCAGCTGAAGCCATAGGGTCAATTACTGGAGCTGGGGTCGCGGCTGCGGCTTGATCAACTACAGCTTGGGCTCCTGCAGCAGCGGCATCAGCCACTACTTGGCCTTCGCCTGGTTGGTGCTCTGCACCACAGTTTTGACAGACCCAGACTTGTTCTCCATTGGCTAGAGTTACTTGCGAACAAGACTTACACTGCATTGACTGCGTATTTCCAGCTTGGATATTAGTGTCGTTCAATTGAATCACCTCCGTTTCTTTTTCCTAGTTTAGCACATTTATCTGGGAGCCCGGATAGAGAGTCGAACTCTAGTCTGATCCTTACCATGGATCCGTTCTGCCGTTGAACTACCCGGGCACAGGTGCAATTTTACTATGAATTCGTTTCTGCCTCCAGGCTTGACTTGGGGTCTTTAAAAATTGAAAGGGTGCCGGGAGTAGGATTCGAACCTACGAAGCCGTTGGGCGCTACTTTTACAGAGTAGTGTAATTGTCCACTCTACCATCCCGGCATAGTTCCGATCCTATTTTATCAACTTCCGCCATGATTTGCTCAAAGAGACGGCGATCAGAATATCGTATGTGAACAAGGCCATGTGCCATCTTGTTAGCCTTCTGAAGGCTGAAATCGTATCTGATAAATGGTTTACTAAATTGGCTAATTGGTAATTTAAGTAAGGACGACCAAAAGCGGATTAACCCAATAACATTCTGGTTAGAGTAACAATATAGGAGGATCCTTATTCTAGCTTCGCTGACTTGATATATCTCTCTGAGACATTTCAGAAAGATAGCTACCATTTTGGGATCTGAGTTTGCAAAGTCAATTGTAGGAGTGGCCTTGTATCCCTCAGCCCAGTAGAGCATTAGGGCGGCTTGCCACAATTTTAATTCATGTGTAGTTAGGTTACCCTTTTTATTGTAAGAGAGGGGAGATCTATAGAACTTGATTCTCATCGTTTGAGAGAAGGTCCTTCTGGGTAAATTGTGCTTTCTCATGAACCTAAAAAGTTGTCGACTAGTCTTGCCCAGTTTAGTGGCTGTCTCTAACACACTTAAGCCTTCCTGGTAATAGTACTTCCTAATATCGCTAATATGAAACCGAATCCGTACCATTTTCTCTTTCCAATTTAATTACACTTAACCGACTTTAGATTATCCGAATCTTTACCGAATGTCAACTGGAGAAATACTATGAGCCCTCCCAGTGAATCGAACACTGTTCTGAGGTTTACAAAACCACTGCTCTACCATTGAGCTAGGAGGGCGTGGGTCAATTTTAGCAGTTTGAGGTACGAAATGTCCCGCCGATCAGGTGGGAGAGGGTTTTCCCCGAGTAGAGTTTAGGTGGGCGAGCTCATCCCATTCAGAAACTGGTAGGGATATGTCTATCTTGGTACAGGACAGAGATAGAGTTGTGCCCGGGCCCTACTAAAGAGAAAATAGTCAAGGAAAATGACCCCTGACCGGTCCTTCTCGGCAGGACAATACCATTATACGTCCTTGTCAAGGAATGAGGAAGGAGAGCAAGATATTAGCCAGAGGAGAAATCAATATGGCAGCCAAAGACGCCCCGCCAATAATAGGTAGAATAAGCAACAGGATCAATAACGGATTAGTTGAGCTCTGGTAGCGGGCAGCCGATTCGGCAGACATAAGGACTCCCACCACTTTTGATCCATCCAGTGGAGGAACAGGAATAAGATTGAATAAGGCTAGAAACACATTAATTGCCAGGATGGAGGTTAGGGCGGATGAGACGTATACAGACAAAGGAACCAAATGCAAAATCACCGACAGCAGACCGGCAATCAAAATATTACTGGCTGGGCCGGCCAGTGCAATTAAAGCCGAATCCCGTTTAGGGTTGGCCAGGTTGTAAGGGTCATACGGGGAAGGTTTTCCCCAGCCAAACCGACCGGTGACTAACAGCACCAGAGTCCCTAAAGGATCCAGATGGGCAATGGGGTTTAAGGTCAGTCTGCCTCGGGACCGGGGAGTGGGGTCGCCCAGGAAATCGGCCATATAACAATGGGCGGCTTCATGGATACCTATCGCGATAATTATGCCCCCGAAAACGACTATAAAAGTTAAGGGATTAGAAAAAAGCAGGCTCAGCATGGTAAAATAATACCACTTATGGCTTACGTCTGTGATAACTGCGGTAAGGGAGTGCAATATGGGGGTCTACATACTCATGGTCGGGGCGTGGCTGGAGGCCGCTGGAAAAAGAAAGCTCCTTCTGTGCGCAAAGTTTTTAAACCTAACTTACACGCTTGGCATGGCATGAAGCTGTGCACCAAATGCTTGCGGCTGTTGAAGTCTCAGGTCCCGGTTACAGTCGTAACTACCGGATAAAGAGATACCAGTTTAACCCGCTTACTCTCAGGATTAATTGTCCACACTCCCGGCCAGGGATAATACGCTCTGAACTTACGATCAATTTCTGACCCTGGTTGGGGATGGGCTATTTGTAAAGAGAAGGCTGCCCAGTCGATGAAGCCGTCCTGGCGGGTCAACATTTTAGTTACTGAGGCCAGGCTATGTTCTTGTTCTTTCTCCAGCGGGATCTTTCCCCATACCTGTTCAATAAACATTTCTGTTCCTCGGGTAAACAATCTCTCTCCTAGAGTTTGAGCCGTGTCTCCCTGTCGGATTACATCTGTGGTTTGCGCCACAACCGGACCGTGATCCATCTGAGCATCCAGGCGGATAATAGTTACGCCGGTATCGGTTATCCCGTCTAAAATTTGCTGCTGCAAAGGTGAGGGGCCGCGATACTTAGGTAACAACGAAGGGTGAATGTTATAGATATGGTTCTCAAACCCGTCAATGACCTTCTGGGGGATGATTTTGCCGTAAGCGGCTACCAACCCCATCTGTCCGCTTACTAGGGTGAATGTTTCCTGTACAGCCAAACCGTTTTGCAGGGCTAAAGTTTTAACAGAGTTAGGGGTTAGCTTTAGGTGCCTGCCCGCCGGTTGGTCAGGTTTGGTGACCACGGCAGCAAGTGGAATTTCGGCAGCTATAAGCCTGCTTAATACTAGATTTGAAAACGGGGAGGAACCAAAGAAAACTAGTTTTGCTGGGGCCATCTCTCAAATTATATAGCCAGAAGCGGAATTTGTCGTATTGGTGAATCTCAATTCTTAATTGACTGGGGGATTTACAGTTGATATAGTAATTCCATTATGAGTGACGAAGGAAGCAAAGAAACAGGCCTACAAACTACTGCCAAGCCTGTGGTAAAAGCACTACAGGGAGATTTACTCGCAGGTGAGAGAAGTGAAGTTATCGGCCCAGATGGCAAGCCAGTTAAAGTGCCATATAGAGTTGACTCCCAAGTTCAAGTGGAAGTTAAGGATGAAAAATTAAGCTCGCCTCCCAAGCAAATAACTTCTGAGGGCAAGACTTCGTAAGCATCGGATATAAAACTGGTTTTATTCTTCGGCATTTTTTGACTTAGGAATTTTTATTCTTGACAGCATAACCTGTAGTGGTAGAATGCTCTCGTCCTGACCACAAAACATGAGTTCACCAAACGAACTATTTGATCCCACCACTCCGGAATGGGGAGTTAATGTAAATGTTAATGCTCGGGATGTGTGGAATAGGGTTAAAGTTCCTCTAAAGGTTGCTGCAATTACCCTTGCCGTGGGTATGATGGGTTTGGCAACTGCTCAAACAGCTGAAGCCTCTGGAATATCTTTGCCGTTTCTTCAAACCGGAGGTCCATTGTGGCCGGTGGAGTTAGGTGACAACTATTTTACCAATCTAATTGAATTCGCCATTAATAATCCCGTCGACAGTATGTTGAAAATGGCGTCTATAGGAGGGGTGATCGGGTCAGTGAGATTACTGACGCAGCTTCCTACACTTTGGCGCCAAGTTACTGCCAGACCTGAAGGTCAGAATGTCAATTACACAGCTGCTCTGACCCGTCTAGGAAGCGCAATTTTTAGCACGACTATTTCAGAAGGGATGCAATGGGCTAGGTTGCCTACTATGATCTTTGCCAGTTACGCTATGCTTTCCTTGTCCGACATGGTGTCTCCAGAACTAGGTGGGCAGTTGAGAATTGCTGCGCTGGCGACTGGTATGTTGACTCTGGGAAGTGCAATTGAGGCAGTTAATCCCTTCGGTTAAAAATCCTAAGTTGCGGTTGAGATAAGCGGCTAGTTTAAATCAGGCTAAAAGAATCGTCTCTCCAGACCAGATGAATTGACTCTAGCGTTTCTTTGCCATTTTTCCTACTTGTCGAGTCAGATATGAAAGGATTGGAACGGCAGGTAGGGTAGTCAGCCTGGTCTCTTCCTCTTCTGCCAGAGCTAAAGCTAAGTCAGCCTCTAATCGAGCAGCTGTATTAATGGAGCCGTGAATAATATCTCTGGCTACCCGGGCCCCGATATGAACAGCTTGAGCACCGTGTATTTGGGCCATGCCTAAAACAATGCCGACTGGGTCGTCTCCAGCTGATAATTTCAGCAATCTCCGACCCCGATAAGTTTTGAGAGTAAGATTGCCGGGGACTCTTTGAACCGCACCTGACTTCTCATTCAACCAAACATAATTCCCGGTTGTTTTGCCTTGAACTATGTCTAAAGTATTAGCCAGTAATTCAACCAGTTTTCCCATAAAGCGCAATTATAACTCTTTAAAGAGAAACTTCCTCCCAGTCATCGCCTTTAACCCGGAATAGTTTCGAATTTTGTTCCAAGGCCCGGTCAATAAACAAGATACCGTTCAAGTGATCCATTTCGTGCTGAATTACGTGGGCTGCAAATCCGGAAAAAACTTGAGTTTGGAAGCGCATATTCGCATCCTGAAATTTCACCGTGACTGAGCTGGAGCGTTTGATGGGGGCGTAATGGTTGGGGAGAGATAAACATCCTTCGTAAACTCCCTTTTTCCCGGTCGGGCTTATCTGTCTTTGGGAGTATTTGGTAATCTGGGGATTAATAAAAGTAGTAATCGGTCCATCGGCTTGGGGACGAATCATAAAGATCTGTAGAGTCTCTCCAATTTGAGGAGCAGCGAGACCCACTCCGGTTGGATTTACAGCTTTCCTTAAGGCTTTTCCCATATTGACGAGCACTTTTTGTATTCGGGAATCCAAGGCTTCCACCGGTAGGGCGGGAGTCCGAAGAATCTCCGAAGGGACTGTGACGATTTGACTCATGCGGTAATTTTACTACACCCGGGCATTACTTTTGAATTTTGTCCAGTTCTACCTGCGGGTCCGCATAATCAGGTTTAAGATTGAGGGATTTTTTGAACTCCTCAATTGCTGACGGGGTGGCTTGTAAGTAGTCGTAAATAACTCCCAGGTTATACGGAATCCGCGGATCTGTAGGGGAAATTTCTGCGGCTTTGGCTAAAGCTTCAGCCGCCACTTTTAAATAGCCAGGATCCAGATCAGACAATAAAATCATAGTTCTGGTCCGGGATTTGTAGTAGTTAGGATGATGAGGAGAAGTGGCCAAGGCCTTATCGGATGCAGCTACAGCAATCTGAGCCAGTTGAGCGGCAGAAGACGCATCTGATCGAGCCAGAGAGCTGGCCAAATATCCGGCTGAGACTGCCAGTTCGGACGAAATAGTCGGCTCACTTTTGTTTAATGCGTAAGCCTGACTATAACTTTGATATGCCGATATCAAATAATTTGGTTTTAAGGTCATTTGAAATGATTTAATGGCCGTCAGGCCGCGGGCGTATAGCATATCGGCCCACCAGTACCGGCCAGTTAACCAGACTAACCACAAACCCAATACTCCAGCCAGAATAAGGCTAATTTTCTGACTTCCAGCGACAGAGCCTGCTTTGATTTCCTTTTGGGGATCAATCGCCAGACATACTCCTACGGCCGGCAGTAGGAATAACAGTAGCTGATTTATGACAACTGAAAAACCCCAGAAATTAGTGATGGGCAAACTGACCCATCCCGCAAATAAAGCCATTTTCAAAGGTTCGGATTTAGTGGGCCAGAGTAATCTGCCCATCATAATCAGCAAAAATAGATATGCTCCCAATCCCAGAGCTCCGGTGGTGGACAAATAATTGAGGAATTCGTTGTGGGCTTTGTTGTACAACAGCTCCCACTCACTGGTTTGGTTGTGTTCCAGGGGCCGGAATTGATAATAGGCGATGGCAAAAGTTTCCGGACCAGTGCCTAACAGGAAGTTTTTAGGACTGGCTTGCCAAATTCGCAGTGCTCCGGTCCAGACAATTTTGCGGATACTGCCGGATTCAGTTCCGCCGGTTTCTAAAGCCGGTCCAACCGGGACTGGAGCTGAAGATTTAAAGACTAAGTCCCGCACCGGGTTGGGAACAACTGTGGCCAAAATAAACACCACTAAGCCGCAAATGCCTACCCCCAAGTAATTTTTAAATGGCTTAGCTTGGAAAAAGGAGAGTCCCCAGTACACCGTTCCTGAGACGGCCAAAGCCAATAGGCCTGATCGGGACTTAGTGAATAACAACGTAGCCACCAGGAGACCAAATAGACCCCAGAGCCAAAGTTGCTTGGCCGCAAATTTTTTACTGGCCTGGCCGATGTAGGCCAAAGGCAACCATATGAGGGTTACGAGGTATGCTGCTAACCAATTAGGCTGGCCAATAGTGGCAAATACCCGATTTTTGACGTCTTGGACCCAACAGTCGACTCCTAAGTTGCCCTGGGTTAACAAGCAGCTGGGGGAGAAACCAAAATGTTCCAAACTACCGTAGATAGCCACAATAGCAGCTCCAATTAATGCGCAGGTCAGAGTCGTGAGGACGCTTCGCCGGTCCAAGTTGGAAACATATGCCCAGTACAAAAACGCATAGGTGACCAGGGACAGCAGGCCTCCGTTCCAGCGGGAGTAATACCCGTACCAGGAGATATGCATGTCAATGGAAAACACAAAAGATACCAATATCACACCCAAAAATATTAAGAGTGGTTTATCAAGTAGAGTGGATCGGAAAATCCATCTTTTTTCGGAGATCATTCTGGCTAGCCAAGCAAAACCAATACCTATGGCAAACAGATAGGTAGCAATCATCTTGTTAAACTCAAATAGCTCTGAAGTATTAGATAAAAATACTAGAGGTACGAGCAGAAACAGCAGCCCAAACCCGGTGGCAATTACTTTTTGCCAAAAAGACATGCAGTCAGTTTATCATGGAGAAAAATCCACGGGAATCCAGCCTTCTTTGAGCAAAGCGTAGAGTAAACTGTTAGTAATAATTTCATTGGGGGACTGGGGAGGATTATCTTCGGGAGTATCCACAACCAGGACTACCTGGGTAACTAGCAGTAAAGCTCCCAGAACTTCTCCTCCCGCCAGTTGCCGTTCGGCCAGAGGTAAGCCTTTGTCTTGGCTCCTGGTTGCCTGAAAGGTGATAATATCAAAAGCATCCTCGGGATCGAGATAAAAAAGGTCAATACCATCTAAGTCAAAGAGGGAAGGAGAAGCGGGTTGCGGATCTGTCTCTGTTGACATATAGCTAAGATTGTAGCATAACATGGCCGTATGATTGACCTAGAAACAGAAAATAGTCTAGACCGGGAGCTAAAAGTCCAGTTCAGTAGGCGGAGAAAAACCAACTATCTTAACGTGGAAGTCAGGGGGGGCTCGGAAGGTTGGGGATCGCATAGTGAGGGAGAAACTAGTGAATGAAGATGGCCGCAAATGCCGCAAACCTAAATTCAGAGGCGGAAAGGCTGCTTTGAAGCAAACTCTCAGACAAATGGTTCGCCAGCCTAATGAATTAGATGAAGCAACCCTTTAGGCTGCAAACCTGGAGCTAATTTCCTCCCTCAATAGGAAGATGCAGAGATACGTCTTTTCCGTGAGCATGGGGTGGAATTCGCCTTATGGTTTTGCCTTCTCTGCGGACTTCCTGTCCCGCCCGGCCTTCCTTCCGGGGCTCCTTAGACACAATACCTGGATCCGTAATTACAGGGGCCTTGGTATCTCCCTCCAGGAAACCCGTGGAAATATCCCCCAAAATTTCCTTTTTTCCTTCCTCTGTAAGATCTCTAAATCTTTTGCCAAACCTTTCCCTGGCAAGTTGTTCATGGTTAGGTCTGAGAGGGAACTTGGCCATACTTGACTCGATTATAACCCAAGTTAGAACAGGGAAGATTAGTTAGGGGACAGGTTTCGACTACAAAGGCAGAGGCCGTAAGGGTTATCTAAAAGCAGTCCATACTGGCTCAGGGTGACTGGCTAGCCAAATAAGCCAAGTAGCCACCACGGTGGTTGTCGCGATAGCTAAAAGCTTAACTTCAGTGCTCACCCGGCCAAGCTCTGGCTCGCCAGAAATACTGGTATCTCTTGGAGCCGGTTTCAGTCCGCGAGAGAAGCCGGGTCCTTTAGTGGGGACAAACTCTTGTGAACTCATGCCTCAAATTATCTCATTTCACTATAGGATGTGTCAAGCTACTTTCGTCCCATGAAGGAAGCAAACTCTTCAACCAAAATTGGTCCTTCCGGATGAGCCTGGGGATCAAACGCTAATACAGCAATAAGTGGTCCTCCCTGAGTATGAACCTCAAACTGTTCTGCCGGAGTGAGTTCTAGTGAGTATCGGCTGGTGTAATCGGGTATGGGGACGAAGCTACCTGAAGCAGGGCTACCCATCAATTGACACATGGATCCATCACATCCATCTTCCAAGGGACAGCTTTTGGGCAAAAGACGTAAGTGACGATCCCGGAGAGACTTCTTACTGCTAGCAAGCTCCTTAGTTGCATCCCATAGTTCGCAGCCCATTAGAGCGAATGTTACTCCTTGAACATGAGCCGGTCAAGACGTATATTGCCACTGAGTATGCTCAACTATTTATTTGGTCTGCTTTCATATGATGTGGGTATCGATTTAGGCACAGCAAATACCCTAGTGCATGTTAAAGGCAAGGGGATAGTTATTCGCGAGCCATCAGTTGTCGCCAGACATCGCAAAACCAAACAGATTTTGGCCATTGGAGAAGAAGCCAAACGCATGTTGGGGCGGGCCCCCAGCACAATTGAAGTTGTCAGGCCATTAAAAGACGGAGTAATTGCCGATTTTGACGCCACAGAGATTATGCTCAAGACTTTCATTAACCGGGTGCACGAATCCGGTCGGGCCATACCCCGACTTCCCCGGCCTCGGGTGGTCGTGGGCATTCCTTCCGGAGTAACTGAGGTGGAGCGGCGGGCTGTCCAGGAAGCAGCTTTGTCAGCTGGAGCTAGACAGGCATTTCTGATTGAAGAACCCATGGCTGCCGCCATTGGGGCTGATCTGCCCATTGCTGAACCGGGAGGGATAATGGTGGTGGACATCGGCGGCGGTACGAGTGAAATTGCGGTGATTTCCTTAGGCGGAATTGTAGTGAACAAATCCATCCGCATTGCCGGAGATGAAATGGATGAGGCCATTATTCATTTCATGCGTCTGAAATATAACGTCTTGCTGGGGGAAAGAACGGCTGAAGATATCAAGTTGACTTTAGGTAATGCCCACGCTTCCGCTTTTACCAAAGGAGATGAAGATAAAGACCGAGTGATGGTGGTTAGGGGTCGGGATTTGGAAAGCGGTTTACCCAAAACTCTCAAAATTACCTCTTCCGAAGTCCGTGAGGCACTCATGCCCACTCTGCGCGAAATTACGGGAGCCGTGGGAGACCTGTTAGAGGAAACCCCGCCGGAACTGGTTTCAGATATTTTGGAGCGGGGCATTATTATGGCCGGTGGCGGTAGCCTTATTTCCGGGATAGACCGGCTGATGAGTGAGGAAACCCGCATGCCGGTGTTTATCGCCGAAGATCCCATGACAGCCGTAGTCCGGGGCTGCGGCAAAGTGCTGGATGACATCAAGCTATTGCAGCGGGTAAGAGTAGTGGGCGGGTTGAGATGATTCATATAATAGAGATATGAATAGATTTCGCCCCGGAATGGCCTTTGGCGACTACATGATTAAGGAATCGGCCCGAGGCAAAGTGCGGGCCATGGAAGAAGTTAACCCCCAGCGGGTGAGACTGCACAAATGGCTGGGAGTGGGGATTGCTTTGGCAGTAGGATTACTGCTGGTGCGCCTGGTCAGCCTGCAGCTGATTTCCGGCGGGCGGATGCGAGTGCTGGCTAACGAGAACCGGATTCGTCAACTTAAACTTTCCGCTCCCCGGGGCAAAATCCTCGATCGAAACGGCCAAATTCTGGCCGATAACCGGGCCATCCTGCGAATAATTCCGGACAGCAAATTAACTGTTGACGATTGGCAGCGGCGGTATCCGCAAGGAGAATTGGCAGCTCATGTGGTCGGCTACTTGGGGGAAGTGGGTCAGGACGAAGTGGGTCTGTTGGGTGAAGGCAGCGATAAATATCGGCTGCAGGACATGATCGGCAGAAGCGGTGTCGAACAGCAGTATGAGAGCAGATTGCGGGGCCGGGACGGGGGACGACTGGTAGAGGTGGACAGTTCTGGAGAAGTTGTCCGTGAACTGGGCCGCAAGCTCCCAATTGCTGGCCAGGATGTGCAGTTAAGTTTAGATATGAGTCTGCAGCAAGCTGCCATGACCGGTTTGGCAGGTAAGAAAGGGGCAGTGGTCGCAACTAACCCCCACACTGGCGAGGTGTTAGTTCTGGCCAGTAGTCCGGCTTTTAACCCCCTGGACTTATCAGCCAGCTTAAACGGAGCAGAATTGCCGCTTTTAAATCGGGCCATCGGCGGCATCTATGCTCCGGGATCAACCTTTAAGATGATTACCTCTCTGGCAGCTTTGGCTGAGGGGAAACTGGACGCCGGATTTACCTACACCGATACCGGAACCGTTAGTGTGGGCCAATTTGCCTACACTAACTGGTACTTCACCCAGTATGGCAAAACTGAAGGGGTAACCGGGTGGGTGAAAGGTTTAACCCGGTCAGTGGACACCTTTTTCTACAAAGTGGGCGAATATACCGGGCCGGACCTGTTGGCCAAATGGGCCAACAACTTAGGATTTGGGGTTAAAACGGGGATTGATATGCCCGGTGAGGTGGCCGGGCTAGTGCCTACTCCAGCTTGGAAGGAACAAACCAAAGGGGAAAAGTGGTTTTTAGGTAACACCTATCATATGGCC
This sequence comes from bacterium, assembly GCA_030647735.1. Lineage (GTDB taxonomy): Bacteria > Patescibacteriota > Microgenomatia > CAZETR01 > Amesbacteraceae > JAUSIY01. The sequence continues at coordinate 17,109 of JAUSIY010000038.1, forward strand.
ATCGGTCAGGGAGACTTGTTGGTGACTCCTTTGCAGGTGAATGCTATGATAGCTATCTTGGCCAGTCGGGGGCAAAATTGCCGGCCGCATCTGGTTAAAGATACTTCTGTTCCTTGTTCCAAGACGGAAGTCGATCCCAAAATTTGGGATATTATTGACCGGGGCATGCGGGGAGCGTGCAGCGCCGGGGGAACGGCCTTTCCTTTGTTTGATTTTGTGCCTGCAGTAGCTTGTAAAACCGGAACGGCTGAATACATCCGGTCGGACGGAAGAATTGGCACTCACGCCTGGCTGACGGCTTATGCTCCAGCCGATGATCCCACTATCGTCATTTCGGTGTTGGTTGAAGGCGGCGGAGAGGGTTCCCGGGCTGCCGCCCCAATTGTCCGCCAGGTGCTGGCCAAATACTTTGGGGTGGAAGATCACTATAACTACGCTGCCGTTTCCGGGGTGGGTGAATAACTTGACAGGGCGAGATGCGAGTTTTACACTTCGACCATGGCTGAGATAAAACAGACCTTAAAAACCTTGCTGCTACCGGTGAATTCTCAAATCACGGGTGAGCAGACTACCAATATTGATGAGTTAAACAGTATAGTGCGCCGGAATGAGTCTTTGGTGTGGTGGCAGATAATCAGAGTTTGTATCTCGGCGGGAGTAGCCTTCCTGGGTTTAGTGAAAGAGGGCCAGACAGCTGAATTAATGGCGGTGACGGGCGGCACCTTTTTAGTATTGGGGGCAATTGACCTCATTCGTTCTCTCTCCCGAGCCGGACCTATTAAAGAAAAGCAACGGGAATTAGTCACCCAGTGGTATAAGGATCGTTGGCCAGGCCTTGCGGCTTGACTTAGCCGGTCTGGTTATGGGATGGTAAAATCGACGTTTAATTGTAAATGATTAATGTAAACAAGATATGAACTTAGTCATTGTTGAGTCTCCGACCAAGGCCAAAACGCTGGCCAGATTTTTGGGTGATGAGTACACTATTGAAGCCAGTTACGGCCATGTCCGGGATTTACCCAAAAGCAAATTGGGAGTCAAAATTACCAAAGGTAAATTCACTCCGGATTACGTGCAGACTAAGAAACAAGCTGATCGGGTGAAAGAGATAAAAAAATTAAGTGTGAAGGCTAAGCAGATATATCTGGCCACAGACCCGGACCGGGAGGGGGAAGCTATTGCTTGGCATATGTCAGAAATTTTTGACAACAAGGCCGATGCTAAAACAAAGCGGATTGTATTTCACCAGATCACCGAAAAGGCCATTCAGCATGCTTTGGAAAAACCCAGAGATATCGATATGAATTTGGTTGATGCCCAGCAAGCTCGCCGAATCCTAGACCGGCTAGTAGGGTATAAGCTGTCTCCCCTGTTATGGAAAAAAGTGCGCAAGGGCTTGTCGGCCGGCCGGGTGCAAAGTGTGGCTTTGCGGCTGATTGTGGAAAAAGAACGGGAGATAGCCGCCTTTAAGGCGGAAGAATATTGGGACGTGTTAGTCACTTTGCAAAAAAATGCCCCTACTGATCAGTTGACGGTAAAACTAGTGCAGATTAACGGCCAGGAAGCAGAAGTTACCAATCAGACTAAGGCCGAAGAAGTGGAAAAGGAATTGACCACAGCCGGTTACCTGGTAGAGAGTGTGGAGAAAAAAGAGTTCTCCCGTACTCCACCGGCCCCGTTTACTACCAGTACCCTGCAACAGATTGCAGCTAATAAACTGGGTTGGAGTGCCAAGAAAACCATGCAGATGGCTCAGAACCTATACGAAGAAGGTTACATTACTTACCACCGGACCGATTCCACTAATTTAGCTGAGGAAGCCACCGCTGAGGCAAAAGACTACATTTCTAAATCCTTTGGAGCCAGCTATGCGTTAGACAAAGCCCGGGCTTACCAAACTAAATCTAAAGTGGCTCAGGAAGCTCATGAAGCCATCCGGCCGACTAATGTGGCCACTGCCGATTTACCTGCGGAGTCTTTGCGGGATCATCAAAAACTGTATGAACTGATTTGGAAACGGTTTGTAGCCTGCCAAACAGCAGAGGCCACCGGAGAAACGTTGACCATTACGGTTCAGGCTAAGGCCAAAGACGAATATTTGCTGTCTGTCAAAGGAGAAACTATTAAGTTTGACGGCTGGTATAAAGTGTGGGGCAAGGCCGAAGATGTAGAAGAAAACGTCCTGCCGGAAGTCACCGCCAAAGAAAAGTTAGACTTTGTCAATTTAGTTAAAACCCAGAAATTCACTCAACCTCCGGCCAGATACAACGATGCATCCTTGATTAAAACTTTGGAAGAAAAAGGCATCGGCCGACCCAGTACTTATGCTCCCATTATTTCCACTATCCTGGAAAGACTGTATGTGGAAAAGATCGACAAGAGATTCCAGCCGACCACTTTAGGGATTGCGGTATGCGACTTTCTGGTAACCAACTTTGCCGATATTGTGGATTACGACTTCACGGCCCAGATGGAAGATCAATTGGATGAAATCGCTGACGGCAAGCGCAAGTGGCAACCTACCCTGGCCGACTTTTACGATCCATTTGCCAAGAAGCTAGATATGGTGGCAGAGACGGCCGAGAAGGTAAAAATAGAAGTCGAAGAAACAGGTAACCCCTGCCCTAAATGTGGGGAAGGCAAAGAAGTTATCCGCTTGGGCAGATTCGGCAAGTTTTTAGCCTGCAGCCGGTTTCCCGACTGTGATTACAAAGCCAACTATATCAACAAAACCGGCCAGAAATGCCCTAAATGTGGAGATGGGGACGTGATTGTCAAAAGAACCCGCACCGGCAAAACTTTCTTTGGTTGCTCCAACTATCCCAAATGTGATTTTGCTTCCTGGACTAAACCCAAAATAACCGCTTTGGAATCGGGGGTTGAAAATAATACTCCCATTTGATAGAAAGACAAAGTGATTTTAACCGGCAGAGGGATTTTGGAATGGAGGAGTTAAGTGGCTGAGAGGAAAATATATCAGGTATCGGGATATCCTGAGGAAGTGATTGCGGTTGCCTTTGCTCGCACCTCTCGGGTTGCGGGAACTATTCAGGACTCACTAAATGTTCTAACCGAAAAAAAAGCGGGCGAATTTCACGAAAAATGGGTGGTGGGATATGGTCATGCCTCAGTAGCAGAGCACGCCGTAGTACATTTGGCACTAGAGGGAGTCTCCCGACTGGCAACTGAAAGCATTGAGAGCTCCCGACTGGCCTCATATACGGAAAAATCCACTCGATTTCAAAAAATTACCCCTGATCAAACACTTACCCCCAAATCAGTAATTAATTCTCCTTGGCGAAACGACTGGGATCAAGCCCATTCTCAGTTGTTTGCGGCCTACGACCTGGCTTTGGATAAAGTAGGGGCCGAGGTAAAAAAGGCCTTTCCAGCTAGGGATGGGGAAACCTCTGAAAAGCACGACGTTCGGGTGAGAACTAAATACACCGATATCTGCCGCTTTGGTTTGCCGCTGTCGGTTCTGGCTAACTTAGGCTTAACTGCCAACGCCCGGGTGTTAGAAGCAGTTTGTTCGCAATTGCTGTCTAGCCCCTTAAAAGAAGTGCGGGAAATTGGAGAGGAGATGAAACGGGAGGCGATGAAAGTGGCCCCCACCTTAATTAAATACGCGGCCGAAAATCTTTACTTAAGAGATACGCCGCCGGCCATGCGGGCCATAGTAGGGCAAATTCTGGCCCAAGGGGAAATAGTTTTGCCGGAGGGTACCCATCCTGAAGTGGAATTAGTAGATTACGATCCCCAAGCAGAGCAAAACTTCATTGCCGGCTGGCTGTACCGCTTTGGCAACGGAGCCGGTTTTACTGATTGTCTAAGAATTGCCGGAGAAATGAGTTTGGATCAAAAGAGAGAGCTGATCAAGCAGGCTCTTTCTCGCATGGGCCGGTATGACAAAGTAGGCCGGGAGGCAGAACTATTGCGGTTGACCTATGACGTCAATATTGATAACGGAGGTTTCGGAGATTTCAAAAGAAACCGAATGATGACCCAAATTCACCAGGAGTTCACCGGAGTTTGCGGCCTAGCGATTCCCCGGATAATTGACAATGTGGGAGCAGGTGAACAGATGCGGGCGGCCATTCGATTTGCCGCCGACCTAGCCCAAGTTTTAAAAGGAGATCTCTCCGAAAACGAGTATAAATATTTGTTTACCAATGCCACTATGCGCCGCATGCTGCTGGCCATGAACATGCGGGAATTGTTTGACTTTTGGCGGACTAGATCGGCCCCGAACACTAATCCCAGCTACCGTTACGCAGCTTTGGTGATGGGAGATCTGGCTAAGCGAGCTTACCCGCTAATTTGGGAATATACGAATATGATTGAAAAAGAGTCCCCGGTGAGCAGTCAGGATGTGTTAGATGCTTTTTACCTTGAGGGCAAGCTAATTTAAAAAATGAAACATCCGGGGAAATATGTTGTGTTTGAAGGAGTGGTGGGCAGCGGTAAATCGGTGCAAAGTCAGTTACTGGTAGCTAAACTACAGCAAAAATTTCCTGACCGAATGGTAGTGTGGACCCGTGAACCCGGTGGCAGTGAGATTGCCGGAGAAATCAGGCGGGTGGTGCAGGGGATGATGTTTGCTGAAGATATGGATCCCATCTGCGAGCAATATCTGTATGCGGCCAGCCGGGCCCAAACTCTGCGCTCCATTGTAAGGCCAGTCTTGGACCGGGGAGGGATAGTAGTGGCTGACAGATCTTTCTTCACCAGTTTAGCTTTTCAGGGATATGGCCGGGGTTTGGGCATCCAGAAAGTGCTGGATATCAATCATATTGCCATTGAAAATCTATGGCCGGACCTGGTGGTCTACGTGGATATGGACCTCAAAACTGCCTTGACCCGGACTAACGACAAACGTGGGGATAAGTTTGAAGCTATGGATGAGAAGTTCTTCAAAAAGGTGCAGCGGGGATATAAAGAGGTGGTTGGCAAGT
>JAUSIY010000015.1 GCA_030647735.1 bacterium
TAATATCATTGAGGTGTATACCAAATTGGGGGCTTTGATTGAGGCTGTAGAAGGCTAAAAATATGGCCAGCTTATTTACAGAATTGCAAAAACTCCACCCCACGGGAATTTCAGCTGATTCAAGAGAAGATCAAAAAGGGAAAGTTTTCGTCGCTTACCGGGGAGTAAGTATAGATGGGCATAAGTTTATCGACGAAGTAATCAAAGGTGGAGCCGTAGCAATTGTGGGGGAAAAGAAGTTAGATCATCTGCCAGTACCATATTATCGGGTAGCCGACGGCCGCTTAGCTTGGGCGCAGTTAGTAGCCGGCTGGTACGGGAATCCAGAGAGGCACCTCACTCTGATCGGAGTAACCGGAACTGACGGTAAAACTACCACCAGCCACTTGATCTATGAGATGTTAAAGGCTGCCAAGTTGAAGGTCGGTTTAGTTTCAACTGTGGCGGCATATATTGGCGCTGACATGCTGGAGACGGGGGCTCACGTAACTTCTCCTGATCCGGATAAACTATGGCATTTTTTGGCCTTGGCTGTAGACAGAGGAGTTAAATATCTGGTCTTGGAAGTAACTTCTCACGCCTTAGACCAGAGACGGTATGGTGATTTGCCATTTGAAATAGGGGTGTTAACTAACCTAACTCACGAACATTTGGATTACCACCGGACTTGGACTAATTACCGAAAGAGTAAAGCCCGGTTATTTAAACAGGTTAAATATGCTGTATTGAATCAAGACGATCCCAGTTTTAACTATTTTAATACTCACACCACAGGTAAAATTACTTCGTACACCCGGACCAAAATTAAAGTAACTAATCCAGTCCTTGCCGGAGAATACAATAAATCCAACATCGGGGCGGCTGAATCAGTGGCCAAACTATTCCATATTCCTCAAGCTACCCTCGATAAGGTCATCCATAACTTTGTAGGAGTTCCAGGGAGACTTGAAGAAATAAAAATAGGCCAGACTTTCAGAGCCATTGTTGATTTTGCGCATACGCCCAATGCTCTAGAGAAATTATTAACCGAGTTAAGAAGCCAATTGGCCGCAAACAAACAACTAATTTTAGTTTTTGGTTGCGCAGGACGAAGAGATGCGGCTAAGCGGCCGATGATGGGTCAAATTGCGACTAAGTTGGCCGACCAAGTAATAATTACGGCTGAGGATCCTCGAACTGAAAGTTTGGATGAGATATACCAACAGATTACTCAGGGAAAAGGCAAGTTTATTCGTCAGGATGACCGGCAACAAGCTATTAACCACGCCGTTCGCTTAGCCAAGGGTGGAGATATTGTGGTAGTGGCTGGTAAGGGCCACGAGAGGTCGATGTGCTTTGGCAAAACGGAATATCCCTGGTCAGACCAAAAAGCCGTCAAGCAAGCGGTTACAGGGCTTCTCAAATAATATTCACTTCGTATTCCAGATCAATATCAAAACTCTTTTTGACGTCAGCTCGCATTTTTTCGGTGTAGGCATAAATTTCTCTACCGGTTGCCCCACCTAGGTTAATGACTACTAGAGCGTGCTTAGCAAAAGTGGACACCCGGCCGATGGTTTTTCCCCTCCAGCCGAGTTCGTCCAGCAATCTGCCGGCCGGAATTTTGAAGTATTGGGAATGGTCAAAAGTCGGATCATCCAGTTGGGGATAGTCCATTCCGGTGGTGGGATAGTACTGCAGTTTAGGGACTCGATCTTGCAACTGAGCTAATTTAGTCTTGGTTACAAATGGATTTTTGAAAAAACTGCCTGCGGTGCCTGTTTTTCTCCAATCTGGCAGCTTCTGGGTGCGGAGGCTGATAACGGCTCGAAAAATGTCCTTAACTGTATATGGAGGGCGAGCCGCTAGTTTGGTAAGTTCTGTAGCCAAAGATTCATATCGAGAGTAGTAGCTGGTTGTGGGTTGTTGTAGATGGGTGATCAGTTTCAAGGTCAGAGCGGTAACTAAGTATTTGTCTTTCAACTCGTGTTTGAAAATACTGTCGCGGTACAGAAACCGACATTCTTTTTTAGAGAACACTCTCGTTTTTCCGGAAGCCAGCTCCACTGCGTGCAAAGCGTGAAATACTTCATCTAGTGATTGGCCATATGCCCCGATATTCTGAATAGGAGCAGAGCCCACTGAACCCGGAATTAAAGCCAGGTTTTCCAATCCTGCCCAGTTTTGAGCAACGGTCCAGGCTATAGTCTGGGGCCAGTCTTCTCCGGCTGCAATTTCTACCATCACATTATTCCCCTTTTGAGCTATAACTTGGCGACCTTTGAAGTTAGTCTTAATTATTAGCCCGGCAAAATCACGGGTAAACAAGGTATTACAGCCTTGCCCCAGGATGAAAACAGGCTCTGAGGGAAGCTGAGTCAACTGGCGGGTTGAGTCGGCGTCTAGGAAGTATTTAGCTTTAGCTTGAACTCGGAGAGAGTTGTATCCGGTCAGGTCAACATTTCGACGCAACTTAATTATCTTAGCCACAGCGACTAAATTGTAGCAGTCTTTTGCAACCCCGGTTTTCATAGGGTATAGTCTGAGTCGATGTTTAAACGCATCCGGAAAACCCTTGCTCCACTGACTCGAGACATCAAAGAATTTGGCCGGTTATGGTATTGGTACCTGTACCGTCGGGGCTACAAACTGTTCATGCAGTTTGAAAAAATTAAGGGCTTTATAGCCAAGTCCCTCTATCGTCAGCGGGGCCGGTTTAGCCGGCCCTTTATTCATGTCTCCATGGGCGGGCTGATTGCTTTAGGAGTGACTCTAGCCCCAGTACTGGCTGAGTCTTTCCCCGGGATAGGGGATGATCCGTGGACTGATGTCCCCCCGTCAAGTATTGTTAGAGAAGTAACTGATGACGGCACATCAACTGTGGTGTCAGACAAAGTCCGGGACAAAGTAGTGGAGTATGAAGTGCAACCAGGGGATACGGTCTCAGTCATCGCCGAAAAGTTCGGTGTGGATTCGGATACTATCCGTTGGGAGAATAATCTGGCATCGGTTAACGATATTCGGCCCCGGCAAACTCTGAGAATCTTACCGGTATCCGGAATTAATCATAAAGTTGCCCGTGGGGAAACAATTTACTCAATTGCTAAGAAATATAATGCTAATCCTCAGGCAATGGTTGATTTTCCTTTCAACAATTTTGCTGACAATGAGACCTTTGCCCTGGCTGTGGGTCAGACCATTATTGTCCCCGACGGGGTTAAACCAAACCAGATACCCTGGTCGCCTTCATTAGCTGTCTCCCGGCGGACCCCCGATGCCGGAGCGGTTTCAGCTACCGGTCAGTTTGTCTGGCCAGCGGGTGGGTTAATCACTCAGCGGTATGTGTGGTACCACAAGGGAGTGGATATTGCTAATCCGTCCTTACCCTCTGTTTTGGCAGCTGATGCAGGCCGGGTAGTAGTGGCCGGTTGGGTAGATAACTCCGGATATGGCAACCGCATCATTATTGATCACAACAATGGTTATCAGACTCTGTACGCTCATTTAAGTCGGATTTATGTCACTGTAGGTCAAACTGTCAAACGGGGAGATGCCATTGGTCAGGAGGGGTCAACCGGGAGATCAACGGGTCCGCATTTGCATTTTGAAATTCGCCGGGGCGGAGTGGCGGTTAACCCTCTGGAATACCTGCGCTGAGAGAGCTCTAGCCTTGGAGATGGGGAGAGGGAGGTGGAGGTTGGGGAGTGAAAGTGGGTAGGCCAACCGCACGGGCTAGGGAAACAGGTTCCAGGCCAGCTTGGTAGACTGTGTCAACAATTTCCGGCAGGGCCTTGATGTCGTCGGCAATAAAATGAAACAACAGAATGGCCCCGGGAACTAATTGGCGGGAAATGTGTTGTTGGACTTCAGTAGGACCCCAACTGGGAATGTAACCTCGACTGTCGACAGCCCAACCGGCAATTCCTGCATAGTCTAACGAGGCAGCTCTGTCATACAGCCATAAATCTCCCTCACCCCGGTTTTGTGGGAGGCGCAGCACCTTTGGGTTGGGACCTGCTCCTAAACCAAGTTGTGCATAGGCTGTTTCCCAGCCTAAGATCTCGTCGGCAACATTAGTGAGAGGGGAAGACAAATCGGCATGGTTGTAGGTATGGTTGTGAAGCTCAAACCCGGCATCAGCAGCCTCTTTCCATAAATTTAAATTTTGTTCCATAACTCTGCCTACAGGGAAAAAATCAGCCGGAATTTGCAAGCGTACCAGTTGTTCTATGGCAGTTTCCACTTGCTGGGGAATCCAGCCGTCATCAAAAGTAAAGATGACCTGATTAGAATCAGGATTGGCCCGGCGAAAGTAAAAATCTGCGGCTAAGGGAGAGAAAGGAAGTAAAGCAGCCCCAAACACTCGGGGGAGCATCTGCAGAAAAGATCTTCTGGACAAGTGTCCCTCAACTTGATTCATGTGGACCCGAGGGGAGTCGAACCCCTGACCTCACTATGCCATAGTGATGTGTTACCGCTATACTACGGGCCCAGCAACGTAATTATAAATGAGGTCGGCCAGTGATTCCAGTTCAAGTCGAGTTTTTGCGTTTAAGTAGTCAACTCTCAAGACTCCCTTATAATCATTTTTCAATGTAGGTTTACCTTTAGTTCTGGGATCAATTCTAGTTTTATAAAACTGGGACGGAGGAGTTTTAGTTATTTTTTGCCAATATGTCTCCAACGTTTCAGTATCTTGATCGGCTCTACACTGTACTGTACATCTGATTTTTCTGAAGTCAAACTCTTTGAAACAAACTTGTAGAAGCTTTAGAAAGAGAGTAATTATTCTCTGGTCAGAACTTCCGAGGCAGAAAGCGGATTTACCCCCCGACTTAGAGGCCTCTCCAAGACATAGCATAGCTAATGCAATCTTTGCCGTTTTTTTGTTTGAAATGGTTAACGCTATTGGAGTGTTGGTATTCTCGAATTCTTTAAACATTCTCGATCTTTTCAACAGGTTCATTTCAACGCCTAGTTTTCTAGCTTTCTCTAGGTTACTAATGTTAAGTTTGGAAATTCTTTCCCAATGATCGGTTGGCAGAGAAGTATATTTACACCATTCCGATAGTGTGCTTTTAGGGAACCTTCTGCCTATCAAACCTTGTATTTCTCCATAGGTTTTCCCTTGACTCCGAAGTTGCCTTACCTTATTTCTTACACTATTCGAATATTTTGACATCAATTTAATTGTACTATAGAAACATTCCATGTACAAGAGTGCGAAAGCATTTGTTTTTTTGCAAAAAAGACTTTGTGGACTCACCGGGAATTGAACCCGGAACTCGTCGTTGCGAACGACGCGGTATACCGTTTACCTATGAGCCCAACTAGTGTGATTTTAGCAGAAGCAGGTCTAAAGCTTAGGGTGAGGAAAAGACCACGTCGACGTAGTAATTCAAGTTGACCGACACAGTAGGAAAGGAGCCTGCTTCTTGGTAAACATACACCCCGTTGTTACCCGCTGGGGCAGTCAGGGGGCCGCTGATTAGGTCGACTGTCCCAAAAGACTTAACCGTTCCATGGCCTGCTGGCATACTCACTGAGGCTACATAGATAGTATTGGCGGCAATACCAACTGGAGTGGAGAAGAGAACTTGTTGCCAGCCTGAATCTGATTCAGAAGTAAAAGTGGCCGAAGCCAATTGGCCTCCACTGGCAGTCCACAGACTGCCGATATGCTGACCGGAATCAGTGCCGGCCTTATGGAATCTAATGCCAACTATTCTGCCGGCGATATTTGAACTAAATTTAAGCCCTACTACTACAGGAGTTGCATCGGCTGTTGTAATCGAGTTTGGAAGGGGACTTTGAGTTTCAAAAAGATTGACATTGGAATAGACCTGTTTTATGCCGCTGGCCTGGGAGGCCAACCGTTGCTGACGCTGAATTAAGAATGTGCCCAAACCTGCTCCTGCCGCCAGAACCAAGGCGGCCAGAAAAGGCAGATATATTTTTTTGAAGTAAGGATGAAAAACTACTCTGGGAAGTTTAGGGTCTGTCTTTCTCAAGTTAACTTCTGCGGGGGGAATGACTTGGTCCATGCTTAAATAGTATAGCTGTTTACGATAGTCAAATGATATTTTGTCTAGGGATTTGTTTCCGTTGAAGGGGTAGCCGGGGTTTCAGGTGAGAGAGACTGGTCTAATTCAATGGGAGGGTTAAGGGCGGGAGTAGGTAACGGTTCGGGAATAGTAAGTTCGGTCTTAGCTTTGGAACCAGTTAGGTTGACAGGAGCAGTCGGCCCAACCTGTTTTTGTAAGTCAGCCAACTCAGCGACAGCCTTATCATAGTCAGAAGTAGCCGGGTCAGTCAGCTGAACCACTCGTTGCATAGCCGCAACTGCTTGAGTAAGGCTGCCCTTTTGCTTATGAGCAGCTGCCAGATTGTAATAAGCATTGGCCAGATTAGGTTTAAGATCTACTGCTTGTTGGAAAAAGCGAATGGCTTCATCCCAGTTTTTTTGTCCGTAGTAAACACCTCCTAGGGCAATTCTTAGATTCGGATTAGTTGGGTCAAGTGCAATCGCTTGTTGGTAGGAAGCCACTGTCCAGTCTTGGGCTCCGTCAGCAAAGTTGAGCAAGTTGCGGTAGACAATGGCCAAGTTTTCCACATTAGTGACTCGAAGTGAATTTAGGGCTACTGCATTTTTAGCTTCCCGGATAGCCTGCTGAATCAGCTGGCTGATCATGGCCCGGTCAGAATCAGACAAATTGGGATTATTGGCCAGGGAACTGGCTAACAGCAAATTAGTCCGGGAGAACGCGACTCGGTAAGTGTCTAAGTAGGGATTGGTAGTAATGGCTGAGGCAATCTTGGTGTAGGTAGTCCGGCCATCATTTCGGTTTGCCGCCTGAATGCCTTGGTAGAAGCTTATTTCAGCTGCGTAAGCCCGGCCGCCCAAATATACAGTGGGGCCAGCTAGCAGAAGCACTAATGTCAGAACTACCCAGGGGAGAATAGAGGAGTTGCTATTGGAGCCTGCAGCAACCAGATCTATACCAGTCTCGGCTACACTGGATGTACCGAGCTGTTTTAAAGAAGCTACCATTATGATAATAAAGACCACGGTTAAGAAGCCAAACAGAAAATTAATAGGTAAAAACAGCTGCAGAACAAAAGCAAACAATGCAGCTGATCCAGCTGCAAAAGCCACAATTTGACTATGAGGAGCAGAAGAATTGTGAGCCAATTTGGCAATTTTGGCCACTAGTTTATAGGTTCGGCTAACCAGAAACAGGTAAGCTGCAAAGCCGGCGATTCCTAGAACTGTCAGTAAATGTAAATAATAGTTACTGCTGGTTATGAAACGCAGTGACCACTGAGGAGTCAGATTGAATGTTACCGGGCGAAAACGAGTGAAGTCGGCCAAGAATGTGTCCGGGCCTGTTCCTAAAATAGGGGAGGATTTTAAAGTTTCTAAGGCGATGCCCCAGCCAGTAATATAAGGTAGGAAAGTAACCCGGTCTGTCAGTGAAATAGGGTTAATTAAACGATATACAGTGCCGCCTAGACCAATAACTATCACCAGTAACGCCAGAGAGAGTAAAATTGAGGCTGTTTGTTGAGCCTTCTGTTTGATGACAATCCAGCCTACTAAAGGCAGTGAAACACCCAAAGCGACCGCTGCAGCTAATAGCGATCCGCTGGGATTCCATAATTCAGAATTTAAGTAAGCAGGTAGTGAAGGTATTAACTTTACGGCGAGATTTGAGCTCCAGAGGAGAGAGACGGTCGCTAAAGTGGCTAGGGATCCCACCAAGGCATAAATAACTCCGTCAACTTCTTTTTTAGTACGAATGAAACTGAGACTAGCTAAGTAGAATAAACCCAGAGCCAACCAGGTGCCAGCCTGTCCAGGAAGCAAAAAAGCTTCGACCCGATTGGGGCTCCTTAGAATAGCTGAGGCTAACCAAGCAGCTACAACTGCCAGTATTGGCAAACCCAGAGGTGAACGGACTATTCTGACTTGACGCTCAACAACCGAAATTATTGCCCATAAAATGAGCAAAATTAAAGTAGACCCGACGAGTAAATAATTTTTGTTAAAGTCATAGAAATCTGGTGTAATAGGCAGGAAAAACAGAGGAGTGAGGAAAACCAAGCCCAAAACTACCCAGTACCCAATTTTTTGTAAGGCGGTAGAAAGCGTCATGCTATATGATAGTATTGGTAAAGCGCCAATGGAGTCAAGCCATAATTTGACTAGGGTCTGACCCTTGTCGCACAGGGTCTGACCCTCATCAATGCCTAGAAAATTCACACTTAAGAACTACATCGAGCAAGGCTACTATCACATATATAACCTGGGGATTGATCGGCGGGATATTTTTCTTGAGCCGGAAGACTACAAAACATTTTTAGATTATTTACGAACATACTTGGCTCCTTTTGAGGAGCAAACTAAACCCGGGTTTAAAGCTGATAAGCCGTCGATTAGAAGCCATAAGCTAAATATGAATCTGCATGGTCAGGTTGAGTTATTAGCATATTGCTTGATGCCTAATCACTTTCATTTACTGGTTCGCCAAGTAGTGGGGGATGGCATAACCAAACTCATGCGCCGGGTGGGTACTAACTATAGTGTTTACTTCAATACTAAATATCACCGTCAGGGAGGCTTGTTTGAAAGCGTGTATAAGGCAGCCCTAATTAGTAACCAGGCGCAGTTAGTTCATCTGACCCGCTATCTTCACTTGAACCCGGTGAGTTTGAAAGTTTCCCGGTTTGGGCCGGTATCAACAGTGACTACGGCTCGGCCCGAAGAATATGAATACTCCAGCTACCAAAAATATTTGACCGGTCAAAGTCTGCCCTGGTTTGATCCGCGACCCATCCTGTCTACGTTTGACACCCTAATCACTAGCCATTCCTCGTATCAGAGTTTTGTTGCTGATCACCGAGTAGATTCGGTATCGGCTTTGGGATTATTGATCTTGGAAGGGGAAACTGAAAAGAGGTAGAATTATTCAATGACTACATATAACCCCCAGGAAATAGAAAAGAAGTGGCAGGCTAAATGGGAGAAAGACCGTCTGTATGTAGCAGACGTTTCCCGGGCTAAGCAACCCTTTTACAATCTGTGGATGTTTCCGTACCCTTCGGCCGAAGGATTACATGCCGGGCACGCCTTTGCTTCTACCGGTAGTGATATTTACGGCCGGTTCATGCGAATGCAAGGGAAAGACATCTTTCAACCCATCGGTTATGACTCCTTTGGTATTCATTCTGAAAACTTCGCCATCAAAATTGGGGACCATCCTAAAACTTTGATTGAAAGAGCAAGTAAAAACTATGAGAGGCAATTCAAAAGTATGGGGCATGCTTACGACTGGACCAGAACAGTGACCACTTCCGATGTAGATTATTACAGATGGACACAGTGGTTGTTTGTACAAATGTATAAGGCAGGTTTGGCTTATAAGAAAAAGGCTTGGGTTAATTGGTGTCCCGGCTGTAAGACAGTTATTGCGGATGAGCAAATCATGACTCCGGCAGCGGCAGGAAAGTGGCCAAAACAATATATTACTCAGGAAGATGTTCCAGAGGGAATGAGAGTTTGTGAACGTTGCGGTAGTGAGCCGGAGAAGAAAGAACTGTCTCAATGGTTTTTCAGAATCACAAAGTATGCTGACCGCCTGCTTAAGGGTCTGGAGAAGATTGAT
>JAUSIY010000026.1 GCA_030647735.1 bacterium
TTGTAATTGAGAGTTACTCCCAACGCAGTCACCATCCATACTTCTCCTTTATGACCGACGACTTTAATCGCTCCCGCCTGTTCTGACTTGAGCCAATTAACTAGCTCCAGAGTCGCCACAAAGCGCGGGTCAGTTTCAGAGTCGGCTTCCAGATCCGCACGGACGATGACTGACTTTCCAACTACAGTTCCCGACCTGATTATGGGCAGGTTAGTAGTAGTGGGTTGCTCCATGATTATTTCTTTCCCTTTTTAGTCAGTAAGCCGTAGGCGCCCCACACACCGGCTACTCCGATGAGAATGAGAACCAGCCTTTCAATACTCGGCCAGCTGCCAAAGACACTATCAACCAGGTCGAATTTCAAAACTTGTACCAAGCCTATGTTGATTGCACCTATGGTTACTAACCATTTAGAAAAAATTCTTAGTCCTGCCATTATCTTCACCCCCTCTCCAAAATACGAGTTATTTTCTCAAGTCGACGTCGATGACTATCGGTCATGATGAATTCAGTATCCAACATTTTTTCTATCAATTTCAAGCCCTGATCCACTTCGATATTGTCTGCAGCCAGGGCCAAGACATTGATGTCATCGTCTTTGCGGGCGGCATGCACCTGGTCTTCGGAAAATCCCAGACCGCAACGCACTCCGGAAACTTTGTTGGCAGCAATGTCTACTCCCACTCCACTTCCGCAAATAACAATGCCCCGACTATGTGGTGGGTCAGCAGCAACTTTTTGGGCAACCGCAATTGCATAATCAACATAATCGTCCTCATGATCATATTCATATGCTCCCAAATCCTGAAATGCATAATCCCGTCCCGCCAACCATTTGGCAATCTTGCCTTTTAATTCCAAACCCCGATGATCGGACCCTAAATAAATCATAGTCTCTATTAATAGTAAGCATGGGACATGTAAAATACAACTTATGACCAAGAAATGGCTTGTCCCGGTTTTTCTGTTTCTACTCTCTCTATATATATTTACGTGGGGACTAGGGAATATTTCCTTAATGCCTTGGGATGAAGCCTGGTATGCCACTATCTCTCGTAATATTGTGCGGTCCAGTGATTGGTTACACTTAACATTTGCTGACCAACCGTATTACGACCATCCCCCATTGGGGTTTTATTCTATTGCGACCAGTTTCGCCCTGCTGGGTGTAAATGAATTTAGTGCCAGATTACCTATGGCCATCTTTGGTAGTTTGGCTGTAGTAGTTGTTTATCTAACCGGTAAAAAAATGGGGGGCACTTGGACAGGGCTCGCTGCCGGACTAGTTTTGCTGTCCTGCCGCTGGTTTATCTTCAGAAGCCGCACTGCCAATTTAGAAGCCTTACTCCTTCTTACTCAAATACTGGCAATTTATTTTTGGTCCAAACCCACTAAATGGTGGCAAGTATCCCTGGGCTGGTTCAGCTTGGCCTTGGCCTTATTAACTAAATCCGTTATCTCAGTCACTTTAATTCCCTTGGGTCTGTGGTCTACCTTTAATTTCATCCGCAGCTACCGCCAAACAGCCAAAACTATTATTGTGTCGGGACTATTATTAATTGTTCCCTTATTGCCCTGGTACGGAGCCAACTATTTAAGACACGGTCAGGGGTTTATTAATCAGAGTATTAAGATTGCTGTTCGGGGCGGAGCACAAGAGACAGTTACCTGGGCCACTACAACTAAAACATTATTATACTTGCGCTCTGCCATCCATAAATGGTATCTGCCTTTGTTGGCCTCTATAGTGGTCGCTATATTTTTTATCCGCCGCCAACCTACCCGCTGGCTGGTTGCTTACTTGTTCTTAGCAAGCTTTCCTTATTTTCTCTCTGCCCGAACAGAAATTTGGCACCTGTTACCCATTTTGCCCCCAGCTGCACTGTTAATTGCGTACGTTAGTTTCAGTTTACCTCTGCCCTCCAAGTTAGTGCTGGCAGGATTTCTGGGTCTATTTGCCATTAGCTATACTTCCTATTGGCCGGAGTTTATTCACCTAGCTCCCTATACTATATTTGAAGCCAAAATTGGCTTGGCTGCCCACCAGAATAATTTACCGGTGGTGACTCAGGAAACTACCTATGTACCTACTCTGGTTTTCTATGCGGATCTGCCCCTGAAGGTCTCACCCATAGAGTATGATCTCACCGATTATCCCAGACCATTCCAGCTCATTACCCATACTTACTTACTCAGTCCTCAGAGGAATTACCGCATCACCCATCAAGAAGGAGATACGGTAGTGGCGGTATTTGATTGAGGCGATACGGGGGCTGCTGGCTGAGAAGTAAAAGCGAGAGCCAATTCCCGTAAGTCTTTTTCGGGGTCCTCGGCTAAAACCACATCTGTCGCCACTAAGATACCCTTAGCTCCGAACTCCAGACCCGCTTTAACGTCTACCGCTGAATGAATCCCTGCCCCGATAATAATCGGCATGGCTGCCAGCACCTGAACTACCTGCTTAATTACTCCCCCTCTTTCGGTTGCCACTGACAAATCTTTGTTGCCGATAAACTCAGTTGGCTCATAAGCCACATATTTTGGTTGCAAGGTAGCTACCCGCTGACATTCCTCCAAATTTACGGCACAAACACAGACTTCAATTTTGCCGTCTACCCGAACCAGTGTACTTTTGAGAACTTCCCAATCTAGCTTATGTTCGGAGTGGTTTAGCAAAGTACCTTTGGCTCCTGCCGCCATCAAGTCTTCTAACAACACAAATCCGGTGTGTCGGCCGGGTTCAACTGCATCCACATGTTGAGCCCAACATTCTACCCCTACATCCACACAGGATTTAATATCTGCCAGCTGCGGCACAGCAATAATTCTGACTTTGGTTTCGTCGGCCACCTTTTTGCAAATTTTAGCCAGAGCTAACGCTTTAGCTCCAGTAGCCTGCTCATAAGTTTTAAAATTAACTACAATCATAGTTCAATTCTACACTATTCAAACTTGCAGACTTATAATCAACGATGTGACTAAGAAACAAGCTTTAAAACATGGGTTAGTCTTTTTAGCAACCATTGGATTGTTCACTCTACCGCTAATATATTTTCAACGCAAAGTAGGTTCAGAGGCTATTCAACAAGCAATTGTCGATTCTGGCTACTGGGGTCCAATAATTTATATTGCCCTAAGACTTGTCACCCATATTGTCGCCCCTATTTCGGGTACACCGATAATCATTGCTGGCCTGTTAGCCTTTGGTAAATGGGTAATTGTTTATGACTATATAGTTGCTGCAACTAGTGGTTTCACCAATTTTTGGATTGCCAGAATTTTTGGACGAAATTTGGTAATTAAAGTTGTCGGTCGTGAGGCCATGAATAAAATTGACCAAATTGCCACCCATGAGGGAGTTAAGGTCCTTATAATAATGCGATTATTTCTGGGGGCTTTCGTAGATTTCATCTCCTACGCAGCTGGTCTAACCAACATTAAATTTCGGCCCTATTATTTAATCACGCTATTAGCACCCCTTCCCTACACGCTGATTGCCCTGAGTCTTTTCAATTTTTTTGATATTAAACAGCTCAGTCTCGTCTCTGCAAGTATTTATTTTGTCGTCCCCACAATCCTTTTTACTCCAATTGCTTATTTCCTAATCAAAAGGTTCAGCCGCTAACCATACCTACTTATCATTAATAATCCGCTGCAGCAGCAACGCGCCATTTGCATACATCAGTGCTCCCCAAATCGGAAAGCCCAAAATAAACGGCGCTGCATAGCTCAACGCCCCTCCCCAAATAGCCAATATCTCAACTAGCGGCCCCAATATGCCAGCCGCGATAACCAAGCGCCAATCATTCTTTTTGGAATCAAAGTACATAACTAGTATTAACTGCACTAGAAGAAATAAAGTTAATTTAACCGGATGCATCCACCCTAAAGCCATAGCCAGTGCATCTATTGCCAGTAGTATTAAGTACCATTTCCCAGTTACTTTGAAGCTCTTCTTTGCCACCGCATTTATTGTACCACTAGCTTACCTACCATGCCCAGAGTTCGGTGGTTACCCACTGAACAGTAGAAGTCAAAGGTGCCTTTTTTGTCTGCCACAAATTCTACAGTACCGGACCCATTAGCCATTTGTTTGGTCACCACATTCAGTTCATCAATATTGAAATTGTGCGGCAGACTTCCTTCCACTGTGTAGTTGATGCGCACTTTGTCTCCCAAGTTTACGGTGATAGAGCTGGGGTTATATTCATAACTGGACTCCACCACATTAAATATTTTTATCTTGGCTTCATCTGTGGCTACCCCTTCAACGGCTTTTTCAACAACCGGGCCACTGGTAGGTAGAGGCATAGCTTCAGTAGGAGTCACTACTGGAATTGCGCTGGGCCGGGATTTATTAGCTACATAAATTCCTCCACCTACCCCGCCTAAAATGATCAGGGCTACTAATACACCAATAATTACTCCTTTATTCACAGTTTATGAGTATACATAGGTTATTGTAATTTGCAATGTTATTGCGCTACACTAAAAACATGGACCCCGTTGCACCTTCTAGCCCAACAGACCCAGTACCGTTACCCGAGCCGATAAGATCCAAGAATATCTTTAGGATTAAACCCCTGCTTCCTGTAATTGGACTAGTCCTTCTCTTGCCAGTAATTGCCGGGGCCGTTAAGCTCCGCCAGCTTATTGCCCCCCAGGCGGCTATTCCTGAGGGAATATCCAAAGTAAGAATCCACAATTACAGTAGTTTTCTTTCTTCTGCCCCCGGTAATTATGGTGTGTTTACACAACCTAATGGTCCAGCTGTCCGTTTATCAGCACTTGCCGTTGACTTCCAAGATCAAACCGTTCCGGGAGACTTTACATACCAATGGTCAATCAGTTCGAGCCCTGAAAACGCCTCAGGAGCTGCCAGTCAGGTTGGCGATTTGAGAGTTAATCCGAACGACAGCAAACTAGCAACATTTTTCCCGGGGAGTTCTCTAGGCAGAGCAGACATTTATATTAAAGCTTTCGGATCAGCCGGAACTGCCGAGGGGGGAATACCAGTATATGTCGGGATTATTCCTCCCCCCACCCCATTTCCGCCCCCCTTGCCTGACTTGGGTTCACCGGGAATTGCCCAGCCCTCTCCTGCCCCTGTGGTAGGTACACCAGTTCGGATCACTTTCTCTATCTACAATCTGGGCCTTTACCTAGCCAGTCCCGCTGAGTTCAGTTATGCTTCCCAAGCTGACGGCTACAGCACCATTCTACCTACTAATACTTGTACGGCAAACACCGTCCTCAACCCTCAGGGTGGATGTATTTCAGATTACAGTTTTACCTTCCCAACACCCGGTCTAAAAACTTTAACTGTTAAACTTGATCCTAACAATAAACTGCAGGAGTCTGACGAAAACAACAACGAAATTAGCGTGTCTTTCAATGTCGCCCCGACTTCATCCCCCTCACCTAAACCATCGGCTTGGATTAAAACCGGCACCTATACCGTAGGTTGTAAATCGACTCTGCCGGTTTCCTACTCTGCTTCAAAGATGAAGTTTCAAATGGTGAGTGGCGGTGGCAGAGACAACCATATTTCTTTCTACGTCTACGGCTCATCCGGAGCTGGCTGGCAAACAACTGACGGATCTAACTACGATGTGACCGGTAAGTCTGCAGCCTTAGATGTAGGTGAATGGCGGGAAACTTTTGATTTTGGTTTGACCAAAACTGTTAACCAACAACGGTTTGCTGTCGGCTGTAACGACAGCGAAACTATGAATGTAGACGTCTACCGTTTTGGACCTGACGACTCTAATATTTCCACCGAGGAATTTGCTTGTCGCAACGCGCGGGGGACCTGGCAACAGTTTTCCAATTCTTGTGCTGACAGATGCTCTGCTCAACCGGGACCGGTAGCCTGTTTGGCTGTGTTGACCATGGGTTGTGACTGCGGCAGTAACGGCTGTTGGACTGGAACAACTTGTGTTCCTAATCCCAACCCCACCCCCACCCCCACCCCTACGCCCACACCCCGCTCTTCTCCTTCTCCCA
>JAUSIY010000043.1 GCA_030647735.1 bacterium
ATGTTATGGCTGTCAAGGCTCCGGGTTTTGGTGACAGACGCAAAGAAATGTTGGAAGACATTGCAATACTGACCGGAGGCACCGTCATTTCTGAAGACACTGGTCGCACTTTCGAAGGAGTTAAAGTAGAAGACTTGGGTCAGGCAGACAAAGTTTGGGCAGACAAAGACAACTGTCGCATTATTGGTGGCAAAGGTACTCAGTCAGGGATTAAAAGCCGAATTGCTCAGATTAGAGAAGAAGTATCCAAAACCACCTCCGATTATGATCGGGAGAAATTGGAAGAGCGATTGGCTAAATTGTCTGGCGGAGTAGCTGTGATCAATGTGGGGGCAGCCACTGAAGTAGAGATGAATGATCGCAAAGAAAGAGTTAAAGACGCAGTAGGAGCGACCAAGGCAGCCATTGAAGAAGGAATTGTTCCTGGGGGTGAGGTGACTTTGCTGCGGGCTGCTAAAGCCTTAGACGGCTTGAAATTAGACGGAGATGAAAAAATCGGAGTAGATATTTTGCGCTACGCCTTAGAACAACCCTTTAGGTGGTTAGTTAAAAACGCCGGTATGGATGACGGTTATTATCTGAAAATGATCCAGGGAGAAAAGGCTTTGGATTTTGGTCTAAATGTGGCTAATGGCCGAACCGGGTCGATGTATCAGTTTGGTGTAATTGATCCGGCTAAGGTAACTCGCAGCGCATTGCAGAATGCAGCCTCTGTGGCCACTATGATCCTAACCACTGAAGCTTTGGTAACTGAAGTACCTGAAAAGAAAGAAGCTCCAGCCATGGGCAATCAGGGTATGGGTGGAATGGGCGGCATGGATATGGGCGGAGAGTACTAACCAAGACAGAAATTGATTAGCATTCATGCGATGGTAGAATAATTTAAAGGCATGAAGGGAAAACAAAAACTGATTCGCGATAAGATACCAGAAAAGGCAGCCAAAGAAGGCATAAAACTAATCACCAGAACTTTAAATCAGGATGAGTTTGAGACAAAAGTAAAAGAGAAGCTAGTCGAAGAAGCAAATGAGGTGACAATGGCCAGCGACAGAGAAGAACTAATAAATGAACTGGCTGATGTTTTGGAACTAGTTAGAACAGTTGCAAGCATTAACAGAATTAAGTTAAAAGAAATCGAGAGCCAAAGATTTAAAAAACTGAAGAAAAATGGCGGATTTAAAAAGAAGTTATTGTGGATGCCAAATTAATCTAAGGATTTTTCTCCCGCCACAAATAATCTCTGGTCTATCGCCTGAGGTTGGGGTAGAATTGGATAATGAAAATTAGGGAGCAGGTAATTTCCTTCGGGGGAGTAATTATTTTAGCTCTCTCTTTGCCCATTCTTCTGAAACTGCTAAACAGTGTAACTAGATTGCTGGTAGGAGCCGAAGGTAGATTGGCTGCTATTGCTGTCGAAACCGACCATCCTTTGGGGCCGATGCCTCAACCCTGGCGGGCCTTAGCTCAGGGGGGGGAAGAGTTAAAAACATTCCTGGATACCACGGGTCCTCAAGTAGCGGCAGCTAAACCTCAGTACATTCGTATTGACCATATTTATGACGGATTCAATGTGGTTTCCCGCCAAGGTGAACAACTGACTTTTAACTGGACTGAGCTGGATGCGGTGGTAAATAAAATGTTGGCGGTCGGGGCCAAACCTTTCTTTTCTCTCTCATATATGCCCCCGGCTATATCAAGCGGAGATATCGTAGCTGAACCCAGTAACTATGATGAATGGGCTTTGGTTGTACAAAAAACCATTGAGCACTACAGTGGTGAAAAGGGAATAGAAAACGTGTATTACGAAGTGTGGAACGAGCCGGATTTATTTGGAGGTTGGAAGATGGGTGGCCGGAAAGATTACAAGAAACTGTACATTTATTCCTCTCGGGGCGCTCAGGCCGCTCGGGGAGTGAGGCCTTTTAAATTTGGTGGTCCCGCCACGACGGCGTTATACAAAAACTGGATGGATAACTTCTTTCCATTTATTTTGGATAACAAATTACGGCTCGATTTTTTCTCCTGGCATCATTACGGCTTGGATATTGAAAAATATACTGAGGACGTAGACAACGTCCAACGGTGGTTAGACAGTCACCCTTACTTTGCTCACGTAGAAAAAATTGTTTCCGAAATGGGTCCCAGTTCGGATAAGGCAGAAGTCAATAACAGTAAAGTCGGCGCGGCTCACGCAATAGCTTCTGCCAGGGAGTTATTGTATGAAGTTAGTTACGGGTTTAACTTTTCTATTAAAGACGCGCCCAACAGTACTGGAGGTTGGGGATTATTGACTGACACCGGTGCAGTGAAGCCCCGCTACAATGCAATTGCCTTTTTATCTCGATTAGGAGGTGAACGACTGGGCTTGACGGGTGAGGGTACTTGGGTACGGGCCATTGCTGCCCAAGACGGTAAAACATACCAGGTGTTGGTAGTGAACTACGACCCTAAAGGGACTCACAGTGAAGTGGTTCCTGTAACCTTCATCAACTTACAACCAGGAACTTTCACTATTAAACAAACAGGACTGGGAGCCAAAACTACTTCTGAACAAGTCGCTACTGACGCAGCTGTTTTGCAGTATCAAGTGGCTATGTCCCCCAACAGTGTGGAGTTATTGGAACTGACTCCTCTGACCTCTACTGCTGAAGCAACCACATCGCAGTAGTTACACCTGCAGGATTGATAAAAACGCTTCCTGGGGGATATCTACCTGACCGACTCTCTTCATGCGGGCCTTACCTTTTTTCTGTTTTTTGAGGAGTTTGTCTTTGCGAGTTTGATCCCCTCCGTACAGTTTGGCAGTGACGTCTTTTCTGAAGGGTTTAATATCGGCCCGGGCCAGAATTTTTCCTCCAATGGCGGCCTGGATGGCGATCTCAAAGTTCTGCCGGGGAATAATATCTTTAATTTTTTCCACCAGACTTCGGCCCAGTCCGTCTGCTTTTTCCCGGGGGACAATTTGAGATAAAGCGTCGACTTTTTCTCCTCCGACCAGAATATCCAGTTTAGCTAAATCGGCTGGGGTATGGCCGGTGAATTCATAATCTAAAGTAGCGTAACCCGAAGAAGCACTTTTCAACTGATCATAAAAACTGCGGATCAGTTCAGCAAAAGGCATGCGGTAAGTCAAATGCACTAGTTTATTGAGATACTCCATATTCAGCATAGTGGCCCGGTAATTTTGGCAGAGCTGCATGACTGTGCCTACATAGGTCTCGGGAACAAAAATGGATAGATTAATCATCGGCTCACTGATTTGGGCGACTTGGGAGATATCTGGTAAATCTGCCGCCTTAGAAATAAACATTACTTCCCCATTAGTTTTGGTAATTTGATAGCTGACAGAGGGGGCGGAGGCAATCAGACTTAGTCCAAATTCCCTCTCCAGTCTTTCCTGAACAATGTCTGCGTGCAGTAAGCCCAACAGACCCACTCTGAAACCGTTGCCGAGAGCAGGCGAGTGTTCCGGAGCATAACTGAGGGCGCTGTCCGATAACTTCAACTTAGACAATGCGTCACGCAGGAGGTTAATTTCTGCTCCTTCAGTAGGGTAGAGACCGATGAAGACCACCGGTTTTATGGGTTGATAGCCAGGTAAAGCTACTAGATTTGGGGATACAGGGACCTTAGTCAGCGTGTCTCCAACTTGCAGTTGGGCTACATCTTTGAGATTAGTGACTATGTAGCCAACTTCGCCGGCGGAGAGTTTACTCGCCGGTTTACGGGCGGGGGAAAAAGTTCCCACTTCTACAGCAGCCGCTGGAGATTTAGTTATCAGTAATTGGAGTTTGTCTTTGGCCATTATTTCCCCGTCGACCACTTTGATCCAGGCAACTACTCCTAAATGCGAATCAAAATTGGAATTAAACACCAGAGCTCGAGTGGCAGTGGACAGAGTAGATACGGGGCAAGGGACTTGCTTAATTATCTCCTGGAGCAATTCAGCCACCCCTTGGCCGGTTTTGGCTGATACTTCCAGAATTGAAT
Source organism: bacterium (assembly GCA_030647735.1). Lineage (GTDB taxonomy): Bacteria > Patescibacteriota > Microgenomatia > CAZETR01 > Amesbacteraceae > JAUSIY01. The sequence continues at coordinate 3,991 of JAUSIY010000043.1, forward strand.
CAGAACTAAAGCCTAGAATATCGTGCATTTGTTTTTTGGTTCCAGCGACATCTGCAGAGGACACGTCAATTTTGTTGACCACAGGAATGATGGCCAATCCTAGTTTCTGGGCCTGATGGAAGTGAGACAGGGTTTGGGCTTGAACTCCTTGGGTAGCGTCGACCAGCAGAACGGTCCCTTCGCAGGCCGCCAAAGAACGGGAGACCTCGTACGAAAAATCTACGTGGCCCGGAGTGTCTATCAGATTAAAGATATATCCTTGGTATTCCATTCGGACCGGGGCTAGTTTGATGGTAATACCCCGCTCCCGCTCGATGGGGTTACTGTCTAACAGTTGATTTTGCATGCGTCGCATCTCCACAGTGTGGGTAATTTCCAGCATCCGGTCGGCTAGAGTCGACTTACCATGGTCTATGTGCGCGATAATCGCAAAGTTTCTGATATTTTGCATGAGGCTAATTTTAACAGAGCCGGGTTAGTTCTGATCCGGAGCAGGTATGATAAGAGGTTCGGTTGTGGGTGGGGAAATGATTTGCCGCCACTGACGCACACGTTTAATTAGGTTAATGAAAGCACCGAGTTGCTCGACTTTGAATAGATATGACAACCCCATATAGACAGTCATCCCGAAGATTGAGGTAATTAAGGTCAGAGCAATTAAGGGCAGGGTCCGAGTGGTGTCAAAGATGAACTGATCTAACAGACGCATGGGTAACCACAAACCAAACCCCGTAACCAAACTAATGCTAACCATCTTTACCAGGGGGATAACTATTTCTCCAAAGTACCCCGTAGAACTAATTCGCTTATAAAGAAGGACTGACAAAACACTGGTCTCCAAAATAGCCGTGGCAGTTAAGGCTAGGGCAATGCCGACAATGCCCAAGTTCAATACCCAGACGCCAATCACACTAAGGACTGCATCAAAGATAGCTGCCGCTAGGCCGACAAAGAGCGGTGTTTTAGTATCGTGCAAAGCGTAGAAGCCGCGGATGATCAACTGCATGGTGGCATAAAAAGATGCTGAAATGGCCAAGACTCCTAAAGTTTTGCCTGCCAGTAGAGTTGCTGGCCAAGGAAAAGTACTGGCTCCAAAGACAATCCGGATAATTGGGATACGCAGTACAATCAATAACACGCTGACTGGCATGGCCAAAAAGGCGACCTGATGAAAAGCATTAGACAGGGTTTGCCGAAACAGCTCCGGGTTTTTTTGAGCTGATAACTGTGACAGCGTGGGTAAGGCCGCCTGACCGATGGTTGAGCCAAATAGCAAAGTGGGGATGGTGTAGACAAGTCGGGCTACGTTTAACAAAGACAATGAGCCGGCTGATAGCATGGAGGCCAAAGTGACGGCGACGAACTGTTCTATCTGATCAATTCCAAGGGCCAGGGCTCGGGGAGGCATGAGTTTGGCAACCTCTTTTACTCCAGGTAACTTTAGGTTAAAAATGGGCATAAAGCGGAAGCCCAGCTTGTAAGCTAGGGGAAGTTGAACAGCCATATGCAAAATAGCTCCAATGACCATGCCTGCTGCTGGTCCGTAAATGCCCCACATGGGAGACAGAAACAAAATGCCACCGATAATCCCCAGGTTATAAGCTACTGGAGCCATGGCCGGGATTAAAAAGCGCTGATGAGATTGGATAACTCCGGTTAAAAAGCCGGACACGGAAAAGAATAGCTGGGCTCCCAGCATAATTCGCAGTAGATTGCTCATCATGACTATTTGGACAGGGGAAAACCCAGGGGCGATGAGGCGAGCTAAGGGGGTAGCTAACAAGAAGACCACTGAACAAATAACCATGAAGACAACCAAAACCAGATTCATAGTTGCGGCAGCCATTTTCCAAGCGGTTGGTTCATTCTCTTTTAGGTACCGGGTAAAGGCAGGAATGAAGGCTGCTGACAAAGACCCGATGACTAACAATTGAAAGATGGTATCCGGGATGACCAGGGCAGCGTAATACACGTCTAGTTGAGCAGCCGCTGTGCCAAAGAAGTGAGAAATCAGTAATCGGGATTTAAACAGGCCAACTATGTAAGATAGGCTGTAGGTAGCCATAATCACAAAAGCCGCTGAAAGAATCCCGGTTTGTTTGCGAAACAGCAGACTGGTACCGTTTTTGAAGATATCCCGCATGTTAGATGTTATAATTATAGCTAGTTATGCCAATTACAGTAGGAGCAATTAGAAAGCAACGAGCTGATAAACGAAGGGTCGTTGTTAATTTGCGGGTCAAAAATTTGTATAAAAACGCTGTCAAAAAGATGCGCCAGAAGCCAAATGCCAAAGCTTTAACCGAGGCTTTCAGTCGTCTGGATCGTGCGGCCAAGACTCACGTGATTCACAAAAACAAGGCAGCCAGGCTTAAATCCAGGCTGTCTAAACTTTTAGCCAAGAGCGCTTCAAAGAACCCGGCTCCCAAAGCAGCCAAAAAGAAGTAGCAACCATGCTCAATCAAGGGGAAATTAACTTCTTGTCCAAAATCCCATCTGACAAAATAGTAAAGATACTTCCATACGACCCCCGAGTTAAGGAAACAGCTTCAGAGATCATTAAATCAATTTGCCAGCGCTATCCTGATCTTAAAGTAATCTACCTAGGAGCTTCCAGCTTAGGTATATCAGGTCAAGGAGACTTAGATATATATTGCCTGGCTTCTACCGACACGATTCCTAATTACCTTGATGGATTAATAGAACTTTTTGGCCAGCCAAAGTCCTCTCGGCCCGATTCATTTTCCTGGAAGTTTCAAAAAGACGGATTTGATGGTGAACTATATTTAACTGACCCCGACACGGAAAGTATGGGTAGGCAAATAAAAATTTACGAAGAATTGCGGAGAAATCCAGAAATATTATTAGAATATGAACAGCTTAAACAAGGACTAAATGGGAAGTCGTTTAAAGAGTATCAAGAGAAAAAATACGAGTTTTATCATCGAATTATCGGTGACTAAAGAGATATTTGCTTTACGTTTTTGGCACACAACCACGCTGCTGCTGAACCATAACCAGATTTATTGATTTTAAAAGGTTTAACTGATTGAGAGTTTTTCAGAAAAATCAGCACGCAACACTTTTTTTGTTTGGCCCAGTTATAAGCAGCTTCAACTCGATACTGACTCAGAATCCCTTTTACTTTTGGGGGAGTTAAGTTGTCAAACTGAATCACTTTATCAACTTGGGCCCTGGCAATTATCGGACCACCAGAATTTTTAAAATAGACAATATCTCCCGGCTGAACTTTATTCCAGGGGGAAATTTTATGTTTGCTCCAGCGGGACTCAATTTTTTTCTGACCACTTAATATCCGGGGTATTAAATCCCCGAACGCTTTAGACATGATGGCCACGTGTTGCATTGTTTCTTAAGGCCGTGGTAACAAATACACTGCGGTGGTATTTAGTTGAACCGTGATCAACGATAGCTTGGATGTGTTTTCTGGTGCCGTGACCAGTATTGGTTTTCCAGCCATACTTAGGAAATTCCTTGTGCAAGGCCAACATTAATTTATCTCTTTCTACTTTGGCAACAATACCTGCGGCAATAGTAGCCGGAATAATGGCATCTGCATTGATTACACTATGCACAAGCGCAGACTTACCGTTAAACCTACCCAACTTCAAAGTTCCGTCGGCAATATATTCATCGGCTTCTATCTGATGGATCAAGCGGCGGAAGATTTCCCGGTTGGCCCAGCCAATTCCCCGAGTATTAATTTGCCGATGAGAGATGACTTCCACTCTGATGGTTGCTCCGGTTTTGACCAGAGCCCGGTAAATTTTGCGGTGCTGATGAGGCTTGAGTAGTTTACTATCTTTTAGTTTTACCTGGGCCAGGCGGGAGATAGTTTGCCGCGGAGTAGTCAGCACTACTGCTGCAGCCACCAGCGGTCCGGCCAGAGCTCCCCGGCCACATTCATCTAATCCACAGACTGACATATCTAGCATTATAATGGCTGCATGCTGGCTGAGAAAAAATTAAACCCGGAACAGTCCGATGCTATTCAGCACGGGAGTGGTCCGTTACTGATTATTGCCGGGGCTGGGACCGGCAAAACGACAGTAGTAACCGAAAGAATCAAATGGCTGACTTTACAAGAGTTAGCCAGACCCGAAGAAATATTGGGACTGACATTCACTGAAAAAGCCGCGGGAGAAATGGAGGAAAGAATTGATGTAGCCCTGCCTTACGGCTATACCCAGATGTGGGTGATGACCTTTCATTCTTTTTGTGACCGGATCTTAAGAGATGAGGGGCTCGCGGCAGGTTTTGACACTTCGTTTAAACTTTTGTCCGAGACGGACGCCATTGCCTTGTTTAAGAAACATCTTTTTAAATTTGACTTAAATTACTTTCGTCCCTTGGGTAATCCTAATAAATTCATCGGGGGATTACTGCAGCACTTTTCCCGGCTGGGTGATGAAGACATTTCCACAGAGGCATATCTTAGCTGGGTAAAGAAATTTACCGGAGAGGAAATGGAGAAACAAAAGTGGCAGGAGTTAGCTCGGGTATCTGCCCAATGGTCCGAATTAAAGATTAAACAGGGAGTAATGGAATTCGGAGACTTAATCGAGAACGCCCTGCAATTATTTAGACAACGCCCTAATGTATTGGCCAAATATACCTCCAAGTTCAAATATATTTTGGTGGATGAATTTCAGGATACCAACTATGCCCAAAATCAGTTGGTTAATCTTCTAGCAGGTAAGCTGCAAAATTTAACTGTGGTAGCCGACGACGATCAGGCCATTTACAGATGGCGGGGAGCAGCCATTTCCAATGTAGTACAGTTTAGAAAAACCTACCCCAAAGCCAAGCTGGTGGTGCTAACCAAAAATTACAGATCAACCCAAGTTATTCTGGATCAAGCCTACCAGTTGATTCAACATAATAATCCCGACCGGTTGGAGATAGCCGAAAAAATTGACAAAAAACTGTCAGCGGTTCGAAAAACAAAAGGAAGCAAGATAGAATTTTTGCACGCGGTAAACGTTAGTGAGGAAGCAGAGCTGGTAGTTAAAAAAATCAGTGAACTTAAATCAGAAAATCCAAATTTGGCATATAAGGACTTCGCCATTTTAGTCCGGGCTAACAACCACGCAGAACCGTTTGTCAGGGCCTTGACTCACGCTGGCATTCCGCAACAGTTTTTGGGGCCGGGACAACTATTCAAGCAGTCTGAAGTAAAAGATCTAATTGCTTACCTTCAGGTGTTGAGGGACTTCACTAGCGACCCGGCTTTTTATCGGGTACTAGCAATGCCGTGGTGGAAAATCAGTGGAAGGGAAATAGTTGAGATTTCCATTTCTGCCAAAAGAAACAATCTCAGTTTATTTGAAACAGCTGAAAAATCCGACCAGGCAAATGTCTTAAAAGTGATTCAATTGATCCAAAAGCACTTGCAAATGATCACCTCTCACACGGCTGGTGAAATCCTCTATGACTTTCTGCAGGAATCAGGAATATTAAAAGCCATGCTGGACTATGCTCCGCCAATTGATGAAAAGCAGGCGGCCAACATTTCTAAGTTTTTCAGTCGCTTAAAAGATTTTGAGTCGACTCACGAGGAGGCCTCAGTAAGTTCAGTAATGGACTGGATTGATTTAGCGATGCAGTTAGGCGAATCTCCATTGGCTAGCTCTACAGATTGGAGTGGTAATGATGCAGTCAATATTTTAACCGTCCATTCTGCAAAAGGACTGGAATTTGAGGTGGTTTTTGTAGTTAATCTGGTCTCGCTGAGATTTCCCAGCACGGATAAAAAAGAACCTATTCCCATTCCGGAAGAACTAATTAAGGAAGAATTACCTACTGGGGATTTTCATCAGCAGGAAGAAAGAAGATTATTTTATGTGGCTATGACCAGAGCCAGGGACAGATTATTTTTAACTGCCGCAAACTTCTATGGCGACAGCCGGAAGGAAAAAAAGGTTTCTCCGTTCGTGGTTGAGGCGTTGGGAGAAACAATCTCAACTCCGACTTCCTCCTTAACCCAACCCTCTTTGCTAGATTGGCAGCCCAGCCAAATCCCTGTTGCAGGTCAACAGGCATCAGAAAAAGTGAAAATTGATTATCTCAGCTACACTCAAATTCAGACGTTTTTGACCTGCCCCTTACATTATAAAGCCAGATACATCTTGAAAATCCCTACCCCACCTTCAGCGGCTCAGAGTTTTGGCTCTTCCATTCATCTGGCTCTCAGTCATTTTTATGCCGATCGGGGACAAGATCTATTAAAATTATTTGCCCGGGATTGGATTCAGGTGGGGTATGAGTCCAAACAGCACGAGAAACTGTTTTTTGCCAAAGGCCAGAAGTTGTTAACTGATTATCTGGCTGAGGAGTACGACCCCAAAATTAAAACCCCGATTCTTGAAGAAATGTTTATGGTGCCATTGAAACTAAATGGCCGACAGATAAAGATTGGCGGTAAGATTGACCGGGTGGACGAACTAGTTGATGGCTCAATAGAGATTATCGATTATAAAACTGGGGCCAAAGTGCCTACCCAAAAAGAAATTGATTCCGACTTGCAGATGTCTTTTTACGCTCTGGCTGCTACATCTCTGCGCCAGCCTCCTTTGGGTAAAGATCCGGATGAAGTTAAATTAAGTTTATATTATTTTGATGCTGGCGGGGAGAAAAAAATGTCTACCAAAAGAACAACCGAACAACTTCATCAGGCAGTGGCCCAAATTTTTGACTACGCCGATCAAATATCAGCGGCCGATTTTAAATGCAGTGGTTCAAGACTATGCCAATCCTGTGAGTATCACATGCTGTGCGATTTCAAAACCAGCGAGTGAAACTACCTGGGAAAGATATTTCTTCCCCCCCAAATGATTTTTTGAAATGAGTAAAACCTTTCCAGGATTTAGTGGGCCAGCGGAGATCGAAAATACCTTCCCAATCCCAAGTAACACAGCCTTGTTTTTTTGCCTCTTTGATTAAATTCCAAACTACAAAATAAGGTAGAGATAAGCGCTTGGCCTCAGGCAAAGATGCAGCGTAATAATAATATGCAATTTTCTGATGGACGAGGACGAGAGCTCCAGCCGACTCCTTGACTGTAATACAAAAACAATTTGATCCGAAAGCTTTAATTAAGGAATCAAACTGGTGGCGGGGAGGAGTCCATAATTTCTTAACTCTGTTTGCTTTGGTCCAAATAGAATAAAACTTGGGGAAATTATTCCTCTCTGACGACAAATGCAGGCCTTCGGATTTACGTAGAGAATACCGAGCGTCCTTTTTAAACCCAGATTTAATGCCAGGAAGAGAAACGGATAAATTAATACGTTGAGTTTTGGTGGCCAGTAATGGCCAGCGATCCTGACGGAACCCTTTTGACTTCAGATTTGCCAGCTTGACATCCCAGGGCTCCAGCTTAGTCATCCAGACGCGATGTTTTTTTAAGATGGGATCTATTTTTCCCCAAGGAAGAGGGAGAGGCGCCCGTTGAATTTTGGCAATGGCCCCAAGTATACCCAGAGGACGGATGAAAATAGACACATTTTTTACTGACTCAATTCGCCAACCAATTTCTTGCATATACTTAGCGTAAGGGGTAGATTGGCGCAGATCCTGGTTTATTTGATTGCTCTCAGTATTATCCATCTGATTTCTTCGGCAAGTCTGTAGAAAGGGTATATTAACGGATTGATAACCAAATCCCAAGTTCCCACTAAGTCGATTAACTGGGGTCCAAATTGTTCTTTAAACCGGTTGAAACCCTTACCTTCTTCTGCTCCCCAGAGATCATAAATCAAACAGCCTTGTTGTTTTCCCCAGCGGGCAGTTTCCCACAACATTAGACTGGGTGCTTGGACATCACGATGTTCTTCACTACTTGCCCCGTAAGGAAAGAATAATCGGCCATCCTGTTTAAACAAAATCCAGGTGACCAATATTTTTCCCTGATACTTAGCGGTGAATAAGTGGGCGATTTTTGCTCCGTGCATGGCTGCCCACATGTGACGATGATATGTTTCGGTATGAGCATAAAATCTTTGCCGACGGGTAGTTTCCCCAAACGTCAATTCCAGATATCTTTTAAAGGCCGTTTCAGAATTGTCTTCCTCGATAATCACTCCTTTTTTTTGAGCCAAGCGAATATTATAACGGGCCTTGGGATGCATGGCCGCTAATAATTCTTCCTCACTCTTATCTAAATACAAATAGAAAGTTTGGGGGGTGAATAAGGTGCGTCCTAGTCGCAGAATTTCCCCGTATGAGCGCAGCCAATTTTTAGACTCAGTCCGGGTAGCGTCCGGTTCTAGGCGAACTAACAGAGCATTTTTTTGCCTGGCTGCCTTTTCAATATTTCTGATTTCGGGTAAGGTGGGCAATTCAGATTTGGGCAAGTAACCCACCTTAAACGGAGTAAAGGGAATACGGTGCCAAGTAATGAGGAAACCATCGATTCGGGAAGTATCTCCCCCAGTATTTTTTCTAAATTCTTCCCAGGCGGGAGTTTGTAGCGGGTGCATGGGCTAATTTTACTATGTTTATCGGGGCAGTGTTTAAAACGGCAGGTCGTCGTCTGGTGACCATTTCCAATTACCTGACTCGTCAAAACCCCAAGCAGAGCTAACTTTTTTAGTTACGGATTGGGGGCGGCTAGCTAGAGATCCTTCTAAAAGAGACTCGGGAATATCTGCCAAAAAGCGGGAAACGGGATTAGATCCGGATTGGCCAAAGTACAGTCTTCTGCGGGCATAGGTTAAGTAGAGTTTATTCATGGCCCGGGTAATTCCCACATACGCCAACCGGCGTTCCTCTTCCATTTCGGCTGGATCCAATAGGGTGCGGGAGTGAGGGAATAGTCCTTCTTCCATACCTACCATGAACACGGTGTTAAACTCCAGTCCTTTGGCCGCATGTAAAGTCATCAGAGTGACCGCTCCTAATCCGGAATCAGTCCGCCGATATCTGCGGCTTTCTTTTTCGGTGAGAGCCACATTTTCTAAAAAGTCGGCCAGTATCGGGAACTGTTCAGCCACACTGCGCAGCTCTTTAATGTTTTCCAGCCGGGCCAAATCCTCTTCGTTATCTTCTTGATACAGATCCAAATATCCGGTGATTTTAATCACTTCGTCTAATATTTTCAGACTCGACTTGGTTTTAAGAATTGAGCCGGCGGAACTTTCCAGTTTTTGCAATCTGGTTTTGCCAATTTTTTCGGCTCTTTTTCTGGACACGTCATCGTCTGGATTTAACAACAAGCGAAGGTAACACAGCACATCTTTAATTTCCTTGCGTTCATAAAAACGGACTCCGCCCACTAGCACATAAGGAATGCCGGCATGCAGAAAGGCCTCCTCCAATACCCGGGACTGGGCGTTAGTCCGGTACAGTACGGCATAATCAGAAAATTTACCCCCCAGATCAAGGCCGGCCTGGATGGTCAGAGTGATGAACCAAGCCTCTCCTCCTTCACTATCAGCTTCGAAGAGAGTTAACTTTTCTCCTCCAGATCGATCTGTCCATAATTTTAATATGGGGTGATTTTTATTGTGAGAAATTACTGAATAGGCAGCGTCTAAAATATTCTGAGTGGAACGATAATTCTGTTCCAAGTTAACCGTAGTCAGATCTGGGAAATCTTGCTTTAACAGTAATAAGTTCCGGTAATCTGCCCCCCGCCAGCTATAGATAGCTTGACTGGCATCACCCACTACAGTGAGCTGCCGGTGGCTCTGGGCCAGTAACTTAGTGATTTCATACTGGGCCTTGTTAGTATCCTGGTATTCATCAACCAGGATATGCTGGAAAATATGGCGCAGTTTTTCCAGTGTTTCTGGGTGAGTTTTCAGCAAAGACACAGTTTTAACCAGGAGGTCGTCAAAATCCAGAGCCCGAAACCTTTGCAGGAGTTGTTGATACGTCAAATACACTTTAGCCACGGTTTGTTGCCAAGTCCCCCGGGCATAGTTGGCGTATTCGTCAGCCGAAACCAATTCATTTTTGGCACTGGAGATGGCGGCCAAGACCGAGGAGGGCTTAGTAGTTTTAGCATCAACTCCCAAGGCGGCCATAGCCTGTTTAATCGTGTCAATCTGATCGCCGGGGTCAAAAATAACAAAGTTAGGGTCGACGCCAATGGCTTGACCATATTTGCGTAGCACTCGGGCACAGAAACCGTGAAAGGTACCCCCCACCACCCCTGCTTGGCCCACTAA